>CANJXY010000165.1 GCA_947478925.1 Hyphomonadaceae bacterium | reverse complement strand
GTGGACGGTACTCCAGAAGCTCGCGGCGACAGATCCGCGGATTGTGATCGACCGGCTGGTCGCCAATGGCGGTCCATCCGCAGCTCGCAATCGCGCAATCACGCTTGCGAAGGGGCGCTATGTCGCCGTGCTCGATGCGGACGATGCCGTGACGCCTCAGCGTTTCGCGATGCTAGTCGCGATGGCAGATAGTCAGAGCGCTGACCTCATCGTTGACAACATGACCGAAGTGGATGCGGCGGGCCAGACGATCGGCGCAGGACGCTTTCTGAAGTCGGTGATGTTCCAGACGCAGCGGTCGATCGATCTCGCGACATGGGTTGAGTTCAACCAACCGATGAAAGAGGGCGATTGCATCGGCTACCTGAAACCGTTGATCCGAAGAGCAACGCTCGACAGGTTGAAAGCGGCCTACGACCCACTGCTTCGCAACAGCGAAGACTATTACATCGTGGCCGACATGCTGGCGCGTGGGGCGCGCATGACCTACACGCCGCAGGCGGGCTATCGCTATACGCGGGCGGCTGGCTCAACCTCGCACCGGTTGAAGCCGGAACAGACCAAAGCGTGGCTCGACGCAGAAACGCGGTTCACCGTCCGGCATGACGCGCATCTGACGCCGAGGGAGCAGGATGCGCTGGCACACCGGATGCGGGGGTTGCGCAATGTAAACCAGTTTGTCAGCGCGACGGACACACTCAAATCGAAGCGGTTTGGCGCATTCATTGGCGTTCTCCTTTCGGACGTACGCGCGGCGGGCTTTACGCTCTCGACGCTGGCGAAGGTCGCAGCAGGTAAGCTACTGAGGCGCCCGTTGGTTTAGGTCTTTGCCGGCGGCTTGAAGCTGTCACTGCACTGGCGGCCCGTCTTGCCCAGGGGCACGTGCGACATGCAGCGATAGGTCGCCGATGCCCTATCGACAGAAGGGTTGCCCGTCCATTCTGCAACCCTGCGATTGCCGGCCCAGACGCTGGCCATGACGCGGGCCGTCGTCGTTGGAATACGAACGCCAGGAGCAGCGATCACACGTCGGACCTCCACGCCATCGACATACCAGATGATGGCGGCAGGCGACCATTCAAACGCGTAGAGGTGTTCGGAATCCGATGTATCGAACCACAGATCGACATCAACGGGGCTGGTCACGTCATTGCTGAAGAAATTTGTATGCAGTTGACGGGACGAGCGTCCGAGAAGCTCGACATCGATCTCGTCGTGGGGATCGCCCATGTCCTCGCCAGCATACACGAAAAACGAGGAGACAATGCCTGGCGCGTTGGAAGCTTTCATGACGACTTCAAAGCGGCCGTAACCGTAAAATCCAGCGCGCTGGAATTCGCTGCTGGTGTAGTCGGCAACGCCGGTCTTGTTACGCCTTGCCCTCAGCGTGAGCCCGGCGGTGCCGAATTCCACATTGTTCTCGCGATAGGAGACAGCCATCCAGTCCGAGGCAACGTCCCACGTCGCGCGCACCTGGGTCGCTCGATCGTAGCCGCGGACGAAATCGACGATGAAACCGTCGCTGGCAGGGCGGCCGGTGTTGGCCGGAGGCGCGGGGGCTCCAGGCGCCTCGGCAGCGGCCTGGATCAGGCCATAAGCCGACGCAACGACGCCCGCCAGCAAGGCGGCCAGTGTTAGGCCCCGCGACATTTATCTGTCCATTCCGACCGCACGTCCACACGCGCAGCTTGCTCCCGCAAATGTGAGATGATGCTCAACCGGATTGCACGGCAAATCATTACATCCTGTGCGCGAACAGTCGCATTGAGATGGATTGCGTATCGTGCGGGCAGCGCTAATGCTCGACGCCAATGAAGCAGGCCCGCCAGAGGCCGCGACGGGAGGAGAGCCGGATGTCGAACCGCAAGCTTGCGGGAGGGGCCGTTGCGTCCCTGCTCGCGATTTCACTAGCATTCGCCTGCACCCTGCCCGCCGGCATGGGCTCGCAGAGCGGCGGAGCACGCGCCTACGACACAAGCGCATGGAAGTACTGGGGCGGGGATGCAGGCCAGACGCGCTATGCGCCGCTGGATCAGATCAACCGCAACACGGTTAACCGGCTGAAGATCGCTTGGCGCTGGAGCGCGGATACATCGGGCGACGGTGGATCATCCAACTACAAGTCGACACCGCTACTCGATGACGGGGTTCTCTATGTGCCGTGGGTCAACAACGGCATGGCGGCAATTGATGCAGGCACCGGTAAGACGATTTGGACGTTCGAGCCACAGCCTGCCGACATCGGCGGGCGGGCGGGATCGCTGGCGGGACGGTCGCTGGCCTACTGGACGGACGGGACAGACAAACGGGTCTTCCACAATAGCGGCGATGGACGGCTGATCGCGGTCGATGGCAAGACCGGCAAACCCGCACCGGGGTTCGGGAAGAATGGCTGGATTGACTTGCGCCAGGGTGTCGTCGAGGGCACGCCTGCGACGGATGTGGGGTCGGTGTCGCCCGCTCTCGTTGTCGGAAACATCGTGGTCGTGCAGGTGATCGTCAGCGGCTCGCGCAACAAGGAGAGCGCGCCAGGCAAGGTGCGCGGATTTGATGTGCGGACCGGCCAGCTGGTGTGGACTTTCAATCCAATTGCCCAACCGGGCGAGTTGGGCGGCGAAACCTGGAAGGACGGCAGCGGCAAATACAGTGGCGCGGCGGGCGTCTGGTCGATGATGAGCGCAGATCCGGAGCTTGGTCTGGTCTATCTGCCGACGGAAACGCCGACCAACGAGTTCTATGGCGGACAGCGGCCGGGCGATGGGCTGTTCGGCGAGAGCATCGTCGCAGTGGACGCAAAAACCGGTAAGCGTGTGTGGCACCATCAGATCGTGCATCACGGTCTGTGGGACTACGACATGCCGGCGGCGCCGATCCTACACGACATTCGGAAAGACGGAAAGACGATCAAGGCCCTTACCTTGCTGACTAAGCAGGGACTGACCTTCGTCTTCGATCGCAAGACGGGCGAACCCGTCTGGCCGATCGAGGAGCGGCCGGTTCCCAAATCTCCCATCCCGGGCGAGCACGCCTCGCCGACGCAGCCCTTTCCCACCCTGCCCGAACCTTTCCTGCGGCTTGGTTATAGCGAGGACGACCTGATCGACTTCACGCCGGCGCTCCGCGAGGCGGGAAAGAAGATCGCATCGGAATACACCAAGGGCGAACTCTACACGGCGCCGACGGAGATAACGCCCACAAACAAAGGCACCTGGATCTTCCCGGGCACGGGCGGCGGACCGAATTGGAATGGCGCGGCGGTCGATCCCGACACGCACATCATGTACACACCGCTGCGGCTGAAGCCGCAGTTCGCCGGGATCAAGAAGGGCGATCCGAAAACGACGAACATGGACTACTACGGGGGCGGAGGTGGCGCGCCGATCAATGGGCCGCAAGGCCTGCCGATCCTGAAGCCGCCCTACTCCGTGCTGGTCGCGACGGACATGAACACGGGCAAGCACCTGTGGCGCATTCCGATTGGCGATGCGGATGACTTCGTGAAGATGAATCCGGCGCTGCAAGGACTCGGTCTCGATTTCTCGCAGATGGGCAAGTTCGATGTAAGGCCCAGCCCGCTGCTGACCAAGGAGCTTCTGTTCCTCGGTGAGTCCGGAAACATTGGCGGCGGCTCGGGTGGGCCGATGTTCCGCGCTTACGATAAGCGCGACGGCAAAGTCATCTGGGAAGCGAAGATGCCCACGCTCGTGACCGGTGGGCCGATGACTTATGTGTTGAACGGGCGGCAGTACATCGTGTTGGCCGTCTCGAAACGCGGAGAACCGGCTGAGCTTGTTGCGCTGACGCTAGATGGCGCGAGCGAGAATGGTGGAGCGCCGGCCGGTGGCGTGCCGGTGTCAGCAGCTCCGCCTTCAAGCAAGGCGGCGGCGCAGGCGGTGTCAGCGACGCCTGAGGAACTGGCGCTGGGTAAGTCAAAGTTCGACGTCACGTGCGCAGCCTGCCACGGACCGAACGGAGCGGGTCTGCGGGGAAGCAGCGCACCCCCCCTGACCAACCGCACGGACTTCGCCAACATCAGCCGCGTCATCACGGGTGGCCAGGGCGAGATGCCATCACTTGCCGCCATGCTGCAGCCCAGTGAGATCGAGGCGATCGCCAAGTATGTGGTGAAGTCGCTGGGCCCGCAGCCCCGTCCGCCGGGCGCACGGCCTCCCGTGGAGGATTGAGAGGGCAAAAACCCCTGTATACGGGGCTATCAAGGCCCGTTGCCCTTGTACGGGGAGGCGCCTATAAGGGCGCTCCTGAATTGGCGGAGCGTGGCGCAGCCCGGTTAGCGCACTAGTCTGGGGGACTAGGGGTCGTGGGTTCGAATCCCGCCGCTCCGACCATTTCAGAACTCGCCAGAGTTGGACTTTGGGCGGTTAGCTCAGCTGGCAGAGCGCCTGCTTTACACGCAGGATGTCGGCGGTTCGATCCCGTCACCGCCCACCAGCCTTTGCTCGCAGTCGCGAGCTTCGGCTCGGCTAGCCAGCTTTTCGACAATCAGGCCGCGCGGACCGTGTCCAAGCGCAGCTTCAGGCTTGTGAGATCAGCCAGCAGGGTTTCCAGCCGCGATTTGGCTGTGGAGGCTTCCTGCATTTCGGGAGCGCGGAATTCGCCGCGATCAACGGCGTCACGCACAGCGTCCTGCAGATCGCGCACAGACGCGCCGGTGTCAGGCGGAATCATCATTTCCTCGGCCCCGTCTTCACTGACCTCGGCCGCCCCCGGCTCTCCGTCCAGCGCCTTGATGGCGCCGCGGATGGTCAATCCCTGAACGTGGAGGAGATTCTGGAGACGACGCAACATCTGCATGTCGTCGGGACGATAATAGCGGCGACCATCGGCGCGCTTCATCGGGCGGAGGTTGTCGAACTTGGTCTCCCAAAAACGGAGGACGTGCGTCTTGAGCCCAAGTTCGATCGCCGCCTCACCGATCGTACGGAAAGCATCAGCGCTTTTGGCGTAGATCTCTTCGGATGCATCAACGGGGCATTCGAGGGCAGAATCCGACTCTCGTGCGAGGCCTGCCTGCGAAAGGGAGGTCATTAGTCTCTCCGGGCGGTCATCGCTGCTTCGACCCTCTGCCGCAGCAGCGGCGAAGGCTTGAATGAAACCACCCGTCTTGCGGAAATCGGCGCCTCTTCTCCGGTCTTGGGATTACGACCGACGCGGGCATTCTTCCGCCGAACTACAAAATTTCCGAACCGCGCAAACTTCACGTCCTGGTCGCGCTCCAGTTCCGAGCACACCAGTTCGAGCACACGCTCGAGGAAGTTGCTGGAATCCTGCTTCGTTAGCCCGACCTTTTGAACAAGTCGGTCAACGATGTCAGCGCGCGTCAGTGTGTTCTCGGGCACTCCGGGCTCTCCGATGCGAATGAGAAGCCTAACCCCGCCCCTTGCGGTTGTTAAGGCCCTCCAAGTCAAATCCCGAACAATTTCATCCGTTTACGGCTTGTTAGGCAATGGCAAATCGGGAAATTAATTCGGTTAGCCCCTCGCGACGCGCGTGGGCAGGCGCGAGCCTGTGGCCGCTGTCAGACGCGGATGAGCGCGCTGCCCCAGGCGAGACCGCCGCCGATGGCTTCGATGAGGACGAGGTCGCCAGCTTTCACACGGCCATCGGAAACCGCTGCGTCCAGCGCGAGCGGGATCGAGGCGGCTGAGGTGTTGCCGTGCGTGGCGACCGTCGAGACGATCTTGCCCTCCTCAAGCCCGAGCCGCTCGGCAACGGCGCTAAGAATGCGTTGGTTGGCCTGGTGGGGCACGAACCAGTCGATGTCATTCACCGCGAGATTCGCCTGCCTCAGCGAAGCGAGGACACTCTCTGAGATCTTGCCGACGGCATGCTTGAAGACCTGGTTTCCGACCATGCGGAGGTGACCGACGGTCTGCGTGGTGGACGGGCCACCATCAACATAGAGAAGATCCTTGTAGCGCCCGTCCGTGCGAAGGTGGATGCCTTTGATGCCACGGTCACCGGCTTTTGCCCTTTCCTGGCGCTCGAGGACCACGGCCCCTGCCCCGTCGCCGAAGAGGACGCAGGTGGAGCGATCCGACCAGTCGAGTATGCGGGAGAAGGTTTCAGCGCCGATGACCAGCGCGCGCTCGAACTGGCCGCGCGCGAGAAAGTTGTCGGCCGTGGCGGTGGCAAAGACGAAGCCGGAACAGACGGCCTGCAAATCGAACGCGGCGCCACGCGTGATGCCGAGCTTGTGCTGCACGATCGTGGCGGTAGCCGGGAAGGTGTAGTCAGGCGTCGCTGTCGCCATGACGATGAGGTCGATGTCGTCCGGCGTGAGGCCTGCCGCGTCGAGCGCGCGCTGTGCGGCCTTCGTTCCGAGGTCGGAGGTCGTTTCGCCATCGGCGGCGATGTGGCGCTTGCGGATTCCGGTGCGCGCGGTGATCCACGCGTCCGTCGTGTCGACCATCTTCGCGATATCTTCGTTCGTGAGCACCTTTTCTGGAAGGTAACCACCGACGCCGCGAACAACTGAAACGAATTCGGTCAAATCAACGCCTCGTCAAACTGTCCGGTCGTGCGATTCGGGCTCGACCTAGTGCGCAACCTGCTCGGCGGGCCCTACGGGCGCAACCGGCGCCAGCCGGCGGAGATTTTCTTCAACCTCGGTGCGGAAACTGCTGTCGCCCATACCGGCGGCAACCGAGATCGCCTGCGCGAAGCCGACGTCGTCTGTGCCGCCATGGCTTTTGACCACGATGCCGTTAAGGCCAAGGAAGACAGCGCCGTTCGTCTTTCGCGGATCCATCTTCGCGCGAAAATTCTTGAGCGCGGGCATGACCATAAGCGCGCCAAGCATCGAAAGCGGGCCGGACTTGAAGGCGTCCTTCAGCATGTCCGAGATCATCCGGGCAATGCCTTCAGCGGTTTTCAGCGCGACGTTGCCTGTAAAGCCGTCGGTGACCACCACGTCGATGTCACCATAGCCGATCTTGTCGGGTTCGATGTAGCCGCGGAAATCGATCGGCAGGCCAGACTCGCGCATCAGGCGGGCGCCTTCGCGGATCGACTCATGACCCTTGAGCTCTTCCTCGCCGATGTTGAGCAGCGCGACACGCGGGTTCTGCACGCCGTGGACAGCGCGGGCGAAAGCAGCGCCCATGATGGCAAATTCGACGAGCTGTTCAGCATCAGCAGCAATGTCAGCGCCGAGATCAAGCACTGCGCAGACGCCCTTGCGTGTCGGCCAGCTGCCAACCAGCGCCGGGCGGTGCACGCCCTCAACCTTGCGCAGGATAAACATGGAAAGAGCCATCAGCGCGCCTGTGTTGCCGGCGGAAACGGCTGCGACGGCCTCGCCTGACTTCACCGCTTCGATCGCGTTCCACATCGACGTGCCTTTGCCCTGACGCAACATCTGGCTGGGCTTGGCATCCATCGCGACCGATTTGTCGGTATGGCGAATCGTAACGCGCGGAGCGGCGGTGGGCGCCCTGGTCAGAAGCGCCTTGAGCTGGGCTTCGTCGCCATGGACGAGAAAATCGAGGTGCGGGTGGGACTGGGCGATACGCTCCATGCCCTCGACGACGATGCGGGGCGCGTTGTCCCCGCCCATCCCGTCGATGGATATGATCTTTCGATCCGCCATGTCAGCCGAACTGCTCCCGCATGGCAAAGCGGGTCGGAATCAACCCGATCCAGCCATGACTTGAGGGTCTAATACCACGAGCCTGCAGGTGTAACAGACCCTCTCGCGCGCGTCGTTGCCACACGGTTGCGGGAACAAAACGCAGCAAAATCAGGGCAGACGGTCAGGGAAGCCGCGGCCAGTTGACCTCGCCGGTAAGCAATTGCGCGTCGGTGTGGCGCCCCAGCGTATCCTCGACGGCTCGGATATAGCGGACAAATCGCCCGGTTTCGGCCTCTTCCAACCCCAGATTCCGGCGCAGGGAGAGCGCGAGCGCCGCGGG
>CANJXY010000164.1 GCA_947478925.1 Hyphomonadaceae bacterium | reverse complement strand
GTTCGCAAGCCATGCGATGCCAGTTGCGGGGTGATTGAGAACGCCTGCGGCGAGGCCCGTCTCTTCAATAACGCCGTTCCGGTGGAGGAGGCAGCCAACCCAGCGTAGGTCGACGGCATCCGGCCTGACCGGCCGGCCGCCCAGAACAACACCTGCGCAAGCCGCATTGTCCGAAATTGTGTCGAGCGCCTTGGACATCGCTTTGGTCTCAGGATCGACGGGGTGAACACGCAGGTCGATTATTTCGAGTGCAGGCGTCACATACTCCGTTGCAGCAAGCACGTCGAAGAGCGTGATGTTCGGCCCGGCGAGAGGCTTCCCGAGCATGAAGGCGAGCTCCACTTCGACCAATGGTTTGATGAAACGTTGGGTCGGGATGTCGGAGCCTTCGGCGAAGAGCATATCGTCGAGCAGCGCGCCGTAATCCGGTTCGTTGATCTGCGAGTTGATTTGCATGGCGCGAGACGTAAGGCCGATCTTGTAGCCAATCGTCTTGCGACCTTCGGTCCGTTTGATGTCCAGCCAGGCGGACTGAATCGTGTACCCATCCGCCATCGTCATCTCGGGAAATTGGCGGGAGAGCTGAGGGATCCGCACCTTGGTGCGTTCGGCCTCGTGTAGGCGACGTGCGGCGTCAAGAATGGCTTCAGGGGCGATGGTCATTTGAGTCTCCAGCTCTCTTATTTCGTTGGCGCTTCCAGAAGCGAGCGCGTCTGCCGGACAGCGGCGCGGCCGGCCAGGATGAAGTTGAAATCGCCGACAAGCGTGATGAAGCGGAAACCGAACTCCGACATCCGCGCCGCAAATGCAGGCGTCGCCGTGTGTATTCCCGCAGTGATTCCGTGTTTCCTGCAGGCTGCGACAACTGCCTGATAGGCTTCGAGCATGTGTGGTTCGTCCTTGTCGAAGCCCTGACCACCACCCAGCGCGAGAGAAAGGTCCGAAGGGCCGACATAGAGGCCGTCGAGACCAGGCGTTGCCGCGATCTCCTCAACACGGCGGAGCGCGTCAGCGGTTTCGATCATGGCAAAGCGAAGCACCTCAGCATCCGCATTCGCGCCATAGTCGAAGCCCGCGTAGATCATCGCGCGCGTGGCCCCCGAACTGCGGATACCTTTGGGAGGATAGCGGCTTGCGGCGACGAAAGCGGCGGCTTCCTCCGGTGAATTGATGAGAGGGCAGATCAGACCCATGGCGCCTGCATCAAGCGCTTGACCAACAAGGGTGGGATCGTTTGCGGCCAGTCGGACAATCGGTGTGAGCGTGGTTGTCGAAATGGCCTGAAGCATCGCGACCATGTCGGTCTGCCCGATCATTCCGTGCTGGACGTCGACCGTCAGCGAATCCCAGCCGAGCGAGGCCATCACCTCGGCCAGGAAGCCTCCGGGGATCACCGACCACCCATTGAGAACAGTGCGGCCTTCGGCCAGCAGGGAACGCACAAGGACGGGCCGCATGAGTGTTTGCCTTCCATAATTCTGAGTGAATTCCGATTTTCCGTAGCGTTAGGATGCCTCATAATCACGCGTATAAAGGGCAATCCACACCTTGCCATACTGCACAAAAATTGAGTGCGCTCAATTATTATGTTGACGGTGCCGCTTTTCCGGGCGTATTTTTTGGACAACGAGATCGTCAAGGGTAGGGACATGGCCGGGCCAGTTCAGAGCCGTCGTGACCAGAACAAGGTCGAGAAGCGCGGCCGTATCATTGCGGCGGCGCGCGCCCTGTTCACCCACAAGGGGTTCGACGCCACCACGACGCAAGAAATCGCGGACGCTGCTGGCGTTGCTGCGGGCACCGTATTCACCTACGCAAAGACCAAGGAAGATCTGCTGATCCTCGTCTTCCATGACGAGATGCTTGAGGTTGCCGACGATGCCTACAAGGCGGCGCGCAAGCGGCCCGACCTTCTCGATCAAGTGATCGTCTTCTTCGAAACGATGGTTGCCTATCACGCGCGTGATCTGCCGCTTGCGCGCGCCCTGATGCGGCAACTGGGCTATGTCAGTGGCGACGACCAGCGCACGCTTGTGCGGGAACTCATGAGGTCGGTGTACGGCAAACTCGCCCTGCTGGTTGAAGACGCCAAGGGTAGGGGCGAAGTCGCGGCATCGAGTCCATTGCTCGCCTCGGCCCGCAGCCTGTTCGCAATCTACTACCTTCACCTGGGCGCAATGCTCAATGGATACGTCGACCGAGAGCAATTCGACCGCGACTTGCGTACCGAACTTGGACTTTTGATGCGCGGCCTGGCCTGATCGCTCAGGGCTAAGCCCCGGAAAGCCAGCAACTTGAACTGTGCAAGACGGCCCATGCCGCCTGGGAGGTGCAACCATGCCTGCAAGAACCGGCCAGCAGTTCCTGGATGGTCTGAAAGCGTCACGCGAAATCTATGTCGGAGATGAGCGCGTTACCGACGTCGCGTCGCACCCCGAATTCAGCGGCGCCGCGGAGGAGCTCGCCGCAGTCTTCGATCTGCAGCACGCCGAGGCGGCTCGCTGTCTTGTGCCCGATCCGGAAACTGGCGAGCTGATCAACGCGAGCCATCTGATCCCGCGCTCGCGGGAGGACCTGTTCAAGCGCCACGCTGCGCTGGAAGTCTGCGCCGAGCACAGTGTCGGCCTGATGGGGCGCACGCCGGACTACATGAACGTTACATTTGCTGGCTTCGCGGCGCGTCCAGACGAATGGGCGCAGAAGGGAAATGAGGCAGGCGCGGAGAATCTCGTCGCGTTCCAGAAAGAGCTGCGCCGCAAGGACCTGTCGCTTACGCACACCATCATCCATCCGACGGTCGATAAGGCGCAAGGAGACGTGCCGCGCGCTGGCAACGATGTGGCACTCCAGAAAGTTGGCGAAACCGAGCACAGCATCATCGTTCGTGGCTCCCGCATCCTGGCGACTCTGGCGCCCTTTGCCGACGAGATGGCAGTCTATCCGTCCTATCCACTACCTGAAGGCGCTGACGCATTCGCGCTCGCTTTCAGCATCCCGATGACGACGCCGGGGATGAAGATTCTTTGCCGCGATAGCTACTCGGCGCCGAAGAATGCGCATGATTTTCCACTCTCCGGCCGCTTCGACGAGCAGGATGCTTTTGTGATCTTCGACGATGTCGAAGTTCCGAAGGAGCGGGTTTTCATCAACGCCAACCTGGCCGCTTACAATACGGTGATGCGGACCTCCTGGTCGCCGAACATCATGCAGCAAACCATGATCCGTGCGCAGACCAAACTCGAGTTTGCCTGGGGCCTCGCAAACCGGATGCTGAAGTGCATCAACGGCAAGAACCCGGCCGCCCAGGAAATGCTGGGAGAGATCTGGTCGTTCGCTGAATTTGCGCGCTCTGCAATCTACGCATCCGAAATGCAGGCCAAGGAGTATCCGGGCGGCGTGTGGTTCCCGGATGTGCGTCCGCTCCACGCTCTGCGGTCGTCGCTGCCGTTCTGGGTGCCGCGGGTCAACGAAATCATCCGTCTTCTCGGCTCGCACAACGTGTTCGCCGCCCCAACTGAAGCGCAGATGCGCAATCCGGAGCTCAAACATCTGATCGACCGCTACCTCAAAGGCGCCGGCGACGTGCAGGCAGAGGAGCGGGTGAGGGTGTATCGGCTCGCCTGGGACTTCGTTGGCAGCGCACTCGCCAGCCGTAATGAGCAGTACGAACGCTTCTATCTCGGTTCGGGCGCTCGCAACCGCCAGACCCACGAAATGTTCTCTGATCCGACGCGCGCCAACCGCCTAGTCGATCAGTTCGTCAACATTCAACCGCAAGACGCAAAGGGAGGCTCGGCATGTCCGCAGGCCGCGTAAATATCGCAGGAGTCGAAGTCTCCACCGATCACTACATTGACGGATGTCGGGTGGCCTCGAAAGAGCGCTTTCTGGACCGCTCTCCTATTGACGGCGCGGCGCTCGCCGAAATTTCAGCCGGCGCTGCTGCTGAGGCGGACCAGGCAGTTGCCGCGGCGCGGAAGGCGTTCCCCGCCTGGGCTGCGCTCGGTCCGGAGGGGAGAGCGCCGATTCTTCGCCGTCTCGCCGAAGGCATCAAGGAACGGGTCGCAGATCTCTCAGCTGTCGAGACCGTCGATAACGGCTCACTTCTCTCCGGCAACCAGCATCGCGTCGTTCCGCGCGCAGCCCTCAACATCTCATACTTCGCCGAGCATGCGCTGACTTTGCGTGGCCACACAATCGACTCACCGGAAGTCGTAAATCACGTGCATTACGATCCTGCCGGCGTCGCTGTGCTGATAACGCCGTGGAATGCCCCGCTCATGCTGACGACCTGGAAGGTTGGGCCTGCGCTCGCGGCTGGCAACACGATTGTTATCAAGCCGCCTGAATGGGCGCCTCTGACATGCTCGCTTCTGGCGGATATCGCTGAGAAAGCGGGCGTCCCGGCTGGCGTGCTTAATGTTGTCCAGGGGATCGGCGAAGACGCAGGTGCAGCGCTCGTCGAACACGGCGACATTGATCGCATCAGCTTCACCGGATCGACGGGCACCGCAAAGCTCATCGGCACGGCTGCAGCCCGCAGCATCACTCCGATGAGTTCAGAGCTTGGCGGCAAGTCGCCCTTCATCGTGTGTGCCGATGCCGATTTGAAGGCCGCGGCACAGACAGTCGCCGGCCAGTACATTAATGCGGGGCAGGTCTGCCTCGCAGGCACCCGCATCCTTGTCGAGGAGAAGATCGAGGCCGAGTTCCTTGGTCTCGTTCGCGAGGCGGTTTCGCACATGGTTGTCGGCGATCCGCGAGACGCCGCCACGCGTGTCGGCCCGCTCATTCACCCCGAGCACTTCGAGCGCGTGCAGGGCTTCGTTGAGCGCGCACGCAGCGACGGCGCCGAAGCCCTTTGGGGCGGGGCGCGGCATAACCAAGGTGACCTGTTCTTCCAGCCTACGCTCTTTGCCGGCGCGAAGATCGACCAGGAGATCTTCCAGTCGGAAGTCTTTGGTCCGGTCCTCACCTGGAACACCTTCAAGAACGATGACGAAGTCATCGCGGTTGCCAACGCAACGAAGTACGGCCTCGCCGGAACGCTGTTCACGAGTGACGAGGCGCGAGCGATGCGCATCGCATCGCAGGTCGTCGCGGGCACGATCTGGGTGAACTGCTTCTTCGTTCGCGAACTTGCGGCTCCGTTCGGCGGTTCTCGTGCGTCGGGCATCGGCAGAGAAGGCGGGACGTGGAGCTTCGACTTCTACAGCGACATCAAGAACGTGGCCGTACGCAAAGGCTCGTTCAAACACTAGGGAGGCTTACGTGGTCCAGGTCACAGAACTTGGCTACCTCACGCTTGGCGTGAGCAATCTTGAACAGTGGAAGGTATTCGCGGCCGACATTCTTGGGCTTGAGGTTGTTGCCGGCGACAAGTCCAACCGCGCTTACCTACGCATGGACTACTGGCACCATCGCATCATGCTGGAGGAAGACGGCTCAGACGATCTGAAGGTTCTCGGTTTTCGCGTCGCTGGACCGGATGAGTTCGGCGAGATGGCCATGCGTCTCGAGGGCGCGGGCATCGCGGTGAAAAGAGGCTCGTTCGACGAGGCTTACGAGCGTCATGTCCTCGAGGTCATGATGCTTCAAGACCCGAGCGGCTACCCGATCGAGATATTTCATGGTCCGCATGTTCAGGCCAACCATCCCTTCCATTCTGGGCGGCGCATGCACGGTCCGTTCAAGACCGGAACGGGCGGTCTCGGCCACGTCATGCAAACGGACAGGGCAGGGTTGGACAAGACGTATGAGTTCTACCGGCTCCTGGGTATGCGCGGTGGCGTCGAATATCGCGTGCCTGTGCCGGGCCTTCCGCGTCCCCACGATCTGATGTTTTTCCATTGCAATGACCGTGACCACACGGTGGCGTTCGGCGCGCCAGGCAAAAAGCGCGTTAATCACTTGATGTTCGAGGTTGAGAGCTTCGATGACGTTGGCCTCGCGTACGAAACTGTGAAGCGCGCCGGCATAAAGGTCGGCATCGAGCCGGGCCGCCACGCCAACGATCAGATGTACTCGTTTTACTTCATGAATCCGTCCGGCTTCATGTCGGAGATCGGCTGGGGCGCGCGCGCGTCGACGCATCAGTCCGAATACTACCAACGCGACACGTTCGGTCATGCAGCGGTCGAAGGCGTGGTCAAGCCGAGCATGGAGCCGGTATGAGCGCCGCGCGAGCCTTGCAGCCTGCTGCTGGCGACATCCAGCGCGCCAGCTATCGCCACGCGCTCGGACGCATTCCGACCGGTGTTGCGTTTGCAGCGGCTCGCGCACCTGACGGGAGCCCAGTAGGTCTCTTGATCAACTCGTTCACTTCGGTGTCGATGGATCCGCCGCTGGTCAGCTGGTGTCTCGCGCTCACGGCTCGGAGTGCGCCGGTCTTCACGCGCGCAACTCACTTTGCGATCAGTGTGCTCGCCGAAAACCAACAGACGCTGATTGTGGCGCTCAAGCGACCGGCTGAAGACCGCTTCTCCGGTGTTCCGATTCGCGGCGGGGCGGGCGACGCACCTGTTCTTGAGGCCGCTGCGGCCGCATTTGAATGCCGCGTGTTCAGCATCAATCGTGCCGGCGACCACGACATCTTTATCGGCGAGGTCACGTCGTTCGAAAGCGGCGCGGATGAGCCTCTAGCCTACCTCGGAGGCCGTTTCGGCCAAGTCCGAGTCTTCGCCTAAAAAAATTCATCAGGGAGATTACCCCGTGTCTGTGCTGACTGGACCTCGCGAAGAATGGCGCCGCATCCTTTTCGAAGGAACGCCGGTTTGGGTAAAGCCGGAAGGCGACTTGCTGCGCCTGGGCGACGGGCGCACGACGCCTGAAGCAACCGCACTCTACTTGCCGCCCTGTGATCCAACCAAGATCATCTGCATTCACCTGAACTACGAGTCGCGCCGCGTCGAATTTCACGCGCCGCCACTGACGACGCCAACCTATTTCCAGAAGCCCCTGACGACGCTCAACAGCCATCGTGGCAAGCTGAACCGTCCCGCAGACTGCCAGTACCTGAACTATGAGGGCGAGATCGCCGTTATCGTGGGCAAGCCCATGCGCAACGTCGCGCCGGCAGATGTCTGGGACTATCTCGCCGGCTTCGCAGCCGCCAACGATGTCGGCGCGCAGGACTTCCGCGACACGGACGCGGGCTCGATGCTGCGTGTCAAAGGTCAGGACGGTTTCTGCCCCATCGGCCCCGGTATCGTGCGCGGCGTTGATATCCGAGAGTCACGTGTGCGCACCTACATCAACGGCAAGGTCGTCCAGGACGGGCCTGTCAGCGAGATGACTTTCGACATCCCCTACATCATGGCCGACCTGTCGCGGCACATCACCTTCTTGCCGGGTGATGTGGTGCTGTCGGGAACACCGGCCAACTCACGGCCGATGAATCCGGGCGACGTCGTTGAAGTCGAAGTGACAGGCGTCGGGCGCGTCAGCAACACGGTGCAGGAGACGCCTGCACCGACACATGCTGTCGGCCATCAACCAACAGACAGCGAGCAGGTTCGTCGCGTGGCACTGGGGCAGTTCCCGCCGCGCACCTGACCCGTACGGGACGCAAAATGTTCGAGCTTCGGCCAAGACACGAGCCTGAAGCCGACAGGAGGAGGAAGTCATGAAACTGACAGTAAAATTCACTGACGACGGCGGCGACGCGCTCACCGTGGTTTTCGACAATGCCAACGGAACAGTCGCCAACGACCGCGGCTTCAAAGGCGCCTTCACTTACGATCAGGCGTCGAACACGGCGACCATCAACGCCGAGGATTTCAAAGGTACGGTGACCTATGCTGGTCCGCCGCCTTTGGAGATCGGTGCGCAGACTCGCTACACGAACTCCTTCGGCCAAAACGGTGTCGCCACCCTTCTGGCGGTGGAGTGACACGATGAAGCTCGTCACCTTCACTGACAGCGCCGGCACCCGCATC
>CANJXY010000163.1 GCA_947478925.1 Hyphomonadaceae bacterium | reverse complement strand
TCGACGGTGGCGAAGTCTTCGCCGCCGGCGTTGTTCGAGGTAACCGTGTTGCCCGGGATAACCTGGGGCAGTTCGTTGAGAAGCTGTTCAACCGACAGCGTCGCCGTCAGTTCGATGTCGGCCGCGCCGACCGTGGTCACGGGGCTGATGGCGGTGAAGTCCTGGCGCGCAATACGCGAACCCGTCACAACGACGACGTCACCAGCTTCTTCCGGACCCGTTTCCGTGGTCGTCGTGGTGGTTGTCTGTTGCGCATATGCACTTCCGATAGCGCCTGATGCCACCGAAAGGGCGGCAAGCAGCGTGGAGCGCAGCAGGTGCGCTTTGACGGTAGTTTTCACGTTTTTGACCCCTTTAGAAAATGCAAACCAAAATGGCGCCTGACGCCTTGGCCCACTCCCCCCGTCCGACGAATGCCACCGTCAGACAATAAGAATGGATCTGACACACTCCCGCCATAAACCGGGACCCGTCAATACCTCCCCGGCCACACGCAGGATTTTCCGCCAACATGCATGTCTGTGCAGCATTTCTGCATCAGTGAGGGGGTTGAGGGTGAAATATTCCAATCTGCGCCCATGACGTCCGCGTGACAGCGGCGACATGGTGCCGATGCGCGAAACAATCTTGCCTTAATCGAGACGCGCGGCAGCTGAGCTGGAATAAATCGCCATGGCCCGCGTCAGCGCGCCGCGCCTAGGCGTCGACTTGCGCGTCCAGGGCGTTCTCCTGGATGAACTCGCGCCGGGGTTCCACAACGTCACCCATCAGCTTCGTGAACATCTCGTCCGCGGTGTCGGCGTGCTCGACCCGGACCTGCAACAGCGTGCGCGCGTTGGGATCGAGCGTCGTCTCCCACAATTGCTCGGGGTTCATCTCGCCAAGCCCTTTGTAGCGCTGGATCTTGATGCCGCGCTCGCCCGCTGCGAGCACCGCCGCGAGCAGCGAGCCCGGACCGTGAACGGCGGCGTCCCCGGTCTTTTCGTGGCGCAGGATGCAGCTCCCGGCATAAAGGTCGCCAATCCCATCCGCCCGCTCGGCCAGGCGCCGGGCATCCGGCGTCGCCAGCAGGTGCGGATCGAGCGCCGCTTTTTCCTCAACACCGCGCACCGTGCGCCGAAACAGGAAGGCGCCGTCGACAAAGGCGCCGGTCCAGTTGTCTTCGCCCTCTTCCGCAATCCGGTTGAGCCGTTGGGCAGCAATATCAGCCTCAGCCGCGCCGGCGCCGGGTTTGAGCACGCCGGCCAGCGCCGCCTGCTCGATGATCGGCCCTGGCGCGCGCAGGATGAGACGCGATAGCGTGCTTTTGAAGGACGCGGCTTCCTTGACGCGTGCGCGCAGGTCCGCGCTCGCGATCTGTTCGCCAGTCGCGAGGATCAGTGTCTGGCCAGCGACGCCCTGCTCGATCAGGTACTCATCGAGTTCGGCATCGTCCTTGAGATAGCGCTCGGACTTGCCGCGCTCGGCCTTATAGAGCGGCGGCTGCGCGATGTAGAGATACCCCTTCTCGAGGACTTCGGGCATCTGGCGGTAGAAGAAGGTGAGGAGAAGCGTGCGGATGTGAGCGCCGTCGACGTCGGCATCTGTCATGATGATGATGCGGTGATAACGCATCTTCTCGATGTTGAAATCGTCGCGGCCGATGCCTGCGCCCAGTGCTGTAATCAGGGTGCCGACCTGGTCCGAGCCCAGCATCTTGTCGAACCGCGCGCGTTCGACGTTGAGGATCTTGCCGCGCAGCGGAAGCACGGCCTGGTTCTCGCGATTGCGGCCCTGCTTTGCGGACCCGCCGGCTGAGTCACCCTCGACGATGAAGAGTTCTGACTTGGCCGGGTCCTTTTCCTGGCAATCGGCGAGCTTGCCTGGCAGCGACGTGATGTCGAGTGCGGTCTTGCGGCGCGTCAGTTCGCGCGCCTTGCGCGCAGCTTCGCGCGCGGCGGCGGCCTCGACGATCTTCTGCATGACCTGTTTGGCAGGACCGGGGTTCTCCTCGAACCACTGGCTGAGCGCCTCGGTCATCAATGTCTCGACGATCGGACGGACTTCGGAGGAGACCAGCTTATCCTTGGTTTGAGACGAGAATTTCGGGTCGGGCACTTTCACCGACAGCACGCAGGTCAGGCCCTCGCGGGCGTCGTCGCCGGAGATGTCGACCTTCTCCTTTTTCGCGAGGCCGGTCTCGTTGGCGTACTTGTTGATCACGCGCGTCAGCGCACCACGGAAGCCGGCGAGGTGCGTGCCGCCATCGCGCTGCGGAATGTTGTTGGTGAAGCAGAGGACGTTTTCGTAGTAGCCGTCATTCCACTGCAGCGCGGCTTCGACGACGACCCCGTCCTTCTTGGTCCTGGTGTAGATCGGCTTGGGGATCGCGGCCGCACGCTGGCGATCGATGTGTTTCACAAACGCTTCGACGCCACCTTCGTACTGCATCACGATTTCCCAGGGCTCCGCGCCGCGCAGGTCCTGCAGAACGATCTTTACCCCTGAGTTCAAGAACGCCAGTTCGCGCAGGCGATGCTCGAGCGTCTCGCGCTTGAACTCCACCATGGTGAAGGTGGCGGGGGACGGGAGGAAGCGGACGGTCGTGCCCGTCGCAAACGATCCATCGGCCTTTTTCGGCGCCTCCCCGGTGACTTTCAGCGGCGCTTCCGCTTCGCCCAGTCTGAAGCGCATCTCGTGCTGCTTGCCATTGCGATAGATCTTGAGGTCGAGGGTTTCCGACAGCGCGTTCACCACTGACACGCCGACGCCGTGCAGGCCGCCGGAGACCTTGTAGGAGCCTTCCTCCTCGGTGTTGGCGAACTTGCCGCCCGCATGCAGCTGGGTCATTACGACCTCGGCGGCCGAGACGCCCTCTTCAGAGTGGATGTCGACCGGGATGCCGCGGCCATTGTCCTCGACCTCGGCCGAACCATCGGGATAAAGGGTCAGGCGCACGAAATCGGCATGACCGGCGAGCGCTTCATCGATCCCGTTGTCGACGACCTCGTAGATCATGTGGTGGAGGCCCGAGCCGTCGTCGGTGTCGCCGATATACATGCCGGGGCGCTTGCGCACAGCGTCGAGCCCGCGCAGGACCTTGATCGACCCCGCGTCATAGCTCTGAGTGTTCTTCTCAGGCGCGCCGTCGGCGGTCTCAATCACGTCAGACATTCCGTCTTCCTCGTTGCGGTGCGCAGCGGCGCCGCCCTTGTCGTCTGCTCAGCTTTCGCGCCGCTCAGTTTTCCCGAACGATCCCGTCCGACACCTCGAACCGCTGGGCGCGGTCGCCGAATGCGTCGAACAGGGAGCGGTCCGTTCCGGTGAGCCAGGCCTGGCCGCCGAGCGCGGTCAGTTCGTCATACAAGGCCGCACGCCGATCCGAATCGAGATGCGCTGCGGCTTCGTCCAATAGTAGCAGGGGAGAGGGGGCAAAATCACGCTCGAATAATGCCTGCGCATTAGCCAGAATGAGCCCTATTAACAAGGCTTTCTGTTCACCCGTCGAGCACTGGTCCGCCGGCAGGCCTTTGGGCGCGTGAATGACGCGCAAATCCGTCCTGTGAACGCCCTCCGTCGTGCGCCCGGCGGCGCGGTCGCGGCCGCGGTTTTCGCGCAGCTGGGAGGCGATTTCCTGCTCGATATCGGTCAACGCCATGCCATCGGCGGCGCGCAGCTCGAACGCGCCATCAAGATCGATCAGCGCCTTCGGGAAGGCCCCTTCCGGCCGCGCGAGGATCGCCTCCTGCATCACTTTCACCGCGTCAACCCGATGGATCGCCATTGCAGCGCCGGCCGTCGCCATGCCCATCTCGATCGCGTCCAGCCAGGCGGGGTCAGCCCCTCCCCTGCTCTTCTGGCCCTGTTCCAGCAAGGCGTTGCGCTGGCGCATCGCCTTTTCATAGCCGGCCGACGCGCCCGCATGGCTCGGGAAATGCGCCAGCACCTGCCGGTCGAGGAATTTGCGTCGGTCGCCGGCCGGGCCGGCGAAGACGCGGTCCATCGACGGCGTCAGCCAGATAACCCGCATGACTTCGGCCAGTTCGCCCTGTGCCGTATCGACGCCGTCGAGCCGCGCCGTGCGCTTTGCCTTGCCCTGGTCGTCGAGATCCAGTGACAGCGACAGCCGGCGATCAATCTCGCCATCGCGCACGTCCGCCGACAGCGCCCAGCCCTTGGCGACGTCCCCTTCGGGCGTCTGCCTGACCAGCTCCGCGAATTCGGTTCCGCGCAGGCCCCGGCCCGGCGACAGCATTGACACAGCTTCAAGCAGGTTGGTCTTGCCTGCGCCATTGGACCCGTAGAGGCAGACATGGCGGCCATCGAGCCTGAGATCGAGGCCCTCGTAATTGCGGAAATTGCGCAGCCCCAGCCGCGTCAGGCGCACATGCGGACGGCGGACCTCCAGCGTCATGCGCTCACCCCGGCCAGCAAATGTCCGAAGGTCTGGCCTGTCCTACACACGCAGCGGCATCAGGACGTACTGCGCGCCTTCATCCTTGGCGTCGAGCACGCGCGCGGGCGAGGCGGCGTCATTGAACTCGATGCGCGTCTCGTCACTTTCGATCTGGCCGGCGACATCGAGCAGGTATTTGGCGTTGAAGCCAATTTCCATGACCTCGGCGTCGTAATCCGCCTCGACATCTTCGACGCCATTGCCGGATTCCGAATGCGTCACCGCCAGCGTCAGCTTGCCCGGCGAGATCGACAGTTTCACGGAGCGCGAGCGTTCGGCCGACACCGTGGCGACGCGGTCGACCGCGTCTTTGAACAGCTTGGTGTCGATGGTGAGGATGCGGTTGTTGTCCTTGGGAATGACGCGCTGATAGTCGGGGAAGGACCCGTCGATCAGCTTGGACGTCAGGACTGCCTCGCCGACGCGGAACACGATCTTTGAATCCGACGCTTCGACCGTCACGATCTCGGGTGCGTCATCAAGCAAGCGGCGGACCTCGGCCACGGCCTTGCGCGGCACGATCACGCCCTTCAGCTTGTCGGCCCCCTTGGGCGCCTCGGTTTCGGCGAGGGCGAGACGGTGGCCGTCGGTCGCCACCGCGCGCAGCACATTGCCTTTCGCGCCCTTGGCGTGGTGAAGGTAGATGCCGTTCAGATAGTAGCGGGTTTCCTCGGTCGAGATCGCAAACCGCGTCTTGTCGATCAGACGGCGCAACTCGGCGGCGGCCATCTCGAATTTCACGGGCGAGGCTTCCTTGGCCATCGTCTGGAAATCGGCCGCCGGCAGGGTCGGCAGGCCGAATTTGGAGCGTCCGGCCGAAATCGACAGGCGGCCTTCGGCGAGATCGAGCAGAACCTCCGAACCTTCCGGCAGCTTGCGCACGACGTCGAAGAAGGTCTGGGCCGGAGCGGTGACGGAACCCGCCTTTTTCACCTTGGCCTCGGCCGCGTCGGTCGCTTCGATGTCGAGGTCGGTGGCGGTCAGGCGCAGGCGGTCGCCTTCGGCTTCCATAAGAATGTTGGACAGGATCGGAATCGTGTTGCGCCGCTCGACCACGGCCTGAACGTGGGACAGCGCCCGCATCAGGGCATTGCGGTCGATGGTCAGCTTCATGTCGCCCAGTCCCTGTCAGTTGGCGCCCGGTTGGCGCCTGCGGCTTGCCGGAAAGTATTCGGCCCGACACCCCCACGCGAATGGGGAGGACGGGCCGGAACATTAGCGGATTGCCGCGCCGCGAAAAGGCCTGTTGAAGGCAAACTGCCCCCTATCAACAGGCCCTCCCCAGTTTGCATCGCCGGGAGCCGGCAGACGCCAGCCCGGAAACCTTGTCCGGGGCCGGAAACCGGTCAGCGCGTGTTGCGTGGGTCGGCCATGATACGCTGCTCAAGCTGGCGCAGCTCGTCAGCCATGGCTTCGTTGGAGGCGACCATCGCTGCGATCTTCCTGTAGGCGAAGAGCACGGTGGTATGGTCCCGATCGCCGAACATCCGGCCAATCTGCGGATAGGAGCATTTGGTCAGCTGGCGGCTGAGATACATCGCGTACTGGCGCGGCAGGGCGTACTGGCGCTTCCGGCAGGCAGATTCCAGCTCGTTCTTGGTAACGCCATAGGCCTTCGCGGTTACGTCCTTGATGGTGTCAATCCGGGGCGCGCGCGAGGGGGCGCCTCCCATCTGCAGCTGGATCGACTTCTCGACGGCAGTGCGATCGATCGGTTTGCCAGCCAGCACGGTGCCACAATAGACGTTGCGGACGGCGCCGCAGAGCGCGCGGCCTGAAGCCGGCAGGCGGTCGGCCAGAAGGTCGATCCACTCATCGGTCAGGTCGAACGCGGTTTCGATTGCAGCGGCCGCCTTGGCGACACTGTCGACACGGGCGCGCAGGATCTCGCGGCGCAGGTTGCGCTCGGGCAGGTCCATCTGGGCGATGACGCCGCCATGGATCTCGTCGCGCATCCGGTCGTCGAGCTGGTCGATCAGGGCCGGCGTCTGGTCGCAGGCGAGAACGACGACGCCGCCGTTCGCGACAACGGCGCGCAGGTGGGAGAAGAACTCCACCAGCGTGCCCGGCTTCGAGCAGATAAACTGGAAGTCATCGAGCAGGACGACCTTGGCGCGGCGCATCAGCGCGCGCAGGTCCGAGGTATCTTTCCGTTTCACGCCATCGACGAAGGCGACCGTGAAATCTTCCGAGCTCATGTAGAGGACGCTGCCCTCGCCGCGCGTCGTGCGCAGGGCAGCCTCGATGCCTTTGAGCAGGTGCGACTTGCCCACACCGTGCGGGCCGACGATCGTCACCACGTTGGCGGAAACGCCCGCGCCCATCGCCAGACGGCGCGCAAGGCCGAACGCCACGCGATTGGAATCGCCAACGATGAAATTCTCGAGGGTCGGCGCTTCCTCGTCCGAACCGCCAGACGGCGCGGCGAACTCGCCGGTCTCGTCGTCGAAAACGTCTTCGCTGGTCGGCGCAGCCGTCGCCTGGCTGACACGCGCCAGCGCCAAGACTTCGCTGGAGATGCGCTCGCGCGCCTCAATGCGGACGCGGCGAGCGCTGCGATCAGCCTGTTCCCAGGCCTGCTGGATGAAATGGCCATAGTCGGCCTCGACGCGCGCACGCTCGTGCTCGCTGGCGGCGGACAGGAGAATCTCGCCGTTGACTTCAGCGACTAGCTCAAGGCCCGACAGCCAGCTGTCGAACTTCACATCACCAAGACGGCGACGCAGGAGCGCGCGCGCGGAATCCCAGATAGCCGGGATCTGTTCGTGTGTGGCGTCGGCGGAAACGGCCGCCCTGCCCGCCTGCGTCAGATCGACAGCGCGCGGAGCTCCGCCGGCGCTGCCGGGAGAGAAACGTGTCGTGTTTTGTTTATTCATCATGGCCCCACATCTACCCTTTCAAGGCGATGCCCTCCTTGTCTTTTCGGACACAAAAAGTCCTCGTCGGCTCCAGCCCCGGAGCCGCAGAACGTGTTCGAACGAAGGAAAGGTTACTCGCTACAGGGGAGAGTTTTTGTCCCAACGAGGCGAGCCGTCAACCGACTCATCCGCCGCAGCTGACGAATTATTTTTCATGAATCCGTCACGCGAAGACTTGCCACTGGATTCATTGAAAAACTTGAGTCCGGATCGCGAGTAAACAAACAATGATCGGGAACAAGCGCAATCACGCTGACCGCGCGATCATCCGTATACGGATGAATGCACGCGCAATAGACGTCGCAGCGCGCGACGCACTGCGACTTTGGGATTCAACTGCGAAGGAAGTCAGAAAGCAACCCCGAAATCGGGAATGCGGAGGCCTATCAGGCGGCCATGCCTTTAACGCGGGCAGCAAGACGCGAGACTTTGCGCGAGGCCGTATTCTTGTGCAGCACGCCGACGGTCACGCCGCGCATGATCTCAGGTTCGGCGGCCTTGAGGGCCGTGATCGCGATCTTCTGGTCGCCTGACGCAACGGCTTCCTCGACCTTCCGGACGAAGGTGCGGATGCGCGACTTGCGCGACTTGTTGACCTCGGTCCGCCGGGCGATCTTGCGCACCATTTTCTTGGCGGATT
>CANJXY010000162.1 GCA_947478925.1 Hyphomonadaceae bacterium | reverse complement strand
TCGCCATTGGCGCAAAAGTGCTGATCGACCACCGCGCGTTTGGGTAAGCTCGCGTCACGGACGACCCGCTCCGACAGCTTCGCCGCCATCTAACCCTCATCACGCATCATCTGACGACATGTGGCGCCGTTCCAGTCGATGACCTGGGCAGGTGTCGGGCGCTCAACGACTAACGAATGAAGCGGCCGCAAGGCGACAGGCGCTACGGACAACATCATCATAAATTCTAGAGCTCGCCGTCACACTCTGCTAGGCCACGGCGATGCTTCCGAAGTCTGACCTTCCAATCGAGGACGTCATTCCGCAAATCGTCGCCGAACTGCGCGCGCGTACAAGGCTGGTGATCTCAGCCCCACCCGGCGCCGGCAAGACGACGCGGGTGCCGCTGACGCTGCTGGGCGAGGACTGGCGCGGCGGTCGCAGGTTGATCCTGGTCGAGCCCCGCCGCATCGCCGCTCGAGCCGCTGCAGAGCGCATGGCCGCTACGCTGGGCGAAAAGGTCGGCCAGACCATCGGCATCCGCTCGCGGCTCGATGTCCGCGTCTCGAACGCGACGCAGATAGAAGTCGTCACCGAGGGCGTGTTCAGCCGCATGGTTCTGTCCGACCCCGGTCTGGAAGGTATCGCCGCCGTCCTGTTCGATGAATTCCACGAGCGCTCGCTCGACGCCGACGAAGGCCTCGCCTTCGCCATGGACGCGCAACACGTCATCCGAGAAGACCTGCGCATCGTCCTGATGTCGGCAACCCTGCCCGGCAATCTCACGCGCGACTTCTTCGATGGCCCCGTCGTCGAAAGTCGCGGTCGCGCATGGCCTGTAGAAACGCGCTATCTCGGCTATGAACCGCGCGAACGACTTGAAGATCAAGTCGCCGCCGCGATCCGCAAGGCGCTGTTCGAGGAAGACGGGTCCGTCCTCGCTTTCCTGCCGGGCGTCGCCGAGATCCAGCGCACGGTCGACCGCATTGGCCCGGTCGCCGACGACGTCATCATCGCGCCTCTCTATGGCGCGCTGACCCCTCAGGAACAGACAGAGGCCATCGCGCCCGCGCCCAAGGGCAAACGGAAAGTCGTCGTCGCCACCGACATCGCTGAAAGCGCCATCACCATCGAGGGTGTGCGCGTCGTTGTGGATTGTGGTTTTGCCCGCGTACCACGCTTCGACCCACAGATCGGCGTCTCGCGCCTCGAAACCATCCGCCTCGCTGTCGCCAACGCCGACCAGCGCCGTGGCCGCGCCGGCCGCACGGGACCCGGCGTGTGCTACCGCCTCTGGCGCGAAGCCGAGATGCGCGGCTTTGCGGCTTCCCCTTCGCCGGAGATCGAGAACGCCGATCTCACCGGTCTCGCCCTTGATCTCGCGCGCTGGGGCGCAAAAACGCCGGCCGATCTCAGCTGGCTCAATCCGCCCCGCGAAACGCCTTGGCGCCTCGCCCGCGATCGTCTTGTCAGCAGCAACGCTCTCACGCTGGATGGCGAGATCACGGCGCTTGGCAAGCGCCTCAGCGACTTCCCACTGCCGCCCCGCCTTGCCTTGATGGTCCTGCGCGGCGCCGAGATCGGTCAGGCGCAACTCGCCGCCGACATCGCCGCTCTCCTGTCAGAGCGCGATCTCGGCGGCCGCTCCACCGACCTTGACCAGCGCCTCTCCCGGTTCCGCGTCGATAGCGGACAGCGCGGCCGCGCCATGCGCGATCTTGCCCTCCGCTGGGCCAAACTCGCTGGCGGCAAGCCCGCAGCCCCGATCAGCGCCGCCGCCGTGCTCGCCCTCGGCTTCCCCGAACGTATCGGCCGCCTGCGCGGATCAGCTCCCGGCCGCTTCATCCTCGCAGGTGGTCGCGGCGCTGTACTGGACGAGACAGATCCTATGGCATCCCAGCAATGGATCGTCGTCGCCGACATGACCGGCGCCGGGCCCGACCTCCGGATCACGCTCGCTGGTCGCTACACAGAAGACGAAGCGCTCTCCTCCGGCGCGGTCGAAACCCGCGAGGAGGCCCGCTACGATCACCATGCCCGCCGTGTGCGCGCGCGCCGCGTGAAGACGCTCGGCGCCATCGGCCTGGAAGACGCCCCGCTTCCCACCCCGTCCGGCGACCTCGTCCGCCACACCCTGCTCGAGGCTATTCGCGAACAGGGCCTAGGCCTCCTGCGACATGGCGATGGGGCCCAGGCTATCATCCACCGCGTCGACCTGCTCAGCCGTGCGATCGGCGATCCCTGGCCAGCAGCGTTCGGTCAACTCGCCATGTCAGGCCTCGAAGACTGGCTCGGCCCACAACTCGACACCCCGGCCGCCCTCGACGCCCTGTCCAGCGGCCAGATCGCCGACGCTCTTCTTACACTGCTCGACTGGCCGCTCCCCCGCGACCTCTCCCGTCTTGCCCCGAAAACGTGGACCACCCCTGTCGGCCGCGAAGTCGATATCAACTACGCCGCAGAGGGAGGTCCGGCGGTCGAATGCAAGGTCCAGGAAGCCTTCGGTCTCGCAACTCATCCCGCTATCGCCGACGGCCGAATCGCCCTGACCGTCTCTCTGCTTTCCCCAGCGTTCAGGCCCGTTGCCGTGACCCGCGATGTTCCGGGTTTCTGGCGCGGCGGCTATCACGACATGAAAAAGGACATGAAAGGTCGCTACCCCAAGCATAATTGGCCGGACGACCCTGCGGCCGCCATTCCGACCAGCCGCGCCCGCCCTCGCGGCACTTGACGTAAACGGCAACAATTCGACATGCAGGCGCTTTACACGCGTTTTAAGGGGTTTGCTGGCATACCGCTCATTCGAATTGCTAGATTTTCCGCTTGCGGATTCGCGTCACCTGGATTGCGCAAGTGCGGCATTCGCCGTGTCTTTTAAGTCGAATTCCTCGAAATCCCTACGTGAGCGGCGCGATCTCTGTTGACGGAGCGTAACACAAACCGCAGGTTCAGACCGCGCTAACCGGGGCGATTACAACCCGGAGGCGCCGGCGTTCGCAAATAGAAAAACGGAACGCTGCGGGAGCACCAGCCATCAGGGAGATCGCGCATCATGGCGCAGCATTATCGTATTCCGTTCGTGAGCCTGCTTGCCTTGAGCGCAGCCATGCCTGCCTTCGCGCAGGAAGGTCCGCAAACCGAGCCGCAGGCCGACAATGGCCGCGACGTCGTGGTCATCACCGCCAACAAGCGTGAAGAGACCGTCCAGGACATCGCCGTCGCCGTTACGGCCATCACGTCCGAGGACAAGCAGGAACTCGGCATCATCACGGTCACCGACCTGACGAATGTCACGCCGGGCCTGTCCTACACCCCCGGCAACGAGCGCGTCACGCTGCGCGGTATTGGCCGTCTGACCAACAGCTTCGGCGCCGATCCTGGCGTCGCCAACTACAATGACGGCCTCTACACGCCGTTCGCCGTCATGGCCGGCAAGGACGCGACCTTTATTCAGCGCGTCGAAGTGCTGCGCGGCCCACAAGGCACGCTCTACGGCCGCAACGCCATCGGCGGCGCGATCAACACGATCTCGAAGCGTCCGACTGACGCGTTCTCGACCGACTTCAAACTCGGCCTGGGCAGCTATGGCTACACCAACGTCGTTGCAGCCGTGTCGGGTCCGATCACGGACGACATCCGTTACCGCGTCTCCGGTCAGCGCGAGAAGCGCGACGGCATCGACTACAACTACGGCACCGGCAAGAAGCAGGGCTGGGAAATCGACGATTATTATTATGAGGGCCAACTCGAAGGCGACATCGGCGACCGCTTCAGCTGGTGGCTCAAGGTTGCCGACGCAGGCTACGACAAGGCTGGTCCTCCGGGCGGCGCAACGGCGACGTTCTCCAGCGCGCCGTTCCTCGGAACGTTTGCTCCGTCGGGCAGCGTAAATCCGAACCCGGGCTTCGCGTACTCCAACCCGTCCGTGACCTCGTTCACGCAGATTGGTACACGCAGGGACAACCCGTTCGCGACGAATGGCGAGCACGCCTACAACACCAACTACGCTGCCACCGCGAAACTCGACCAATATGACGAAGCGATTTTCGAAAGCGTCTATTCAACCGACTGGTTCGACATCAAATATGTCGGCGGCTACACGTTCTACGATTACAAACTGGGAAGCGATGGCGATGGCACGCCGATCCAGTCGATCACGTACAACGCAGTCGCGACCCGCAACGCTCTGTGCGCCCCTGGCGTGCCGCCCGTTGTCGGCTTCCCGGCATCGACGCTCGCTGCAGCTCCGGCGTTCTGCTACACGACCGCGCCGCGCACGATCTTCCCGAACGTCCTCAACACCTATTCCGAAAGCCGCTCGCTGTTCTCCAACGAGATCAACCTGATCTCCACTGTCGAAGGTCCACTGCAATGGATCGCCGGCGCCTACGCCTACCAGGAGAACTCCAAACAACCGGGTCAGGTCCAGACGCTTGACAACGAGCCGTTGGCCAACAGCTATTTCAACCTGGCAACGGGCACGTTCATCGCCAACCCGAACCGCTACCTCCAGTATTTCAGCAACACCAGCCTGTTCAACGCCTACGGCCTCTACGGCCAGGCCGACTACACGCTGAATGACCAACTGAAATTCACCCTGGGTCTGCGCTATTCGAAGGACATCAAGCAATCGCAGGAAGAAGCCTTCCTTGCCTGCTATATCCTCTGCACGTCGCAAGGCCTCCCGCTGTACTCGAACATCACCTCGGCACAGTATGCCGGCGTGTTGGGCGCAACCCAGGCTGTCAACGGCTACACTGCCGCCCTCGACAGCAGGGGCTTCGGCGTCCGCACACTCAGAGGCGACTGGGAAGCTGTCACCGGTACGGCTGGCGTCGAATACCGTCCGATGGAAGACACGCTCGTCTTCGGAAAATACTCGCGCGGCTACAAGGCTGGCGGTTTCAACAACCTCGGCTTTGCTCTCAACCCGTACACGGATCCGGAGTTCGTCGACTCGTACGAAGCCGGCTGGAAACAGACCTGGGCGGATTGGGGCCTGACCACCAACGCTGCCGTGTTCCTCTACAAATACACGGATGCACAGGCGCCGCTCGGTGTCGTCACGACCAACCCGACGACACTCCAGCAGACAACCTCGACCCAGTTCGTGAACCTGCCGGAAGTCGAAACCACTGGCTTCGAGCTCGAAGCCAACTGGAACCCAATCGATCCGCTGAACATCGGCTTCACGTACGCTTACCTGAACGCCGAGGTCACGCAGTCGGACACCTATCTCGACCCGTCGCGTGATGCCCGCTGCCACACGCTGGCTGCGCCGACTGTTTCGGCCGCCTGCTCGGCAACCGTGACCATCCAGAACGATCCGACGGCTCGCCGCTCGGTCGTTGGCAACACCCTCTCCCAAACGCCCGAGAACAAGGTCGCCATCAACGCGTCCTATCGTATCGAGATGGAAGATGGTTCCTACTTCCTGCCGACGGTTAGCTACTCGTGGCGCGACAAGTTCTATGACTCGTTCTTCAACAACGCGAACGAGCTGTCGCCTGCGTACGAAAACCTCGATGCCCGCCTGAACTGGAAATCGGCTGACGATCTGCTGGGTCTGACCCTCTGGGTGCGCAACCTGACCGATCAGGAGCAGAATACCAGCATCTCGGCCAACGGCTTCCGCAACGAAGACAACGGCCGCTACCAGACCTTCTCTTACACGCCCCCGCGCATGTGGGGCGTGGACCTGCTGGTCCACTACTAGACCTGGTCGCGTCACCGCGAAGCTACTGGTGACTTCCAAACTCGCGCCGGCCCTTAACGGGGTCGGCGCTTTTGATTCCGGGGCGGGGCTTAAGAGCGTGGCCTCTCCATCAATTGAGCGCCTGACGTAGCGGCTTGGGCCACCGTCGGCGATTGACCTCCAGACGGAAGGGCGCGCGAATGAGCGCCGGCGCCAAACACGACGGACGATCGAGGAGGAACGCCATGAAGCCCGCACTTCTTGTCGTCGCGATAATGGTCCTTTCATGTGGCGGAGCGACGGCGCAGGACGCCTGGCAGACCCCGCGAACGCCCGACGGAAAACCTGACCTGCAGGGCATATGGACAAATGCCAGCCTCACGACGCTGGAACGGCCTCCGCAGTTCAAGAGCCCAACCATCCCGCCCGAGCGTGCCAAGCAGATGGAAACCGCGCGGGCGCAGATGATGCGCGCGTCCAACGCACCGACCAATCCCAATGAAGGCGCGCCGACGGACGGCAATGCGAACGCCGGCTACAACGCGTTCTGGATTGACCCGGGAACGAAGTATGGCGTGGTGAATGGCGAGGTGCGTTCGTCGTGGATCGTCGATCCGCCGGACGGCCGCATCCCGTATACACCAGCCGCAAAGAAGCACTTCGAAGACAGGCTAACACGGATGCGCGGCAGCTGGGACGGCCCCGAGATCCGTCCCCAGGGTGAGCGCTGCATTGTCGGGTTCGGATCAACAGCCGGCCCGCCAATGATGAACGTGCTTTACAATAATCACTACCAGATCGTGCAGACGCCGACGCATGTGGTGATCACGGCGGAGATGATTCATGACGCGCGGATCATTCCTATCGGCGAAAAGCGGAGCGCTGGCGGCTTCAACACCTGGCTTGGTGACTCGGTTGGCTGGTGGGAAGGAGACACGCTGGTCGTACAGACGCGCAACTTCCATCCCGACATTCGCGTCCGCCCCAACATGGGCGACAGCTACTATGTCGGTGAGAACCCCACGGTGACGGAGCGCTTCACACGCGCCGGGCCGGACGCGATCAATTACAGCTTCACGGTCGAAGACAAGGACGCGTTCACAACGCCATGGCGTGGGGAGATGGCGCTGACGGCAAGCCGTGAGCGGATGTACGAGTATGCGTGTCACGAGGGGAACCACGCCCTGCCCGGCATCCTCGCCGGAGCGCGCCATGACGAGAGCCTTGGCCGTGTCACCCAAGCCGTCGGCGACACCGAATAGGGCTGCTCGCATCAGAGCGCCCTATTGCGGAGACAGTCCGCCGAACAATACCTGCACGAAGCGGCCGACGATGTCGGCGTCGCGCGAGATCGCGAGGATGCGCATGTCGGATGCCACGTTGATCGCCGCATGAAGCAGCGCCCCGGCCACCGCCGGATCCACCGGACGCGCAGAACCGTCCGCGACCGCGTCGGCAATCATCGCGGAGAACTGCCGGCTCACCTTGTAGGACTGCGAGATGATTTCGACCTGATGCTCCTGCGGCATCGATGACAGAACCGACGTGCGCAGCAGCGGACCTTCAGGTCCGAGCTGAAACCGGATCAGCCCGGCGACCGCGACCGACAAGCGATGCAGCTCATTGCCTCGCATCAGCGCAACACGGCGCTGAGCCTCGCGCGCGATACCGAAGCTGCGGCGGAAACAGGCGGCGACCAGTTCGTCCTTCGCCTCGTTGTGATGGTAGAATGCGCCCTTGGTGACATTGAGCGCCGCCGAGATCCGGTCGACCGACGCGCCGCGATAGCCGTGCTCGTTGATCTGCCGCGTGGCCGCCACCAGGAAGCTTTCCTTGGCCGCATCCACCGGCTCGATGGCCGCGCGCAGGTCAAGGTCGCCAAGGTCTATCGCGACCCCGGCCGGCACTATGCCGTTGGTGACGATGTCGGTCATACGTTTGGCGAGGCGCGGGAAATGATCGAGGTCGAAATCGCCCAGCCAGACATTCGCCCAATAGAGCTGCTCGAGCAGGACCAGCGCCCGGATCGTCCTCCCGATCTTGTCGAGATGCGCCAGCTCCGGGGTATCCAGCAGCGACCGCACCCGTCGAAACATCCGCAGATATCCCTGGGCGACCCGCTCGCGATGTTCACCCTCGAGGGCCCGGATTGTGGAAAAAGATGATAGGGGCATCGCCTCGCCCCGCCGCACCGCGGCATCCCTTTCGACAAAAAGAGCGATCAGCCGGGCGATCCGCGAGGCTGCATTCGGGGCCTGTTCGGCCCGCTCCAGCAGGTCGTGGAAGATCGCGTAGCCTGACTCGAGGCAGGCAACCGCGAGCTCCTCTTTCCGTGGGA
>CANJXY010000161.1 GCA_947478925.1 Hyphomonadaceae bacterium | reverse complement strand
CTGGTTCGCGGTGACGATGCGGGCGCCGTCCGGCGAGAACGCGGCCGAAGAGATCCAACCCTTGCCAGCATTTAGGGTCGCGAGGACCCGGCCATCACTGATGCGCCATACCTTGGCGGAGCCATCATCGCTGGCCGTCAGAACGCGGGCACCGTCCGGTGAAAACACGGCTGTGCCGACGCCGGAGCTATGTCCTTCAAGCGTCGCGAGCACCCTCCCAGTAGCGATGTCCCAGACCTTCGCTGATTTGTCCTCGCTGGCCGTCACCACGTGGTTTCCATCGGGAGAGAAGGCTGCGCCCCTGACCCAGTTCGTGTGTCCTGTGAGTGTCTGCGTCAGCTGGCCGGTGGCGACATTCCATATCCTGGCAGACTCGTCTTCGCTGGTGGTCACCAGCTGCTTTCCGTCTGCCGAGAAGGCGACGCTGATGACCCAGCCCTTGTGGCCTGCCAGCGTAAAGAGCGTACGACCGTCAGCAGCGTTCCAGATTCTCGCGGTCCCGTCCTTGCTCGCCGTCGCTACCAACAATCCGTCAGACGAATAGGCGGCGCCGGAGACTTCGTCGGTGTGCCCCGACAAGGTCTGGATTACCTTACTGTTGCTAGCGTCCCAGATCTTCGCCGTCTTGTCGGCGCTGGCGGTGACGAAGTGCCGTCCGTCGGGGGAAAATTCGGCATACCAGACTTCGCGGTCGTGGGCCTTACCGGTGCTCAGCAGGCGCCCACCGCCCGAGTCCCAGACTTTGGCGCTTTTGTCTTTGCTGGCGGTCAAAATCCGTTTGCCATCTGGTGAAAAAGCCGCGCCCCAAACGGCGGCGCCATGGCCGCTCAAGGTAGCAACCGGCTCGCCGTCTCGCGCAATCCAGATGCGTGCGGACCCGTCATCGCTAGCCGTCACGATGCGCGCGCTGTCCGATGAAAAGGCGGCCGTGCGAACACCAAGGCTGTGACCAGTATAGGTTGCAAGCACCTGACCGTCGCGCGCGTTCCAGACCCGCGCGGTGGTATCGACGCTGGTGGTCGCCACCAGCTCGCCATTCGGTGAGAAAGCGGCACTCCAGACTCCAAGCTTGTGACCCTTCAGCGTTAGTTGCTGCTTGCCGGACTGAGCGTCCCACAACCTGGCCGTCGTGTCGTCACTAGCGGTCACGACGCGTCGCCCATCGGGCGAGAACGTAGCGTTGTAGACCTTCCCGCTGTGACCTTTCAGCGTCGCGAGCGATTTTCCAGTGTCAGCGTTCCATATTTTCGCTGTCGCGTCGTTGCTTGCCGTGACGATGCGGCTCCCATCCGGCGAATAGGCCACAGTCCAGATCTTTGCCGAATGACCTTTGAGCTCAGCAACCAGATGCCCATCGGCGGCATCCCAGATGCCTGCATTGCCTTTGTCGTCAGCTGTAACAAACTGGGCGCCTCGAGGCGAAAACACGACTGCATTGATTGGCGCGCCCTGCCCGTTCGCCTTTGCGATCACGGATCCGTCGACAGCATTCCAGACGATCGCTTCACCATTAGCGCCGGCAGTCGCGACACGGCGCCCGTCAGGCGAGAACGTGGCGTCATTGACGTGCCCAACGCCGACTTTCAGCGTTTGAAGCAATCTGCCGTTGGAGGCGTCCCAGATCTTCGCAGTGCCATCATGGCTGGCAGTTACGATGCGGCTTCCCTGCCGGGAGTACGCAGCAACCACCACGCGGTCGTCATGGATCAGCGACGGCAGACTCTCGCCGGAGCTCTGCAGAATCGCTCCGAGCGCAGATCGATAGGAATGAGCATTTTCAGGCGCCAAGCGCATACCGGCGATTGCGTAGCGCGCCGCCGCCAGACTATTGCCCTCGGACAATCTCTCCCAGGCACGCTCAGCAAAGAACCGGGTGAGGTTCACCTGCGCTGTCTTAGCATTTTCATTTGCCCGCAAGCCGAAAAAGACCGCTGCGCCGGCCAGTATGGCGAATGTGATCGTCAACGCGGCCGAGCCAGCGACGACAGCGCGTTGCTGTTGCTCCGTGCGCCGTCGCTCCCGCTGCCATAGGTCGTCAAAGTCAACGCCCAACAATCCGGCGGCAAGCCGGGCGCTGGCACGCGATCGACCGTCCTTGCGCACGTCCAATCCCAGCGGCTCGATGGGAAGCGCTTCCGGATCATCCGGATCGCTGCCCGCTCTCAATGCCCTCGGAAAACATTCCGTTTCCGGATTGCCCGAGTTGGGGACACCATCGATGATGACAGCGAACACCCTCCGCGCGCGCCCGGTCCTCCGGAAGTGCTGAACCTCGGCCGCGACCCATTTCGATTTCGCCGACCGGGGAGAGCAGACTACGATAAGGCTTTCTGCATTCTCAATCGCGCCTTCGACAGTCACCGCGATGTCAGCCGCGGCCGCCATCTCTTCATCGTCGCGAAAGAACCGGCCAAGCTTGCGCGACGGCGGCAACTCGACTTCGACGCCGCGCGGAACGCGATAGCTCTCCAGCCATGAATGGAGGCGCTTGCCCCACACTTCATCCTGCTGGGAGTAGCTGATGAATGCGCGATAGGTCTTTGGCATGCCTGCCAACGGTGCTCCTCGACGTACTGCCGCCCTACAGCAAACAATGACGATTAGCGTTCGAAGCCAGACAAGTCGATCCAAAGTCGCAGAAAGGTCAATGCGCGTCGACAGGCGGGCTTGCTGGGGGCAACGGAGCGGGGCGGCAGAAGGGGACGAGGATTAGTGCGGCGATGAAGATCCAGGCCATGACCTGAAAGACCTCATCAAAGGCAGACGTAAGCGCGCTGCGGCCGACCACGCGGGCGAACTCACCTTGTGCGACAGTCATTGCCCGATCGGGATCAGGAGTCAGCCGACCGATCTGAGCGGCCAATCCCGACACGAACTCCTGAGCTTGTGCACCATTCTGGCCAAGGCTTTCACTCATCCGCGCTATGTGGATGCGTGCCTGGTCGGCAAGCCACGTGTTGACGACGGCGATACCGACGGCGCCGCCCAGATTTCGCATCAGGTTGAAGAGACCCGAAGCTGCACGAAGCTCCGCCTGCTCGAATCCGCCAAGCGCGAGGCCGACACTCGGGACGATGCAGAGCATGATAGCAAAGCCGCGCAGAAGCTGCGGACCGAGCAGATCAAAGAAGCCCCACTCCGACCCGAGATTGGACGTCCACCACAGGCTGGCGGCGAAAAGCGATAGGCCCACGGCAATGACCCTGCGGGGATCGACGCGCTGGGACAGGCGAGCCGCGATGATGGTGGAGAGGATCTGCGCGATGCCCGTGACGAATACCGTCGTTCCGATATCCAGGCTGCTGAAGCCGCGTACACGGCCGAGAAATAGAGGGATAAGGTAGGTTGCAGAATAGAGCCCGAAGCCGATTACGAGGTTGAACACGCAGGCGAAGACAAAGGTTGGCTTTCGCATCGGGGTCAGCACAACGACAGGCCCGCCGGAGCGGAATGAACGCTCGAGGAAAAGCAGGAACGCGACGAAGGATACCCATGACGCCGTGAGAATTGTGGGATCGCCGAGCCAGTCGTGCTTGGGGCCTTCTTCCAGCACGAACTGGAGGCCGCCCAGGAAGATCGCCATGGCTGCGAAGTGGGACCAGTCGATTGTCCTGAGCTTGGCGAAAACCGGCGTGTCGATGCGCACAAGCGACAAGGTCAGCAGTGTGACCGCAATTCCCGGTATGATGTTGATGTAGAAAATCCAGCGCCAACCGACTGCATCCGTCAACCATCCGCCAACCGTTGGCCCCAGGGTCGGCGCCAGCACAGACACCATGCCAAGAATGGCGGGAATCATCGCGCGCTGGCGCCCCTGAAAGAGCGTGTAGCCGGTCGCGAACACCGTCGGTACCATCGCGCCGCCGACAAATCCCTGGATCACGCGGAACAGGATCATCGACTCGATGTCCCACGCCATACCACACAGCGCGCTCGATATGGTGAACAGCGCAGCCGACAAGGCGAACAGCCAGCGTGTCGATAGCGCCTGACCGAGGAAGGCCGAGAACGGGATCATCACCAGTTCAGCCATCAGGTAGCCGGTCTGGATCCAGCTCACCTCGGCCGGCCCCGCCGAAAGGCCTGCCTGCACGTCGTTTAGCGATGCCGCCACGATCTGGATATCGATTAGGGCCATGAATTGGCCGAAGGCCAGCACACCAAAGATCATGAACTTTTTCGACGTGGGCATTGTGGTGGGATCGTCGAGGAGCTCGGGTTTCCCGGTCCCGCGCAGAAAACCGGGCAGAATTCCCCGGCTGCTGGCTGCATTCGCTGACATCGCGCCCTGAGCCTCGCCGCTCGCCACTTGAACTGTAACGTCCATTATATTAAGTGCTTCATATAATGAAAGGCAAGGCCATGCGGTACGCGCCCAACCACAAAGAAGAGACGCGGGAAAAACTTCTTAAGGAGGCTGCCCGCGCGATCCGTCGCGATGGCCCACACAACCTCGCCCTCTCGGCCGTGATGGCGAAGGCAGGCCTCACAAATGGCGGCTTCTATGCACATTTCAAATCGCGCGACGATCTGCTTGCGGCGGGCGTCGAGCAGATGTTTCGCGAGGGCCGTGCCCGCTCCATTCTTGAACGGCCGGGTCGCGACGCGGGCGCCAACCTCACCGCTTTTCTCGACTTCTATCTTTCAGCAGCCCACCGCGACGCCCGGACGTTTGGTTGCCCGCTCGCTTTCCTCAACACTGAAGCGCCACGGCTACCCGAGGCCGCGGCGAAGCGCTTTGCCGAGGGCCTCAACGGCCTGATCGGACTTCTGGCCGACAAGATGTTGGCGCTGGGCCGCGCGGATGCGGCCGACGACGCCAGTTCGCTTCTATCCGAGCTCGTCGGCGCGCTTGGGCTCGCACGCGCAGAGCCCGATGCGGCGAAATCAGATCTCATCCTCGAACGTTCCCGGCGCGCCATCGCTCGTCGCCTTGGACTGGAAGCAAAACAATGAGCGCCGCAACCGTCGAATCCCTGCGCCCCGGCGATACCAATCCGGATCCCGCGCCTGGTGCCGGAGCAACATCCGCTCCAAAACGCCGCCTACCTTTTTCACAGCGCACAGCCATAGTCGTGGCGATCGCAGTCGTGGTGGCAGTGGCCGGAGCGCTCTACATCGTCCTGCCCAAGGGCGACGTCTCCACCGATGCGGCCTATCTGGATGCGGACGTTTCCACGGTGTCGCCCCGCATTCGTGGCCTCATCGCCGAGGTGCTGGTGACGCATAACGAGCCGGTAAAAGCAGGCCAGCCGCTTCTGCGAATAGATCCCGAAGAATTCGACGCACGCGAAGCGGCCGCATCAGCCAACCTGCAGACCGCGCAGGCTGCGGTGCTCGCGGCCAAGGCAGCCTTCGTTGAACTGGATGCCGAGGAGCGCCTCGCGGCTTCCGGCATCGCCGCCGCAAGGGCCAGTGTCGCCGCCGGAGAAGCCCAGAGCGAACAAGCCGCATCCGACCGCGCGCGCTTCGAAGCTCTGGCCGAGGCCGGCGCCGCATCAAAACGCGACGCTGACCAGTTTCGTGCGTCTGCGATCTCGGCAGCTTCGGAGACTCAAAGACTTCGCGCGCAGCTCGGCGTCAGCCAGAGCCAGGCCGCCGCCACACACGCCAAGCGCCAGATGCTCGCGGCCAATCTCGCGCAGGCCGAAGCGCAAGCCGCCAGCGCCCAAGCGTCCCTCGATCTTGCCCGCCAGGACAAGGCGCATACGACGATCACCTCGCCGATCGACGGAGTTGTTGGTGATCGACAGGCGGAGCCGGGCGATTTCGTACAGCCCGGCGCGCGCCTGATGACCATCGTGCCGCTCGGTGCACTCTACGTCACGGCCAACTTCAAAGAGACACAGGTCTCGCGAATGACGGCAGGTCAACCGGCCGACATCACGGTCGATGCCCTGCCCGGGGTAACATTCAAGGGCAAAGTCGAGAGCTTTGCGCCAGGCTCAGGTTCGCAATTCTCGCTGCTGCCGTTCGAACCGGGCACTGGCAATTTCACAAAGGTCGTGCAGCGTGTGCCCGTGCGGATCCGGCTTGAGCCCGGCCAGATCGGCCTTGATCGTCTTCGCCCTGGCCTGTCGACAACGGTTACGGTTAACCTGCAGGAGTAAGTCTGCCGGTGGACTTCGCGACGGCGTGAGTCCAGCCTCCATTTGTGAGCAGTCTCGTTGGAAGGCAGGGATACCGGATGACGCAACGTCCAAGCACTTCGCGCCGCATTGTTTTAGCGGCGCAGGCTGTCGGCGTGCCGACACGCGAGACGTTTCGAGTCGAAGACATAGCGCTGCCAGCGCTCTCCGAGGGGCAAGTGCTGACCCGAACACTCTATTGTTCGGCCGACCCCGGCACGCGCTCGCGCCTGTCATCAGGGGCCAGCTACGCGCCTCCGTTGCGGATCGGTGATCCGATCGATGGCTTTGCGATTGGCGAGGTGATCGAGAGCACAAACGCGCGGTTTGCGGTTGGCGACATCGTGGCGACCGGCGGCGGGTGGGCCGAACATGCGATCTTCCCCGGGCGTGGCTACATCCAGAAAATTCCTCACACGCGGCTTCCGCTGTCTTACTGGATCGGCGTGCTGGGCGTGCCCGGCATGACGGCGTGGTTTGGTCTAAAGCGCGTCGCCACGTTGAAGCCGGGCGACCGGGTACTGGTCACATCCGCCGCCGGACCCGTTGGCGCGACGGCGGCCCAGATCGCGCGCGGCCTTGGGGCTTCGCGCGTTGTTGGCACGGCCAGCGGCGCGGACAAGGCGGCCTGGTTGCGCGATGAGGCAAAGCTGGATGCTGTCATCGACTACAAGACAACGGCAGACCTTGTAGCTGACCTGAAGGCGGCGAGCCCGGATGGCTATGACGTTCTGTTCGACAATGTCGGCAACGCGATGATCGATGCCGTCATTCCACTTCTTCGACCCGGCGGCCGTATCGTGATTTCGGGTCAGCTCGCCGACTACAATACGGCGAGCACTAATGTGCCAGGCATCACCAACACGCGCTATTTCATTGCCAGCCGCCTGCGCATGGAGGGGTTGGTCGTTTTCGACGATCTGAAAGCCTTTCCTGCTGCGCAGGAGGAGCTGGGCGCCATGATCGAACGCGGCGAGATGAAAGTGCGCGAACAGCGCTATCAGGGGCTGGAGGCGGCGCCGCAGGCGTTCATCGATCTCTTCACCGACAACGCCTTTGGTCGCCGCATTATCGCGATCGGCGCCGAAGCAGGCTGAGGACCAACGCCATGACGCCGGATTTCTCCCGATACGAACGCATTGTCGCCACGCGGAACGGACGCATTCTGACGCTGACGTTGACCGCACCCAATCCGGTCAATGCTGTCGACGGCGAGATGCACCATGAGCTCTCGCGCATATTTCTCGATGCACAAGATGATCCGGACAGCGATCTGATCGTGCTGACAGGCGCCGGGCGCGCTTTCTGCGCGGGTGGCGACACGGCGTGGTTCAAGACACACATCGAGGATCCAGGATCTTTCCGCGCAATTGGCCCGGAAGCAAAGCGGATCATCACATCACTGCTCGATCTGGAAAAGCCACTCCTGTGCCGACTGAATGGCGCGGCAGCCGGGCTGGGAGCGACGATCGCGCTGATGTGCGATGTGATCATTGCTTCGGACAAGGCGGTGGTGGGCGACCCCCATGTGAAGGTCGGTCTCGTCGCGGGCGATGGCGGGGCGATCATATGGCCGCAGCTGATCGGGTTCGCGCGGGCCAAGGAGTTCCTGATGACCGGCGAGATGCTGACGGCGGAGCGCGCGCTGGCGCTGGGCCTCATCAATCATGTCGTGACGCCCGACCAGCTCGACGCCAAGGTGACTGAAGTCGCGGACAAGATTCTGGCCAATCCGAAATGGGCCGTGCGCTGGACTAAGACGACCGCTAACATTCCGCTTCGCGCGCTGGCCGCGCAATTGCTGGACGCGGCAATGGCTTACGAGCTTCTGTCCAACACGCTTTCCGATCGCCGCGAAGCCGTGGCAGCCTTCGTGGAGAAGCGGGCGCCGAAGCTGACGGGTGAGT
>CANJXY010000160.1 GCA_947478925.1 Hyphomonadaceae bacterium | reverse complement strand
TCACCATGCCGAACAGCATGGCCGCGGCGTCGTCCGCATCCTCGATCGCGAAGCGTGCGCGCACGACCGGTGAATCGAGCCAGTTTGCCAGGAGTTCGCGCGGAAAGCCCTTGGGCTTCGAGGCATTGATCAGCTCGGGATAACGGCGCACTTCCGACATCAACAGGCGCGCCAGCGCCATCGAGCGCGGACTGGTGAAGTGCGTCACCATCCGTACCAGCATGCCGTAAAGCTCAAGTTCGATATCGTCATTGGGATGGGGCGGGGGGAAAGCCCCCATGTCGGCTACGTTCTCCAGCAGCAGCGCGCCGAGCAGCTCCACCTGGCTTTTGAATTCGCGATAGATCGTCTTCTTGGACATGCCGGCCTGCTGGGCCACCGCGTCCATGGTCGCATGCTCGGGCAGGCCATCGAGGAAGATCTTGCGCGCGGCAGCCAGTATTCGCTCACGCGGCGACACAACTTCCACGGGTTCCTGAGGCGCCTGCATGCGGGGGTCCCGAATACTCGAAACGTGATCGACTTAACGCGATCACCACGTTTGCAGTCTATAACAGGATGCGATATGGAAACGCCAGAGTTTCCGAGTTGGGTACGATGGACCTCCCCGATAAGTCCCCAGCCGGCGGCCCCGTATCGTCTGTTTTGACAGACGAAGGCTTTGCCGTGCGCGATTTTTCGCCCGAACCTCCCGTCACCGGGGGCGCCGAGGCCGCGCAAAAACCGGAAACAGGTTCACGTCGTACAAGCAGAGCCGGGCGGCGTCGCAAACAGTCCGGTCCTTACGTCATCTGGCCGATACCAATGAATCGCAATCTCCCCATCACCGCGCCCCAAAACACTGCGCAAGGACAAGAAACGATGAAATCGCGCAAGCAACTGGCCTCCGTCGCCGCGATCGCGGGTGTCGGGATGCTGTCGCTCGGCCTTTTCGCCTGCGGCCAGAAGCCCGCCCCGGCGGAAGAAGCCTCAGTCGCGGCTTCAGGCTCCGCTCTTGCAACGCCCGGATCGGCTCAGTCCATGCGCGTCACGCATGTCGAGAACCGTAATCTTGCCGGAGAAGTCGTCGCGACGGGCCGTCTGGTCGTACGCGAAGAAGCTGCGGTAGGGTCTGAACTGACCGGTTATCGCGTCGCTGCTGTCTATGTCGACGAGGGGGACTGGGTGAAGCAGGGCCAGCCCATGGCCAAGCTTGATGGTGCGTTGCTGCAGGCACAGATCGCGCAGGCCGAAGCCACACTCGCGACTCAGAAGGCCAACGTCGACTTCAAGAAAAACCAGCTCGACCGCGCCGTCTCGCTGGAAAAAGAAGGCGCATTCTCGAAGGAATTGCTCGAGCAGCGCAAGGCCGAAACCGCCAGCGCCGAAGCCTCGCTGCTGGCCTCGCAGGCCGCAGTGAACGAGATGAAAGTCCGCGAAGCACGATTGACGCTGCGCGCCCCGGTTGCCGGCGTTGTCCTGCAACGGTCGATCCGTCCCGGTGACATCTCTGCGGCAGTCGCCGCATCTCCCTATTTCCGGCTCGCCAGCAATGGCCTGATCGAGCTGGACGCTGAACTTCCCGATGCCAAGCTGGCGCTGCTGCATGAAGGCACGCCCGTCACTGTAACGCTGAGCACCGGTCTGACTGTGCAGGGCAAGGTGCGCTTCGTATCGCCAAGGGTCGATCAGAACACGAACCTCGGTCGCGCGCGTATCGCACTACCTTACAACAAGGAGTTGCGCCCCGGCAGCTTCGCAGAAGCGCACTTTACCAGCTCGGGCGGTGGCGTGCTTTCCGTGCCCGCTGGCGCCATCCGCTATGAAGCGGGTGGACCGTCCGTGATGCTCGTTGGCGACGGCAACAAGGTGAAGCAAGTGCCGGTCAAGCTCGGCGAGCGCACCGGCGACTTCGTGCAACTGGTCGAAGGCCCGCCCGCTGGCGCCCGCGTGCTTGCGGTTGGTTCCTCCTTCTCGCTTGATGGCGACGTGATCCAACCGATCGACGGCGAAGCGGCCACCGCCGCAACGCCCGGAGACAAGTAATATGAACCTGCCGATTTCAAGCTGGGCAATCCGCAACCCGATACCGGTTGTGGTCGCCTTCACATTGATGCTCGTCGCCGGCGCGTATTCCTACTCCAAGCTGCCGGTCAAACAATTCCCCAACATCTCCTTTCCAATGGTGGTTGCAACCATCGTCCAGGAAGGCGCAGCGCCCACCGAACTCGAAAACCAGGTCACGCGCATCGTCGAGAATTCGATCGCGAGCCTGCCAAGCATCGAAACACTGCAGTCCTCGGTCACGCTCGGCGCATCGACCACGATAATTCAGTTTGAAATCGGAACCGACCTCCAGAAGGCGAAGGATGACGTCGAACAACGCGTCAACCAGGTCCGCACCCAATTGCCCGCAACCATCCAGCCTCCGCTGGTCCAGGCGCTGGATTTCACCGGCGGCTCGTTGATGACGTTCGCGGTCTCACACCCGACCATGTCGGCGACTGAGCTCTCATGGTTCATCGACGACCGCATCGCGCGCGAGCTGCAGTCCGTGAAGGGCGTTGGCCAGATCAACCGCGTTGGCGGCGTTAATCGCGAGATCAACGTCACGCTCGATCCCATCCGCATGACCGCACTGGGCGTGACCGCTTCCGACGTGAACGGCGCACTCCAGCGCTCCTATCGCAACTATGGCGGCGGCCGCGCCCAAGTCGGCGGCGCCGAGACGACCACCCGCGTCATCGGCGAAACGCTGACCGTCGGCGAACTTCGCGACCTATCGATCCCGCTTCGTGGCGGCGCTTCTTACGTGAAACTTGCCGACGTAGCGGATGTGGGCGATGGCTCTGCCGAAGTGCGGTCTTTCGCGCGTTTGAATGGTCGCCCGGTCGCGGGCTTCAATGTCGTTAAGGTTGATTCGGCCTCGGAAATTGATGTCGAGACCGGCACGCTTGCTGGTATCGCCAAGCTCGAGAAGGCTAATCCGGGCCTGAAGATCACCAAGATCTTCTCGATGACCGACGACACCAAGGCAAACTTCCACGCCACGCAGGACGTGCTGATCGAGGGTATGGCCCTCGCAGCGTTGGTCGTGTTCCTGTTCCTGCGCGACTGGCGCGCCACGGTGATCGCCGCCCTGGCGATGCCGCTGTCGCTGATCCCCACCTTCTTTGTCATCTCGTGGTTTGGCTTCTCGCTGAACACCGTCACGCTGCTTGCGCTGACGTTGGTCATCGGGATCCTTGTCGACGATGCCATCGTGGAAATCGAGAACATCCAGAAGCGAACGCTTGCTGGCTACACACCCTTCCGCGCCGCGATGGAGGGCGCCGACGCCATCGGCCTCGCCGTTCTTGCGACGACCGCCTCGATCGTCGTCGTGTTCCTGCCGACCTCATTCATGGGCGGCATGCCCGGTCAGTTCTTCATCGAGTTTGGCATCACGGTCGCCGTGGCTGTCGTCTTCTCCCTGGCGGTTGCCCGCTTTGTTTCGCCTCTGATGGCGGCCTACTTCCTGAAGGCGTCACCGGCCAAGCATCATGGTCGGGATGTCCGCAAATTGCCGGCCTTCTATGAAACTACCCTGGCTTGGGCGCTGCGCCACCGGCTTATCGCGTCCGTCTTTGGGTTCCTGTCGTTTGCTGGCGCCATCGTTTGCGTTGCGGCGCTGCCCAAGGGGTTCATTCCGACCGAAGATCCCGGCTACATCCTTTTCAATATCTCGGCTCCTCCGGGCTCGACGCGCGAACAGATGGAGCGCTCTGCGACTGCACTCAATGAACTCTTGCTGAAACAACCGGACGTCGAGGATGTATTCATCTCGATCGGCACGGGTGGCGCTGGCGGCCAGGCCGCAATGAGCGGCGGCGGTGGCGGTTCGGGTATGACGTCAGGTTCCGCCACAGTCGTGATGCGTGAAGGTCACGGACTGTCGACCGAGAAGCTGAAGCAGCTCATCCGTCCGCAGCTCAAGCAGATACCGGACATCCGCGTTACCGCGCTCATGTCGGGTGGCGGTCCGACTGGCTCGGACGTCAATATTCTCCTGACCAGCGAGGACGGCGCCGCCCTCGACAAGGTTCAGCTCGACCTTCTCAACGAGATGAAGGACCTGCCACAGATCCAGAATCCGCGCCTTTCACCAGAACCTCCCGGACCTGAGCTTATCATCCGCCCGCGCAGTGATGAGGCTGCGCGCCTCAATGTATCAACGGATGCGATCGCACAGGTTGCTCGCATAGCAACCTCCGGGGATATCGAGGCCAACACACCAAAATTCTCGGAAGGCGAGCGCCGCCTTGCGATACGCGTGCGCCTGCCGGATTCGATCCGCACAGACCTTGCCGAATTGGCTCAGCTGCGCGTGCCGACACTCAACGGCGGCTCAACCACGCTGGGCGCTGTCGCGACGCTTTCCTACGAAGCTGGCCCTGGCGTTATCCAGCGCCTCTATCGCAAACGTATGGCGTCGGTGCAGGCCGATCTTGCTCCCGGTGTTGCCTCGGGCGCCGCCACCGACGCGATCGACAAGACCAAGACCATGAAAGCGATCCTCGCGGCGGAGAAGGCTGGTAACGCCGTTGTTTCGCGCGCCCGCGTGGGAAGCGAGCAGGCGATGGCGCAGATGTTCGGCGGCATCGTTATTGCGCTCATGGCCGGCGTCGCGCTGATCTACTCGGTGATGGTGCTGTTGTTCAAATCGGTTTTCAAACCGGCCGTCATTCTGGCGTCTCTGCCTTTGTCGTTCTCCGGCGCGTTCTTTGCGCTTCTGATCACCGGCAAGGAAATTTCCATGCCCGTGATGATCGGCTGCGTGCTCCTGCTCGGGATCGCCGCCAAGAACGCCATCCTGCTGGTTGAGTTCGCCATCGAGGCGCAGCAGCGCGGCAAGAACACTTATGATGCGCTGTTCGAAGCCTGTCGCGAGAGGGCCCGTCCCATCGTGATGACGACGGTTGCCATGTCGGCAGGCATGATCCCGACCGCACTGGGACTTGGTGAAGGAGCCGGCTTCCGCACGCCCATGGCGGTCGCGGTTATCGGCGGCCTGATCTCGTCGACAGTTCTGTCGCTGATCCTCGTGCCGGTGGTCTACTCCTTCGTCGATCAGTTTGAGCGCTGGATTTCTCCTTTGGCGGGCCGTCTTGCGACCAAACCATCTCGCGAGGACGAAGCCCTGCTCAGGGGCGACCACACGCCGGTCGCACCGACGCCTACCACGCCTGCAGAATAAGGCGCCCGCCGCCTAGGCCAGGTCAGGTTCCCGGTTCGTAGTGCGTCGGCTGGTCCGCGTCCTGCGTGGTCTCGCCCGCGCGCGTCGCCCAGATCAGGCCGACGAACAGACCCTTCATGCGTGGCAGTAATGCGAACGTCAGAACCAGCACCACAGCTGCGATCAGGAAGAATGCCATCAGGCTCGCGGTGGGGTCCTGGGTGGCGAACAGGAAGAAGAGCGGTGAGGCGATGTGGCCGACCAGCAGGATGGTCGCCCATGCTGGAGCGTCGTCGGCGCGGATCTCACCGGTAGGCTCGCCACATTCACTGCAGGCCGCTGCGGGCCGCAGATAGCCCGCCAGCAGCTTGCCCTTGCCGCACGCGGGACAGCGCAGGCGCAGGCCACGTCGGGCCGCGAGCCATGTGTCGCGATCAGCTTCTTCGAGGGCGATACTCATCGGTGCAGAATGGACGGGGGCAGGACCGGCGTCGATCCCGCGCATCGTCGCAACCTCATCAGGTCAATGTCACCGAAAGCGTCACGTCTTCACAAATTGCAGGCCGGCGGCGCCGCGTGTCTGCCAGACGACATAGGCCCAGGTCTTGATTCGCAGCGTCGGTTCCGACAGCAGCACGCGATCGGGCAGCTGCTGGTCGCGCATGAATTCCACGCGTGCGCCGGTATCGCTGACGTTCTTCACGACAACGTCCACGCGGTCGCCGGTAATGAAAGCGAGGCTGGCGGATTTGAAGGTTGGCTTGCGTTCAGCGCGTTTTTCGCCGGGCGTGACGGTAGAATAGGTCACTTCTTCCTGCGACACCGCAGCGATCTTGCGCATGCGCTGCGCAAGTGGATCGGGTTTGGCCGTGTCGGTCTTCTTGAACATATGCGCGCGTTGCGTGACCCAACCTGTAAACCTAATAGCACACAAATATCATCAAACGCTTTCAGAGCCTGTGTGCAAACGCCGCGCCAAGGCCGGTTCCGTCGATGGAACCCGCATAAAACCCCCAAATTGATGCTAACCAATCATTATTGAAGTTCCACCGTCCACCGGCAGAACCGCTCCGGTGATGAAACGCGCCTCGTCCGAGCACAGGAACAGGGCAGCGAAGGCCGTATCCCACGCCGTTCCCATCCGCCCCATCGGCACCCGCGAATTGCGTTCCGTGCGCAGCTGGTCGGCCGACTTGCCGCTCGCGGCGGCGATCCCAGTCATCGCCATGGGCGTGTCCATCAGGCCGGGCATGATCACGTTACAGCGGACATTGTGCTTGGCGTTGCCCGACGCGACCACAGTCGTCAGCCGGTTCACCGCCATCTTGGAGACCTCGTATGTCACCATGTGATGCCCCGCGATCGCGGCCAGCGAGGAGATGTTGAGGATCGCGCCCGACTTCTGCTGCCGCATCACCGGCAGCACATGACGGATCGTCATGGCCATCGACTTGAGGTTGACGTTCATGATGCGGTCCCACGCATCTTCCTCAATGGCGTGCGGCGGTGCATCGCCCCGTCCCGTGCCGACATTGTTGACCAGCACGTCGATTTGCTTCAGTCGAACCACGCCTTCGCGTGCGATAGCAGCGCAATCCGACCCCTTGGTCACGTCGGCTTCGAATGCGAAGGCCTTACCGCCTTCATCGCTGATCATGCGGACCGTCTCTTCCGCACTCTCGAGCCGTCGGTCGACACACATCACCTTGGCGCCCTCGCGTGCAAACAAGATGGCCATGGCCCGGCCATTGCCGATGGTCTCGCCCGGTGTCTGCCCCGCACCGACGATGATTGCCGTCTTTTCTGCAAGCCGACCCGTCATCTCACGACGCCCTCAGCTCAGGATCGACTGTCTGCCCATCTTCAACCTGAATGCCGAACGAGTTCAGGATCATGGACACCTGCGTGTACTGGCCGACCGTGAAAACCAGGTCCATGCACTGCCGTTCCGAATAGTGCTTCGACAGCTCCGCCCAGGCGACGTTGGACACGAAATGTTCGCGGTTGAGATCGTCCACAGCGATCAGCAGCGCCTTCTCTGTCGCCGACCATCCATCCGCGCCGGCGCCAACCTTGATCCGCTCGATCTCTTGAGCGCTGAGTCCGGACAGTAACCCGATGCGATGATGCTGCGTCCACTCATAGCCCGACTTGCAGAGCCAGCCGACGCGCAGGATGGCGATCTCGCGATCACGCGCCGACAGCGAGTTGCGCGACATGACATAGCCGCCCCACCATGAAAAGGCGCGAAAGGCGTCAGGCGCACGCACCAGCGTACGGAAGATGTTGAGCACCGACCCATCCTTGCCGCGCGACTTCGACAGCCGTTCAACCTGCTCTGTGTCCAGTTCGCTATCCTGCAGCGGCATGATGCGAGGTTTCGAGAGTCTCATGTGATGCGCCTCAGTTTGCTGGAGGGGTCGTTGCAGACGTCGCCGGTCCAATTGCCGCCGTGCGCAGCGGCAGAAGTTCCAGCACATAGCCGTCCGGATCTTTCGCAAGACCCACAGCCGCGCCGCCAACAGCTTCGCTCGGCGCATATGCGCGTGTGATCGCATATCCCGCCGCGCGGATCTTTTCCTGCAGCGTGGCCGGGTCCTTCGACCGCGTCACAACCTTCACCGGCAGGTCCTTATAACTGCGCGGCGATCCGTCGGTCCAATGCATCAGCACGAGATAGCTCTCGTTATCGGGATAGCGCAGCAGCTCCTCGTCCATGTAGTCGAGATGATAGGAGCGCACTTGCTCCATGCCCATCACACTTACATAAAAGTCCGTCGACTTCGCCAGATCGCTGACGCCGAGACCAACCGCCGACAGAAGCGGGTCCTTCTGTGCGAGCG
>CANJXY010000159.1 GCA_947478925.1 Hyphomonadaceae bacterium | reverse complement strand
CGGGACAAAGCTTCGGCGCGTTCCTCGCGCGCGGGGTAACGCTCAACCTGATCGGCGATGGCAATGACTATGTCGGAAAAGGCCTGTCGGGCGGTCGCGTCATTGTACGCCAACCTGATAATGTGAACCGCGAGCCAACGCAGAACATCATCGTCGGCAACACGGTTCTCTACGGCGCCATCGCCGGCGAAGCTTATTTCGAGGGGGTCGCGGGCGAACGTTTCGCCGTACGCAATTCCGGCGCGGTCGCGGTCGTGGAAGGCTGTGGCGACCATGGCTGTGAATACATGACCGGCGGTGTCGTCGTCGTGCTTGGCGCAACCGGACGCAACTTTGCGGCGGGCATGTCTGGCGGCGCAGCTTATGTCTACGATCCGGACAAGACTTTCGTCAGCCGCTGCAATCCTTCCATGGTGAAACTTGAACCGCTGAAGCCGGCCGAAGGCGGACCGGAAGCCGATGCACCACAGCAGCGTTCTCCTTCCGCCGAGAACAACGGCATGGGTGACATGCTGCGTTTCGACGCCGAGCGTCTGCGTATCCTGGTGGAGCGGCACTTGCTGCACACTGGCAGTGCCCGCGCCCGTATGTTGTTAGATGGTTGGGACGAGGCGCTGAAGCACTTCGTCAAGGTCATGCCGACCGATTACGCTCGCGCGCTTCTCGACCTGCGGAACGAGAAGCACGCCGTCGTTGCAGCCGAATAGTCCAAGGAGCAAGCATATGGGCAAGCCCACAGGCTTCCTCGAGTACGAGAGACAGGAACGCGCCTACGAAAAGCCGGAGGCGCGCAAGAAGAACTATTCCGAGTTCCTCAAGCGCATGGACAATGCCGAGATCCGTACGCAGGCCGCGCGCTGCATGGATTGCGGGGTTCCGTTCTGCCAAGGCACGGGCTCGGTCGCACCGGGAACGCCCGGCTGCCCGGTCAACAACCAGATCCCAGACTGGAACAACCTCGTCTATCGCGACCACTGGAAGCGCGCGCTGGAAAACCTGCACTCCACCAACAACTTCCCGGAATTCACCGGGCGCATCTGCCCTGCGCCGTGCGAAGCGTCTTGCGTTCTCAACATCAACCAGAACCCTGTCTCGATCAAATCCATCGAGTGCGAGATCGTTGATCGTGGCTGGGATGAGGGCTGGATCAAGCCGCAACAGGCGCCGCGCGGCAGCGGCAAGCGCATCGCTGTGATCGGCTCCGGCCCGGCAGGCCTTGCCTGCGCCCAGCAACTGGCGCGCGCGGGACATTCACCGACGGTGTTCGAAAAGTCCGATCGCATCGGCGGCCTGCTCCGCTATGGCATCCCCGATTTCAAGATGGAAAAGAGCACAATCGACAAGCGCATCCGCCAGATGGAGGGCGAAGGGGTCATCTTCCGTCCCCGGATGAACGTCGGCATCGATGTCTCCGTACAGCGCCTCCTCGACGATTATCAGGTGATCGTGCTCGCAGGGGGCGCCGAGAAGCCGCGCGACCTGCCGATCCCCGGCCGCGAACTCGACGGCGTTCACTACGCCATGGATTTCCTCACGCAGCAGAACAAGCGCGTGGCGGGCGATGACGAGAACACTGCTGCACCCGGCGGCACGATCCGCGCTCAAGGCAAGCATGTAATCGTTATCGGAGGCGGTGACACGGGCTCAGACTGCATCGGTACATCCAACCGCCACGGCGCGGCGTCTGTAACGCAGCTCGAGATCATGCCCAAGCCGCCGACCGCGGAAAACAAAACCATGACCTGGCCGGATTGGCCTCTGAAGTTGCGTACGTCTTCGAGCCACGACGAAGGTTGCGAGCGCGACTGGGCCGTGGTGACGAAGCGCGCCATCGGCGAAGGCGGCAAGGTGAAGGCTCTGGTCTGCGCCCGCACAGAATGGGTGCGCGGGTCCAAGGGTATGGAGATGAAGGAAATCGAAGGTTCGGAGTTCGAGTTGAAGGCAGACCTCGTGCTCCTCGCCATGGGCTTTACCGGCCCGGTTATTCCGGGTCTTGTCGATCAAACCAAGGCGACGCTCGACCCGCGCGGCAACGTTGCGGCCTCGACGAATGACTACAAGACCAGCGCGGATCGCATTTTTACCTGCGGAGACATGCGCCGCGGCCAGTCGCTCGTCGTGTGGGCAATTCGCGAGGGACGCCAGTGTGCCCGCTCGGTGGACGAATACCTGATGGGCGCATCAAGCCTGCCGCGATAGCGCGACAACCAGTAGACGTTTGCTTTTGCTGGGGTAGTCTCTGCTTCGAGACGCGCCTCGCCGCGTCTCGTGTTGAGGTCGACCCGGACTTGTTCGCAAGCGCGGCAATTGGGTTCTCGCGGTTGCGAAGAAGACGCTCGATCGAATTGCTGCGGGCCCGCTCTGCTGGTCGCGCAAGTCATGGGGTCAGGCGTGCAAGCAACGGACATCAACCGTCCCGATTACTTTCACAAAGTCGTAGATTGCCAGTGGGCATGTCCAGCGCACACGCCTGTACCTGAATACATCCGTCTGATCGCCGACCAGCGATACACGGACGCGTACATGGTCAACTGGAAGTCGAACGTGTTCCCTGGAATCCTGGGGCGCACCTGCGACAGGCCATGCGAACCTGCCTGCCGCAGGGGCCGAGTCGAAGAGGAGCCGGTGGCGATATGCCGCCTAAAGAGGGTCGCGGCAGACAACAAGTCAGACATCACCGCCCTCCTGCCCGGGATCGCCCCGCCCAACGGAAAGAAGATTGCATGTGTCGGCGCCGGGCCTGCCTCCCTGACAGTCGCAAGAGACCTTGCCCCGCTCGGCTATGAGGTTCACGTCTATGATGGTGACAAGCGCGCTGGCGGCATGATCCGCAGCCAGATCCCGCGCTTCCGCCTGCCTGAAGAAGTCATTGACGAAGAGGTCGGCTACATCGCAGCCCTCGGACCGGAGATGCGTCTGTCAAAGCGCGTCGACAGTCTCAAGCAACTGCTCACCGAAGGCTATGACGCGATCTTTGTCGGCACCGGCGCGCCGCGTGGGCGTGACCTCGATCTTCCCGGCCGACAGGAAGCCGCCGCTAGCATCCATATCGGAATCGACTGGCTATCGAACGTCTCGTTCGAGCACACCACCAAGATCGGCAAGCGCGTGATTGTGCTGGGCGGCGGTAACACCGCGATGGATTGCTGCCGGACAGCGCGCAGGCTTGGCGGCGAGGAAGTGAAAGTCGTCGTTCGATCCGGCTTCGAGGAAATGAAAGCGTCTCCCTGGGAGAAGGAAGACGCGATGCACGAGGACATTCCGATCCTCAACTATCTCGTGCCGAAATCGTTTGTGCATGACAACGGTAAGCTGACCGGCATGACGTTCGAGAAGGTCAAGGCTGAGAAGGACGCCAACGGTCGCCGCAATCTCGTACCCACCGGCGAGCCGGACCAGCTGATCGAATGCGATGACGTACTGGTCGCGGTCGGGCAGGAAAATTCCTTTCCATGGATCGAGCGCGACATTGGCATGGAGTTCGACAAGTGGGGCATGCCTGTCGTCGGTCAGGAAACCATGCAGTCGACCATCCCCAACGTGTTCTTCGGCGGTGACGCAGCGTTTGGCCCCAAGAACATCATCTGGGCTGTCGCGCACGGTCATTCGGCTGCCGTCTCGATCGACATGTTCCTGAGCGGCGAAGACATATCAGTCCGCCCAGCGCCTGGCGTCACCGTGATCTCCCAAAAGATGGGCATTCACGAATGGAGCTATGACAACGACATCGCAAACGACACGCGCTACAAGGTTCCGCATCGCGACAAGGCCGTATCATTGAAGGATGTGAAGGCGGAGGTCGAGCTAGGCTTCGACCAGCTTGTCGGCTTCAAGGAAGCGCAACGCTGTCTCAACTGCGACGTGCAGACGGTCTTCACGCCAAAGGTCTGTATCGAGTGCGACGCCTGCGTCGACATTTGCCCGATGGACTGCATCACCTTCACGGAGGATGGCGAAGAGAGCGAGCTCCGAACGCGCTTGCAGGCGCCCGCGCTCAATCTCGGGCAGGAACTCTATGTCGCCGACGGCCTGCCGACTGGCCGCGTGATGGTGAAGGACGAAGACGTCTGTCTCCATTGCGGACTGTGCGCCGAGCGCTGCCCCACCGGAGCGTGGGACATGCAAAAATACCTGATCGACATCACGCAGGCAGGACCCAAATGCCGGACACGCTAACGCAAGCCAGTGCGCCGCGCCCCGCTCCGCTGGCCGCTGTGAATGATTTCGTGGTCAAGTTCGCCAACGTGAACGGGTCAGGCTCGGCCTCCGCCAACGGGCTGTTCGCCAAGGCGATCATCCGCATGGGCGTGCCGGTTGCCGCCCGCAACATCTTCCCGTCCAATATTCAGGGCCTGCCAACCTGGTATGAAGTGCGCGTATCTGGCGCGGGGCATCTCGGCCGGCGCGGCGGCGTCGATCTCGCCGTGCCGCTAAACCCGCAAACGTGGGACGACGACGTCAAGGAGATCGTGCCTGGCGGGTATCTCTTCTACGACTCGACAAAGCCGCTGCCCGTGTCGAAATTTCGCGACGACATCCACGTCATCGGCGTACCTTTGACCGCCATTTGCAATGAGGCCTACAAGGTCCCGCGCGAACGGCAGCTGTTCAAGAACATCTGCTATGTCGGTGCACTGTCATGGTTGATCAACATCGACCCAGCCGTGATCGAACAACTTCTCAAGGAAGAGTTCGCCTCCAAGCCCAAGCTGATCCCGGCCAACCTTGCCGCCTTCAATCTGGGACGCAACTGGGCGCAGAAGCACCTGAAGCCGATCGGTCTGCAGCTCCAGCAGTCTGATGCCGTGGGCAATCGTATCTTTGTCGAGGGCAATGCTGCGGCGGCACTGGGCGCGGTTTATGGTGGCGCCACGGTCTGCGCCTGGTATCCGATTACCCCATCCACTTCACTAGCCGAGGGGTTCACGGGTTACTGCGAAGACTTCCGCACCAACGCAGACGGCACGAAGAACTACGCCATCGTGCAGTGCGAAGACGAGATTGCCTCGATCGGCGTCGTGGTTGGCGCGGGATGGAATGGCGCGCGGGCGTTCACCTGCACGTCCGGCCCTGGCATCTCGCTGATGAACGAGTTTATCGGCCTGTCCTACTTCGCCGAAATCCCAGCTGTGATCTTCGATGTGCAGCGCGGCGGCCCCTCTACCGGCATGCCAACACGCACACAGCAGTCTGACATCCTGCTCGCCGCCTATGCCAGCCATGGCGACACCAAGCACGTAATGCTGCTGCCATCCGACCCTGGCGAATGTTTCACCATGGGCGCGCAAGCGTTCGATCTGTCTGATCGACTGCAGACCACTGTCTTCGTCATGCTCGACCTCGACATCGGTATGCAGGAATGGTTGTGCGAGCCCTTCCAGTGGGACGACGCAAAGCAGATCGACCGTGGCAAGGTGATGACGGCGGAGATGCTTGAAAGCGGCACGTTCTTCGGTCGGTACACAGATGTCGACGGCGACGGCATCCCCTTCCGCACCTATCCAGGCACACACCCGACCAAGGGCGCCTATTTCACACGCGGCACGTCACGCAACCGGATGGCGGGCTACAGCGAAAAAGGCATCGACTATCAGGACAACATGGAACGCCTGCTGAAGAAATTTCACACGGCCGCGACGCTTGTGCCGGGACCAATCGTTCGCCCCGCGCAGAAAAAAACAAAGGTCGGCGCCATCTATTTTGGATCAACCACGCCGGCGATGCACGAGGCGCTGGAAGCACTCGAACAGACAGGCCACCACATCGACGCGATGCGCGTGCGTGGATTTCCGTTCAGCCAGGAAGTCTACGATTTTATCCACGCGCATGACGAGATCTGCGTCGTGGAGCAGAACCGCGACGCCCAGTTGCGCTCGCTCCTGATGATCGAAGGTGGAATAGACGCCTCACACCTGACCTCAATTCTCCACTATGACGGTACGCCCATCACGGCGCGATTCCTGATCGATGCAATCGGCAACCGCCTCGATGCACGCAAAGCGACCCGCCAGGTCACGACCAAGGCAGACAAGCAATGACCTACATTCTCAAGCCCAAGCTGCATCACCCCAGCTTGCCGAAGAACGATCTAGGCCTGACCCGTCGCGACTATGAAGGCCGCGTATCGACGCTCTGCGCCGGTTGCGGGCACGACTCGATCAGCGCCGCGATCATACAGTCTGCCTGGGAGCTCGGCATCCAGCCGCATCGCCTCGCCAAGATGTCGGGCATCGGCTGTTCGTCCAAGACACCCGACTATTTCATGGGCCAGAGCCATGGCTTCAACAGCGTGCACGGCCGCATGCCCAGCGTGCTCACCGGCGCCAATCTCGCCAATCGCGAGCTGATTTATCTGGGTGTCTCCGGCGATGGCGATAGCGCCTCCATTGGCCTCGGCCAGTTTGCCCACTCCATCCGGCGCGGCGTGAACATGTCTTACATCGTCGAGAATAACGGCGTTTACGGCCTCACCAAGGGCCAGTTCTCGGCCACGTCCGACAAGGGCTCGAAATCGAAGAAGGGTGTCGAGAACACCGAGAACGGCATCGATCTCGTCGCCCTCGCCCTGCAGCTTGGCGCCACCTATGTTGGCCGCTCCTTCTCGGGCGACAAGGAGCAGCTGGTCCCGCTCATCAAAGGCGCCATGTCGCATCACGGCCCGGCTTTCATCGACGTGATCAGCCCGTGCGTCGCCTTCAACAATCATGCTGGCTCAACCAAGAGCTTCGACTATGTGCGCGAGCACAACGAGGCCGTTAACCGGCTCGACGTCATCCTCGGCCGCGCGCCGATCACCGCCGACTACCGTCCCGGCGAAGTGCGGGAAGTCACCCAGCATGATGGGTCCACGCTGCGCCTCCGCAAGCTGCACGACGACTACGACGCGACCAACAAGATCGGCGCCGCCAACTACCTGCAGGAGCGGCATGCGCAGGGAGAGATCGTCACTGGTCTACTTTATGTGGATCCGGAAGCGACCGATCTGCACGACCGACTCGACACGACAAAGAGGCCCCTGAATCAGCTTTCCACGGCCGAATTGACACCTGGCGCCGCGGCGCTCGCCAAGATCAACGCGGCGCTGAGATAACTACCTGCCCTAGGGTGAAATTGACGGCTCGCGCCGCACGCGCCAGCCTTCCGTTTGCGTTACGGTCAGCGTCAGGATTACCCGATGAAATCACCCATCTGCGACATGTTCGGCATCGAATTTCCGCTGCTGGCTTTCAGCCATTGCCGAGATGTTGTGGCTGCGGTTTCGCGCGCGGGCGGCATGGGCGTGTTCGGGGCGGTGAACCTGCCGCCCGATCGCCTGCGTGAGGAATTGACCTGGATCGACGCACATTGCGGCGGCAAGCCCTATGGCGTCGACCTCATCGTACCCAACAAGATGGAAGGCAAGTCCGAGGCCTTCAGCGGAGCTGCCCTGCTCGCCGCCATCCCGCAGCTGCACAAGGATTTCGCCGCCGGCATCCTCACGACCCATGGCATCGAGCCCGGTGATCTCGATGGCGATCGCAGTCGCAGCGTCGATTTTGCCAAGAACATGCGCGCCGATGGCGCGGCCGGATCACTGGAGGTTGCGTTCGAGTTTCCCATCCGCCTGATTGCCAACGCGCTTGGTGTGCCGCCGCCGGTGATGCTGGAACTGGGCAAGCGCCATGGCGTGCCCGTGGCAGCGCTGGTCGGCGCGAAGGAGCATGCGATTGCACAGGTTCACGCGGGGGTCGATGTTCTCGTGGTGGCAGGTGGCGAGGCGGGTGGCCATTGCGGCGATGTTTCCACCATGGTCCTCATTCCCGAAGTACACCGCGCGTTGAAGAAGATAGGCGCCACCACGCCAATCCTCGCGGCGGGCGGCATCACCACGGGCGGCCAGATGGCTGCCGCGATGGCCATGGGCGCGGCAGGCGCCTGGTGCGGCTCGGTCTGGCTCACGACGTCGGAGGCGGAAACGCATCCTGTGGTGAAGGAGAAGATGCTCGCCGCGTCCTCGCGCGACACAGTCCGGTCACGCTCGCGTACAGGCAAGCCCTCCCGCCAGCT
>CANJXY010000158.1 GCA_947478925.1 Hyphomonadaceae bacterium | reverse complement strand
TTCGCCGCCGCCGCCGCCGCCGCCCTCGGTGTCGAGCTCAAGAGCTGATCCTTGGGCTGTTTCGAGCGCCGCTTGCATCGCGCTGACATTCGCGTCAGCGTTGATTCTCATTTAGTGTTCTGAAGACCTGATGTATTTTGGCCGAACGATACAACTTGATACAAATCCCGGGTTGAGGTCGGTTCGGGGCCCCACGATCGAACCAGCGTCAAGGGCGTCTCGCTAAACGCGAGACGCCCATCTCTTTTGGCTCTTTTGGCGGATGAAGATTCCGCTACGGAAACTAGCGCGATCGTTACCCGCCTGCCCGCCAGCAAAAGCCCTTAAACTGTTGACGATTTTCCGCTGTCAGGCGATTGATCGTAATCAAGATTACATCGGCTTTGCGCGCCTCCCTGGGAGACCACAATGAAATCTGCCTTGCTTGCCTCCACGATGGCAGCCGCCATCGTTGGCGTCGTTGCTCTCGTCAGCTTCTCAGCGACGGCCGCGCCGACCACCACGGTCTCCACGCCGGAACGGGCTGACAACTTCCAGCTGACCGATACGACGCGTCTCGCGCACGAGCTGCATTACTTCAAGAACGCCAAGGCCATCGTGCTGATGAGCCAGATCAATGGCTCGGACGGTTCGCGCAAGGCCGCAGCCCAGCTCGAAAAGATCAAGGCGTCCTACCCGGACAAGGGCGTCCTCTTCTACATGATCAACTCGAAGGACACGCGCGATGCGGCGGCCATCGAAGTGAAGAAGCAGGGCTATGACATCCCGGTCCTGATGGACGAGATGCAGCTGGTCGGTGAATCGCTCGGCGTGCAGCGCGAGGGTGAAGTCTTCATCGTCGATCCGCAGAGCGGCTTCCGCATCTCCTATCACGGCCCCGTCGCCGAAACCGCGAAGGCGCTGGACGCTGTCCTCTCCGGCAAGCCGGTCACCAACGCCCGCATCGAGGTGAAGACTGGCGCCCAGATCGCTTTTGCTGAGCGTGGCAAGGCTGTCGAGCACGCCAATATTTCCTATTCCAACGACGTTGCGCCGATCCTCCAGGCCAAGTGCGTCAGCTGCCACCAGAAGGGCGGCATCGCCCCCTTCGCAATGAACAGCTTCGAGGTCGTGAAAGCCATGGCGCCGATGATCCGCGAGTCGGTTCGTTCGGAGCGCATGCCGCCCTATTTCGCCGATCCGCATATCGGCAAGTTCAACCATGACCAGGGCATGACGGCTGATCAGACCAAGACGCTGATCCATTGGATCGAGGCCGGCGCGCCGCGCGGCACGGGTCGTGACGCCCTGAAGGAAGACGCCAGCGAAGCGCCGGAATGGCCCGTTTCGCTCGGCAAGCCTGACGTGATCGTCGACCTGCCGGGCTTCGATGTTCCCGCATCGGGCATCGTGGAATACCAGAACATGCGCGTCGACAACCCGTTCAAGCAGGACGCCTGGCTGCGCGCGATCTCGATCAAGCCGGGTGACCGCTCGGTCCTGCACCACGTCGTGTCGAACCATATGGCCGACCCCAAACTGCCGAAGTCGAAAATCCCGGGCGGCTCGGTCGGCTCCTACACGCCAGGCGCCGAAGCCCAGATCATCGCGGAAGGCGCCGGCGCTCCGGTTCCAGCCGGCGGGAAGCTCAACTTCCAGATGCACTACACGACCACCGGCAAGGCCACGACGGACCACACGCAGGTTGGCTTCTACACGCTGAAGACCGCCCCTGAGTTCATCAAACGCTCGACCGTGATCGGCGATTTCGGCCTGCGCATTCCCGCTGGCGCTGCGCGCCACGAGGAAACGTCCTACCAGACCTTCCCGGCCGACGCTTATATCTACACCCTCTATCCGCACTCCCACTATCGCGGTTACAGCGTCGAGCTGAAGGCGGTGACGCCGGACGGCAAGGAGACGCTGTTGCTGAGCCTGCCGAAATACGACTTCAACTGGCAGCGCGACTACGATCCGGAAACGCCGATCCTGGTCAAAAAAGGCACCAAGCTCGTCGCCAAGTGGATCTACGACAACTCGACCAACAACCGCGCCAATCCGGACCCGAACCGCGACATCACATGGGGCGAACAGACCCACGAAGAGATGATGTATTTCCGCGTCAACTATCGCTGGGCTGACGAGACTGTCTCGAACGTCCGCAACGACCTGCAGTCGAAGCTGATGTCCTCCATGTCGATCGGCATGATCGACGACAACTATGACGGTCTGATCCAGGAGGGCGAACTCAAGGGCATGATGGCGTCGCTTAAGCCGCGCTTCAAAGACCTCGACGCAGACCATTCCGGCGCGCTCGACCCGAAAGAGCTGGCGGCGGCCGGCGGCGGCATGCGCATGCCGATGCCGCGCGACGCCGATATCGACCTCTAGTCGAAGCTGCGACTTACAAAGCTGGAAGGGCCGGAGCATCGCTCCGGCCCTTCTGCATTTGGCCCTCACGCGGCGGGGGTGGAAACGCTCATTCCCGCAGCAGCCGCATGTCGGCGCGCCGCGTTATCCAGCTTGGGGAATTAAATCTAGGAAAGAATGACCTTTTTGTGCAGATGCGTAAGGCGGCTGAAGCCAAACCACACTAGATGCGTAGGGAAATAGGACGCCCGGCCAACGCGCCAGGGCGACCCAAGGAAAACGCTACAGACGGGCATCCAGGAAGACCGCGGCAGGACAGTCCGTCCCCGCGCAACGGGTGCACACATGCGTTTCCTGCCGGAGAGTCTCGCTCTCTCTGTCATCGCTGCGACACTGCTGACGGCCGGCGCCCTGCCTGCGCGTGCTGATGAGGCGCGTCCATTGCTGGACCGCGCCTTCAGCGAAGCCTCGCAGCGCGCAGGAATTCTGGCTGGAATGGCGTATGTCGCCGCGCCGGTCGCACTTCCCGCCGCCTTCCAGGCCGCCGACTACGACGCCTATCGCAAGCTCAGGCCGCGCCCTGAAGCGTCCGTCTGGGGAACGCTCGGCAATCCGTTCGGCCTGCAACCGCTGCCGCGCGGCTGGCTCTATCCAGCTCTGGTCACCATCCATCTCCTCCATCGCGATGGCACGGGCGCAACATTTGACTCGCTCAACGCTGTCGACTTTGTCGACTATCCGGCTGCCACCGATGGCGACCGCCACGCGCTTGGCACATCCGGCTGGCGCGCGATCACCAGGCCGGGTGTTGCCGGCGATGGCTATGAGTTCGCCGTGTTCCAGGGCGGGGTCTATTTCCGCGCCGTTGGACACGGACAGGTCTATGGCGTTTCCGCCCGCGCGCTTGCGCTCGGGACGGGATCGCCCGAGGGGGAGGAATTCCCACGCTTTACTGATTTCTGGATCCTGGAGCCTGAAGCGAGCGACGACACCCTCCGGTTTGTCGCTCTTTCAGACGCGCCAAGCGCGAGCGCGGTTTATCGCTTTGCGCTTCGGCCCGGGAGCGACGCCATCATCGACGTCACGGCTGAGATTCATCCGCGTGTCGACATCTTCGAGGCTGGCGTCGCTCCCCTGTCCAGCATGTACCTGCATGGCCCCGCAGACCCGCGCATCAGCGCAGACAAGCGCCCCGAAGTGCATGACAGCGATGGCCTCTCCATCATCTCGCAATCCGGCGAGGCGATCTGGCGGCCGCTAGCCAACCCCGTCAGCCTGCAGGGCTCGGCTTTTGCCGGAACGCCCGCGCGCTTCGGCTTCGAACAGCGCCAGCGCGACCCCGCCGCCTATGCCGATGGCGAAGCGAAGTATGAGCACCGCCCGAGTGTCGTGATCGAACCCGTCGGCGAATGGGGCGAAGGCGATGTCCACCTGCTCGAAATCCCGACGGCCAACGAATACGCCGACAATGTCACGGCCTTCTGGCGACCGGCTCAGCCCTGGCTGGCTGGCGCAACCTACAGCTTCGCCTATCGGCTGCACTGGTCTGACGCGCTCGCGTCCACCTCCCTTGCCCGCGTGATCGCAACTGAGCTCGGCCTCGCGCCGGAAGCGACAACCTTGCGCCGCTTCGAGATCACATTCGAAGCCGATGCGCCGCTCCCCGCCGGACATCTGACGCCCGACGTGTGGAGCGCCGGCGGCAAGCTTTCCAACATTCGCGTTGCCCGCGACGGCGACCACCGCGCGCGCCTCCGCTTCGATCTCGAACCGGGCGCGGCAAGTGTTGTCGAACTTCATGCCGCCCTCGGCGGTGAAACCTCCCAGCTGACAGAAACGTGGTTGTTCCGATGGACGCCAGAGTGATGCTTGATCTCGCAGACGAGGCCGTCGCGCCCAACATTCCGGATGCCCCGCCGGAATCGCCCCCAGAATCTCCACTGGCCATGCCCCAGCAGGGCATCGCAGGCGTGCGTGCGCCGCCCGGTCCTGAACGCGATGGCCGCTGGCGCTTTGCCGCCCTGCTCGGTCCGGCGCTGGCCGTCACGGCGCTGGCCGCTGGCCTCGCCTGGCAATCCATGTCGCGCGATGGCGTCACGCTGATCGACGTGGTCGCGCTGGTCCTGCTCACGGCCAACATCGCCTGGATCACGATCGCCGCAGCGACGGCGATCACCGGCGCCGTACTGCTGGCTGCGCGCGAGCCTGTGAGTCCGTTGCGCCACACACGGCTCACGACCGACAGCCTCACCGCGATTGTCTTTCCGATCCGCAATGAGGATACGGTGCGTGTCACGGCCGCGGCCCAGGCCATGCATGACGCGCTGGTTCAATCGGGCTGTGCGCGCGCGTTCGAGATCTTCTTCCTCAGCGACACCAACGATCCGGCCCTCGCACGCGAGGAAGAGGCTGCCATCGTGCGCCTGCGTGAATCGCGTCCGGACGCAGCGGTCTTCTATCGCCGCCGTCTCGCCAACCATGGCCGCAAGGCCGGCAATATCGCGGACTTCGTGCGTCGCTGGGGCGGCCGCTACGACTATATGACCGTGCTTGACGCCGACAGCCTGATGTCCGCCGAAGCCATGATGGAACTGGTGCGCCGCATGGACGTGCGCCCGGGCACGGCGCTGATCCAGACCGTGCCGATGATCGTCAACGCACATACGATGATCGCCCGCTCGCAGCAGTTCGCGATGCGCGCCTACGGCCAGCTTTTCGGGGCGGGCCTTGCCTGGTGGTCGGGTGGCGCCGGTAATTTCTGGGGCCACAACGCGATCATCCGCGTCGCGGCCTTCGCTGCGAACGCTGGTCTTCCCATCCTGCCGGGCCGTGGCCCGCTCAGCGGTCACATTCTCAGCCATGACTTCGTCGAGGCGGCCCTGCTCCGCCGTGCTGGCTGGCGCGTCGAGATCGCGCCGGAGATCAGCGGCAGTTATGAAGAATCGCCGCCGACGATCGATGACATCTCCACGCGTGACCGCCGCTGGGCGCAGGGCAACCTGCAGCACCTCAAGCTGATCGGCGCACGCGGCTTCGATCCGGTGAGCCGGGTCCACATCGTGGCCGGCGTCATGGGTTATGGCTCGGCGCTGCTGTGGTTCTCGCTGATCCTGGTCGGCGCGCTGCAGGCCTGGATCGATACAGGCGACGTGCATGTCGGCGGTTCGTCAAACCTGTCGCTGCTGGCGCTGTCTGGGCTGATCGTGCTCTCGCCGAAATGGCTGGCGCTCTACCTGTGGGCCATCGGCCGACTGCCCGGCTGGGGCCGCAATCCGTCCTTCCTCGCGGGTCTTGCCCTCGAGACTGCCGTCTCGGCCGCCATCGCGCCGATCCTGATGGTCAGCCAGGCGCGCGCCGTGATCGAGCCTTTCCTTGGGCGCGATGCTGGCTGGCGTCCGCAGGCGCGTGTCGCGACCAAGGTCGTGGAAGGCGCCAACTATCATCTGCAGCTCGCCTGCGGGCTTGCCCTGTGCGCCACCATGCTGGTGAACGCAGGCTTTGCGGCGTGGACCCTGCCGGTCGCGGCCAGCCTCGTCTTCTCGGCCCCGATCGCTGCGTGGCTTGCCCATGCGCCGCGCCGCCGCAGCCTGTTGTGGCGTACGCTGGCGACGCCGGAGGACATGGCCCCGCCGGCCATCGTGCGCGCCCATCGTCGCGCTGCCGGCCGCTTTGCGTGGCCCGCCGCCGAAGTCATCCGCCAGCCGGTCGTTGGTCCAACGCCTGTCCTGGCCGCCCCACAGGTTGCGAGCGCCTGAGCCAGAACCCGGGTCGTCTGATCCAGGGTCGTGCCTGACCCAGAATCGTCTATGGTCAGCGGACTTTGGCGCTCCGACCCCTCACTCTGGCTGACCTGCGCCGCTATGCGGTGTCGCGGACACTGTTCGCGCCGACAACCCTCGGCCGCGCTATCGGCAAGCTTGGCTTCGTGCAGGCGGATCCGATCCGGGCGCCGGCGCGCGCGCAGGATCTCACGCTGCGCCATCGTGTCCGGAACTATCGGGCGGGCGATCTCGAACGCCGCTATGCAAGCCTCGGCATCGAGGAGGACTTCTTCGTCAATTACGGTTTCCTGCCGCGCGCCACTCACGCCGTGATGCATCCACGCACGCCGCGAAAAGCGTGGACCAAGGCGAGTGAGACCAGGGCTAACGCCATCCTCGATTTCGTGCGCGCGAACGGCGTCGTTCACCCGCGCGATGTCGATGCACATTTCCAGCACGGCAAGACACAGAACTGGTTTGGTGGATCCTCGAACGCGAGCACGCAGCTGCTCGACGGACTGCATTATCGTGGCCACCTGCGGGTCGCTGGTCGCGCCGGTGGCGTGCGGCTCTATGCGGCGCGCACGGCGACGCCCGCTGACGATGACCCCGCCGCCGCGATGGATGGGCTCGTGGACATCATCGTCCGCAAGTACGCCCCCCTGCCGGCCCGCAGCCTGTCCGAACTGGTCTACCACCTTCGCATCGGCGTGCCGCAATGGAGCGACGAGCGCCGCGCCAGCCTCGCCCGCGCCGCCCTGCGCCTGCCCCACGCCGAGGTCGATGGCGTCGTCTGGTACTGGCCACAAGGCGAAGACCCCCGCGCCTCCCGCTGGTCGTCCGGCGCCTCCGCCAGCCCGGACATAAGGCTGCTGGCGCCTTTTGATCCGGTTGTATGGGATCGCCGCCGGTTCGAAATCCTGTGGGGCTGGAAATATCGCTTCGAGGCCTACACCCCCGCCGCAAAGCGTCTGCGGGGGTATTATGCCCTGCCGCTGCTGCGCGCAGACACCGTCATCGGCTGGGGCAATCTTTCGGTCGTGGACAATCGCCTGCGGGCCGATATCGGCTATGCGTCAGGCGCCGCGCCATCGGGAAAGGCCCACACGGCGGCGCTCGGCGAGGAACTTGAACGCATGGGCGTTTTCCTCGGTCTTGGCTGACCCGGCGCCCCGGCAAATACGCGCCATTGACGCCCGGGGCCGAGCGGGGCAATAAGCGCCCCTCGCCCCATGACCCTGGGGATCGACGGCTGGATTGGGCGGTTAGCTCAGCGGTAGAGCACTACCTTGACATGGTAGGGGTCACAGGTTCGATCCCTGTACCGCCCACCAGCCTTTCGTATTGAAATCAAACACTTGAAAAAGCGCCGCAGATCGAAGCGGAGCCGTGCCTTTTTCCCGGCGCCACATAGGTACCCGCAGCGTGCATGTCGTTGCCCCGACGCAGCCCCGATCAAATGTGGGTAACCGGACAGGAAAAGCGTCCGCGAAAGATACTTGTCGCCTGTGAAAGCGATCTTGCGGCAGTCGCTGCGTGATCGCGCTCTTCGTCATGACACCCCCGCGCAAGGGCCGGCGCGCGCTGACCCTTGCGGTCCGCGCGCCGCCCCTGGCTAAACGCCTACACCACGTCCGGGGCGACGGTCAGGGCTTCTCAATCCAGCTCGACCTGGTTCCGCCTTCTGGTCGTATCCAGATGCGCGTTTCCTCTTCGGAGGCCGGAGGAGCACATCTACCCTTCTCGGTCATTCGCCTTCGCTATGCGCCCGCGAGTGAATAGGATGTGCTGCGGCCGCCGCCTGCGCCTTTTTGCAAAATGCCAAGCTGTATGAGCGCGTCGATGTCGCGGCCTGCCGTGTCTTGCGAGCACTTGGTGATGTTCGCCCATTTCGAAGACGTGAGCTTTCCATCGAAGCCATCGAGCAGCTTGTTCAACATCAATTTCTG
>CANJXY010000157.1 GCA_947478925.1 Hyphomonadaceae bacterium | reverse complement strand
TCCGAAGAGCTGGGGCCTTGCGAAGCCCGACACCAACATCGATCACCGGCGCGTGCCGAACCTTGAGACGTTCTTCCGCCGCAAGGGCGGGGCGCAGGCGCCAAGCAAGGTCGCAGCAGACTTCCGGCCAGGCGACGTGGTGAGCTGGCGTCTGACCGGGGGAGGCCTGCCGCATATCGGCGTCGTGACCCGCAACAGGCAGGGCGACATGCCGCTGGTTGCCCACAATATCGGCTGGGGCACCCGCGAGGAGCCTTGCCTGTTCGACTGGCCGATGCAGGGCTGGTTTCGCTTTTCCAGCTGGACCTGACGCGGCAGCGCGCGCGTGCTAGCCATAGGGCATGATGCGCTTTGCCCTTGCTTTCTGCCTGTCGCTGGTCGCCATTTTCGGGGCTGCCAATGCCCAGAATGTTCCACGCTCTGCCGTGTGTACGCCGGAGAACGCAGCGGCGACGACCATTGCGAAGGTCGCGGCCGATCCGGCGGCATGGATGGGTCAGTGCGTCGCCGTCGACGGGCTCTACGTCAACGAGCGTATCTATGCGGATGCCGACGCGATCTATGGCGTGAACGCGAATTTCCTTGGCGGGTTCATCGACGGGATGCAGCCGCTTCCGGGCGCATGGCGCGGATCGTTTGTGGGGCGCGTAACGGACTGTGCGGTGGCGGAAGCAACGCTGCTCAACGGTCAGTTGCGTGGGCCCGGCATCAACCAGAACGGACGCACGCTCGGTTGTCTTGCGCCGCGCGGGCCGATGCTGATGTTCATGACGGCGAGCGGGCTCAAGGCTTCCGGACTGAAGCGGAGGCTACCGGGCGCGAAGGGCGGAGACCTGACGCAGGCTCTATCCGACTGGACGCATTATCAGCCGATGCTGGATATCGCCGCGCAATTTGAAACTGCGATGCGCAGCGATAGCGACGCGGCGCTGGGAAATCTTCTGGGGAATGGCTATCGCGCGATGGAATTGCGCGCGGGCGAGGATACAGCATTCGCGGGCTTGAAGAACGGCAAGCCGACGCAGCTCAAACTGTTCCGTTATCCTGATCCGCTCGAAGGCGTCGTGGCCGGGGAGGCTTGCTACTGCCTGAAGGCGAGCTGCGATCGGACCTGGCCCATCGCCGGGCGTGACGCAGACAACCAGCCGGGGCGCCCCTATGCGTGCCTGCGCATCCAGGGCGCGCGGGTTGAGGGCAAGTGGAGCTATCGGCTTGATCCATCCCACGACATGGCGGGTCTGGTGGAGCCGAAGTGACGGCGCGAGGCCGTCACGAAGTCCCGCACCGTGAAGCGGTCGTCCCGGACATGATACAGCACAAGGTTGCCGGGCACGCCGCCGCCGACACCTTGGGAGGCTGTGCTGTTGTCGAGATCCGGACGGTCGGTCCCGGGGTCTAGAGGCCGTAGGCCTTCGCCATCTCCGGATCTTTCGCGGCAACCTGTTTGGCAAGATCAACGATAACCTTCGCCTGTTTCCAGGTGGCATCGTCCTGCATCTTGCCGTCGATCATCGCGACGCCGGTGCCATCGGGCATGGCTTCGAGGATGCGGAGCGAGAATTTCACTTCGGCGGCTTCGGGCGAGAAGACGCGTTTGGCGATGTCGATCTGGCCGGGGTGCAGCGACCAGGCGCCTGCGCAGCCCATGAGGTAGGCATTCTTGAACTGCTGTTCGCAGGCGGCGAGGTCAGCGATGTCGCCGAACGGGCCGTAGAAGGGCTTGATGCCTGACGTGACGCAGGCGTCGACCATCTTGCCGAGCGTGTAGTGCCACGGGTCCTGCTGAGCGGAGAGGCGTTCGCGACCTTCAACCGGATCTTCGATCACCTTGTACATCGGGTGGCCGCCGCCGACGCGCGTGGTCTTCATCGCGCGGTTGGCGGCAAGATCGGCCGGCCCGAGGGAGATGCCCTGCATGCGCGGGGACGCGGCGCAGATTTCCTCGACGAGCGCGACGCCCTGTCCGGTTTCGAGGATGGCGTGGAAGAGGATGGGGCGGGTGATGCCTGCTTTCGCTTCAAGCTGGGCGACCAGCTGGTCGGCATAGTGGATATCCCACGGTCCTTCGACCTTGGGCAGCATGATGACGTCATAGACATTGCCGGCCTTGGTCACGATCTCGGTGACGTCGTCGAGAAACCACGGGCTGTTGAGCGGGTTCACGCGCGTCCACAGTCCGGTGCCGAGTTTTTTCCAGTCGACCATGCTCGCCATCTCGATGGCGCCGGCGCGCGCCTGGATCTTGGCATCAGCGGGTATGGCGTCCTCAAGGTTCGCCAGAATGACGTCGACCTTTGCTGCCATCTCCGGTGTCTTGGAACGGACTTTCTCGTTATGGCCCGGCACGAAATGAATCATGCGCTCGAGTTTTACAGGCAGCTCGCGCAGGGGCTGCGGTGCGCCGATGGCCAGCGGCTTGAAGAACTGACGGGGCGTTTTCGTGCTCATGGGCGATCCATTGTTCGTGTGGTGCTGCATCGCATCAAACCGGCCACGGGTTCAAGCTCGATGAGCTGGCATGCTAACGCCAAAAAGAAAGGCGTGCTAAGATGAGCTTTGGGGGGACGGGTTGCAGACATTGGCTGCAGGTCATCGACCTGCCGCTCCACCGCATCTTGCGGGTGAGCGCCGGTCGGAAGGCGCCTGCTATGCCCGAGGTTATGTTTCAGGAACTTGCGGACCACGCGCCGATGATGGTTTGGCGCGCCGGCACTGACGCCTTGTGCAACTGGTTCAACCACGTCTGGCTCGACTTCACGGGTCGGAAGATGGAGCAGGAGCAGGGGTATGGATGGGCCGAAGGCGTCCATCCTGATGACCTCGACGCGTGCGTGTCACGCTACAAGCTCGCCTTCGATGCGCGCGAAAAGTTCAGTTTGACTTATCGATTGCGCAGGCATGACGGCGTCTATTGCTGGTTGCTCGATAATGGCGCGCCCTACTACAAGGCCGGCGTATTCGCGGGCTATTTCGGCACGTGCGTCGATATCAGTGAGCAGCGTGAAGCACACGATCTGGTTGTCGCCGCGCTTGCAGAGCGGGATGCGATGTTGCGCGAAGTCTATCATCGCGTGAAAAACAACCTCCAGCAGATCGACGGGCTTATCGCGATCGAGAATGCGGCCCTCACGGATCCTGAAGGGAAGTACGCACTGGATGCGCTGAGCGGCCGCGTCCGCGCCATGGGGGCCGTGCATGAGCGGCTGATGAGTTCAGACAGTTTGACCGAGCTTTCGGTCAAAAGCTTCATGTCCGACCTGTGCCGTGACATTGGCCGCGGTCATGGCATCGAGCGGCGCTCCATTACGCTGAGGGTGGAAGTCGACGACAGCACGATCCATATTGAACGCGCGGTGATTGTCGGCCTCATCGTCAATGAGCTCGTCACCAATGCGCTCAAGCATGCTTTTCCGACCGGGCGTCCCGGCGTTGTAACGGTGCGATACCATCGGCATGGACAGCGCAGTACACTCGAGGTCGCAGACGATGGCGTTGGTTTCGTTGGAGGCCGCGACGCGCCGGAGGCGTCGCGTCGTCTTGGCATGCGGCTCGTGCGCGGTTTCGTCGACCAGCTGGATGGAACGGTTGAGTATGTGTCAGTTGGCGGAACGCAGGCTCGCGTCACGCTTGGCTTAAGCGCCACGGTCGAGTAGTCTCGTGCCAGTAGCAGAAATGAGAGTCCGCATGGCCGCGTCTAAAGGCAAGGTCTTGATCGTGGAGGATCAGTTTCTCGCTGCAGAGTTTCTGCGAATTTGGGCAGAGGCCTACGGGTTCGAAGTCTGCGGCGTCGCCAAATCAGCCCAACGAGCGATCGATATGGCTGGCGAGCACCGACCCGACATTGTGCTCATGGACATGCGCCTCGAAGGCGACCGTGACGGCGTCGATGCGGCGCTGACGATCAGCCAGACGCAGCGGCCTCGCTTCATCTACTGTACCGGATCCAGCGAGCCCTCAACGATGAGTCGCATTTCGGAGGATCATCCGTTCGAGGTTCTTATCAAACCGATCAATCCCGAAGACCTGGGCGCGGCGCTGCTGAGGCCGTAGGACAAGAATGCCGGTATGCTGGCTTCAGACAGCTGTTGGTCGCCGATAATCAGGCCGCGCCCGGAGCCGTCTGTGCAATCCACTCGGCGAGCTTCGCCTTGGTCATTGCGCCGGTCTTCATCGAGAGCAGCTGGCCCTTGTCGAAAATCAGCAGCGTCGGCAGGCCGCGCACGCCGAAACGGCCCGGCGTCATCGGGTTTTCGTCGGCGTTGAACTTCACCAGCTTGGCCTTGCCCTCCAGCTCGCCGGCGAGCTGTTCGAAGGCTGGCATCATCTGTTTGCACGAGCCGCACCATTCGGCCCACAGGTCGACGACCACCGGTCCGGTAGCGCCGAGCACTTCGGCTTCGAATGTATCGTCAGTGACTTCGGCGAGAGCCATGTGAGGTGTCCTGTGTTCTGCTTACGCGACCGAAGGCGCGGATTCCTTGAGCCACTCGGCCAGGCGCGACTTGTTCATCGCGCCAAGGTGCGTGGCTGTTACCTGACCATTCTGGAAGATCATGAAAGTCGGCAGGCCGCGAACACCGAAGCGTCCGGCGGTCAGCGGGTTGTCGTCGATGTTGACCTTCACGACCTTGACCTTCTCGCCAAGCTCCTCGGCCAGGGCCTCGAAATGAGGGGAGACCTGTTTGCACGGCCCGCACCATTCCGCCCAGAAATCCACGACCACCGGTGTCTTGGCGGCGAGGACTTCAGCGTCAAAGCTGTCATCGGAAACGTTGGCGACGGACATTGGGCAGATCCTTTGAGTTCCAGGACTTTGAATTCCCGGCAGCTTAGCTAGGTGCGGACCGAGCGGTATCCAACAGAGCCCCACTAAAGGAACAGTTCACCGCTGGACAAGTCACATCTGTAATCTGGCGAGCGCGGAATCGAGCTCGGCTGCAGGTATTTCCATGAGCTGAGGCCCATCTGTCCAGACCAGCAGGCACCGGATGGGACGATTAGGCCACCGCTGCGACAACACGGCCCGGTAGGCCGCCATCTGGGCCACATACGCCTCGCCGACGCCTTGCAGGGTGGCGGGGGCGGGGCGGTCGGTCTTGTAGTCGACAACCAGCACCTCGGCGTCGGTAATGACCAGCCGGTCGATGCGGCCATTTATGGTGTTGGCGCCGAGGCGGCCAATGACCGGAGCTTCGGCGCGGCCTCCCTCTGCAAAGACAGCTGCGAACCGCTTGTCCTCCAGCACACCCATGGTGGCGTCGAGCATTTCGCGGCGTTCATCCGCGGAGAGATCGGGCTGGCGCTTCAGGAAGGCCTCAGCAGCCTTGCGGCGGGATCTGATCGGCAGATCGGGCAGGACTTCGAACAACAGGTGGATGAGACTGCCGCGCCGCAGGCGTTCCGTACGGCCTGCGCCGAAGGGCGAAATGACCGGCGGTTCGGACGCCATCGTGAGACGCGAGGGCGAAAGCACACGTGCGGCGACTTCCAACGGTGCGGGTGTGCGGAGCCAGCCAGGCGGCGTTGCATGTACGCCGTGCGTGACCGTTTGCGGTAGCAGCAATTTCGGCGCAGCCCCGAGCCGGAGATAGGTGTGCTCGCCGCCTGCAACTTCCTGCGCACGGCTGGCTTCGGTCAGACGCACCATCGCGCCCTGGCAGACGCGATACCACGATGTCTCGGCATAACCCGCGCCCTTGGGATGACCAGTGAAGGCGCCACACACGATCAGGCGATCCTGGGCGCGCGTGAGGGCCACGTAGAGGAGGCGGTTGTGTTCGCGCAGGGCGCGGGCATTCTCGATGTCACGGAGCTGTGCGCTGAGCGGGGTGTCGTTGCCCTTCGCGCCGGGCCAGATCGGCGCACCGTCCCCGGACATGAAGAGGCCGTCGCGTTCGCCGCGATGGGCCGAGCAGGTGTCGGGGAGGATGACGATGGGGGCTTCGAGGCCCTTGGCGCCATGCACGGTCATCACGCGCACTTCATCCTGCGGGCCGGAGAGTTCGCGCTTCACCTCGCCGCCGCGCCGTTCGACGGCATCAAGGAAGAGTTGCAGGCTGGGCGGCTGGTCCGAGTCGAAACCGGCGGCGCGATCGATGAGTGCGGTGACCGGCTCGCGCGCGGGGGCGCCGAAACGCGAGAGGATCAGCTCCCATCCGGGCTCGGCGAGGCCGTGGCCGCGCTCGAGCGCGTGGGTGAGAAATTCGTAAGGCGGCTGGTGCGCGCGGGCGAGCACGTCGCCGAGGAACCCACGGATCGCGCGCAGGTCCGGATCGGGTGACTGGCAGAGTGCGTTCCAGAGAAAGCTCGGACGTCCATGCGCGAGCACGAACAGGCGCGCATCGTCGAGGCCGCCGAATGGACCTTTGAGAATTTCCGCGAGCGTCAGGTCATCTTCGGGGCAGAGCGCGAAGCGGATCAGGTTGAGCAGATCCTGCACGGCGAGACTGTCGAGCAGCTGGATGCGGTCGGCGCCGGCAACTGGGACAGCCTCGCGCTTCAGCGCCTGCAGTATGCCATCGAACAGACCTCCGGTTCGCCCCTTTACGAGGATCAGGAAGTCGCCGGGCTTGCAGGGGCGTTTTTCGTCCTTGTCCCAGACGGTGGCGCCGGCCGCGATCTCGCCCTTGATGAATCTCGCGATACGCGCCGAGAGGCGCGCCTTGGCGCTACCCTCGTTCTCCATACCTTTGGGGGCATCCCAAGGCTCGGCGGGTTGCGTTTCCGCGCGCGGCTCCAACGGCCAGAGTTCGACAGACCCATCCTGTGCCCGGCGAAAGGGCGTGTGCCGCATGAGATCGGCAGCGGCAGGCGGGTTGATGGTGAAGGGCGCGTCGCCATTGAAGGCGGCGGTGTCGAACACCTCATCGACATAGGCGAGCACTTCCGGCGCGGAGCGGAACGACATGGCAAGATCGGGCAGGGTGTGCGCCAGCTCGACCGCGAGGGAGTTCGTCACGAACTCCTGTCGCTTCTCCAGATAGAATTCAGGATCGGCGCCCTGGAAGGAATAGATCGACTGCTTGCGATCGCCGACCACGAAGAGCGTACGCGCTGCTTCGCGTTCGGCGCCCGCTCCTGCAAAGATGTCGTCTGTGATCGCCTTCAGGATGCGCCACTGCGCGGGGCTGGTGTCCTGCGCTTCATCGAGCAGGATGTGGCTGATGCCGCCATCGAGTTTCCACAACACCCACTCGGCCGCGTGGCGGCGGGTGAGCAGGTTGGCGGTGGTTTCGATGAGGTCGTCGAAGTCGAGCCCGCCACGGGCGCGCTTGCGATCGGCAAAGTCAGAAAACAGCGTGTGGGCGAGGCGGAGGATGGCGGCAGAACGTTCGAACAGGTTGCGCGCGTTGATCGCCGCAGAGACAGACTGGATGCGGCCGATTTCCGAGCCTTCGGGGCTGTCCTTGATCTGGAAGAGGTCGACCACGGACGGCGCGGCTTTCACCGCATCGGCGGTGTAGGGGTTCTTCTTGCGCAGGTCGCCCTTGTCAGTGAAGGCGATCGACGTCCAGGCGTCGAAGCGTTTGTGCGCGGGAGCATCCGACAGGATGAAGGCGAGCGTATCGGAAAAACCTGCGTCCGTCGGCTTTGAGCGCGGCAGGGCGGCGGCGAGATTGCGCAGCGCGTCGCGGGGGAGCGCAGCGCCCATTGCATGATCGAGGATCTCTTCGGCCGGAACATCTGTTGCGCCAAGATCGTAACGCAGACGTTCGACGGCGTCGTCGATCTCGCCGGCGGTATCGATGTAGCGGGCGATCGCGGCGCGACGCGGTAGCAGACTGCGCACGATGTCGAGGCCCTTGCCGCCGCCAGCTTCTGCGGCGGTGCGCGCGGCCTGCATCAGGGCGGCATCGCCCCGCACGACGCGGCGCGCCATCGCGCGGAAGGCCGCATTCCACAGGTCGGCTGCAGCATCGTCATCGAGTTCGGAGAAGCCGGGCGCGATGCTGGCCTCGAGCGGAAAGCGGCGCAGGACGCGCCCGCAGAAGGCATGGATGGTCTCGATGCGCAGGCCGCCGGGTGTTTCAAGCGCTTTTGCAAACAGCTCGCGGGCGCGGCCGATGTCGTCCTCGCCATAGTCGGCGAGTTGGCGGCCTTCGAGATCGGCGAGTTTCTGCTTGAGCTGGGCGGCGTCCATCACACACCACCCG
>CANJXY010000156.1 GCA_947478925.1 Hyphomonadaceae bacterium | reverse complement strand
CCCTTCTCCATGAATACTTCGCGATCATAGCCTTCCCGGAAGCGGGCGCGCAGGATGGTATCGTCGAGGATATAAGCTGTGCCATCTGGCGCCACATCGACCAGCTTCACGGCAAAGTCCGTGTCCTTCACGTCCGACGAGACGCTGAGGATCGCGTCGACGAAACCCGCGATGGTGATCGGCTTCGTCAGCACGTCCGACGTATAGACCAGAACGTCGTGACGAACCTCGACCGGCTTCTGGTCAAACGCGCCGGGCACGACAACGCCGCCATTGCAGCAGTCGCCGCCGCCGATCGTCTGCACCGGGTTCTTCGGATCGTAGACGAAGCTGTCGGCGGGCTCGGCGCCTGGCGCGGTGAAGGACAGCTTGCCGTCGCCGAACACTGAGTTGGCGCGCCCATCCGAGCGCAGGTAGAGCTTTGTCCGCTCGACGCCCTTCGGCGGCCATTGGGTCGCCGTTTTCCACTGATCGTCGCCCATCGAATAGTAGCGGATCTTCGGGGTCGACGCCGGGAAGCGATCCGTCTGACCTTTCAGGAAACGGTCGAAGAATTTCCAGACTTCGCCGTTCACATCCATCGTGGCGTCGCCAAGCTCGCGGTCGCCCGACTTGAAGTTGGGGCCGAGCTGGCTGTAGCCACAGTGAACGCTGGGACCGACGATGGCGTACTGGTTGTCGCGCGCCTCGGCGTCGACGCCCTTTTTCGTCGCGTGATCGTAGAGCGCGAGATTCGGCCCGATCGAAACATCGTACCAGGAATTGTACCAGAGCGCTGGCACACCCCAGCTTTCATTGTCGTGGTAAAGGCCGCCCTTGTACCACTCCGGATCGTCGGGCAGTGCGCGCGAGATCAGCTTCTCGTTCGTGCCTGGCGGCTCGCCCAGCGAGGTCAGCATCTCCGCATAGGGCAGATGCCAGACCTGCTTCGCCCAGGTGACGTCTGGCTTCTTCGGGTTGAGGTCGGAGTATTGCGAGATGTACTGGCGCATCTCCGCCGGGAGGCCTTCGGGGATCTGCGCGCGCAGCGGGTTGTCGGTGTTGTAGAGCCAGATCGAGAAGAGGCTGCGGGGGACGCCGCCGCGATACCAGTTGCCCTGTTCGTGGAATTCGCCGACGCGCCCGATGCCGGCCCCCGACGCCATCGGCACCATGGCCGCGTGCGCCGGGTGATTGGTCGCCGCCAGTTGCAGCTGCCACTCGGCGGTGGACGAACAACCGAGCGTGCCGACCTTCTTGTTCGACCAGCTCTGGCTCGCGATCCAGGTCAGCGCGTCATAGCCATCGGTGCGCGGGTGGCCGAGAATTTCAAACTCGCCTTCGGAGAAATAACGTCCACGCTCATTCTGGTAGATGACCGCATAGCCCCGATCGACGCCTTCAAGCACCTGGCGCAAAGACCCACCCTGCAGCGACTGCATGTTGTAGGGCGTGCGGATAAAGACGGTTGGAACAGGTCCCGTGATGTCTTTCGGCCGGAAGATATCGGTCGAGAGATGTACGCCATCCCGCATCGGCATCAGCACCTTGCGCGCGACGATGGCGCGCTTTGCCAGCTCGGCGTCCAGCGCGGACTGTGACCATTTCGAATAGTCGGTGTAGGGTGCATCTCCGCTTGAAGGGAATGCGGGAGCTGGCCCCGGCGCTGCGGAAATCGGGCCCGTCTGCGTGACGCCCGGCAGCGCGAAAAAGAGGGCGCCCACAAGCGCCAGCGCAGCAGCGCCCAGCAGTGACTTCTTCATTGGAACAGTCTCCCGGCAATGCGCCAGAGACTATCAGCCTTACCCGCGGGGGAAAGTGCAGCCTGAAACATGCACATAGTCTGTCCTGACCCTGCCTGTCCCTACCCTGTTCGCAAGTTCGAAATGACAGTCTATAGCTGATCGCCATGACATCTGACGCGACCCATCCAGTCACAGCCAAGGGCGCCAACAAGGCTGCTCGCGCGGCGTTCATCGCCTTTGCGGTCCTGGCGCTCATGGTGTGGGTCGGCATCGCGGTCGGAGCCAATGTGCGTGCGCCGGGCGTGGTCGGACTTGCCGCTACGGTGGTTGGCGGACTTTCGGCTGCGGTGCTGACACTGGCGGTGGGCGGTTTGATCGCGCTGAAGCTGGTAGAGGAGGCGCCGGTCAGGGACTCGATCAGCATGGCGGGCAGCGATTCCGCGCTCGCGCCGACCCTCGCGGCGGTGGCAGATGCGCAGCGGCCGATCACGCGGCGGATGGTCGAGCGCTCGGCGTGGCGCATGCCGCTGTTCGCTGCCGTCGCCGTGGCGGCCTGGTGCGTTCTGGTGCTGCTTGGCGCATCGGGCGGCGTGTTCGATTTTGCGATCATCCTCCTCGGCGGCGGACTTGCAGGCTATGGCTGGTCGCATCGTGAGGCGGCGCGTGAGCTGGCCGATGTGTATCTGCAGCGCGGCGTGGGGACGCTGGCAGCGGCGCAGGGCGATCTGGCGTGGCGCAAGCCAACACGGATCGACCTTCCGCGTCTGCGAAAAGAGCACGTGTTGCCCGCAGCCTCGGAAGCTTTGAGCCCGGGCGAGATTGCCGGCACGCATCGTGGCGTTGTCATTCGGATCGCGCCGATCAAGACGAAACCTCTGACCGATCAGACGTCAAGCGCGGAGGGGGCCTTCACCGGCGTGCTGATCGAACTCGAAGCGCCGCACATGTCGGTGTCCTCGATGGAGGAAGCTGCTACGGCCTATCCGCGCCTGGGCATCCGCATCAGCCAGCTTGGCGCAATGCCGGGGTTCGGCGGGGCCGCAAGCAATGCATCCGGCGGACGCGTCACCATCGCCATGCCGGAGACAGCACGGCCGCGCGTGTTTGAGCCGCCCTCGGGCGGCGATCCCAAGGCCGCTGCGAAACGCCTGTCGCGCATCCGGGATGTGATTGCCGCTGCAACGGGTCTTGCCGACGCCATGGTCGTCCAGTCCGGCGGCGCATCGCAGGCCTGACTCAACAAACCTCTGTTTCGCCCCAATTCCCGCAGCGGCCGGCCCCAATCGGCTGCGACAACCTGTACGTCGCAGGGCCGAAGCGGTCCTGCAGTCAGGTTTGGGATCAATCCCGAATTGGGGACCGGCATGAAACATACAATCCGCCTCCTGCTGACCGCGCTGGCCATTAGCGGCGTCACGTTCGCCGCTGCGGGCACGCCATCGCGCGCACACGCAAACCCGCCCGCGATCCAAGCCCAATAGGAATTTGACCGGCAACACCTTGCCCTGGGGACCCACCATGAAGACCCGTACCGCAATCGCCGCCCTGCTCGCCATGACCGCCGGCGCGACCACATCCACTGCCGCGTTCGCCAAGCCGCCGCAGCATCCGGCGATCCACTCCTATGTACTGCTCGACCGCACTGGCTCGATGGAGCCGATCTGGTCCGAAGCGCTGTCCTCGGTGAACGCCTATGCCGACGGGCTCGCCTCGCTGGATGGCGGCCCCCGCGTGGACGCCGACATCACCCTTGCCGTGTTCGATGCGCAGGAAGGCCTGCAGTTCGACGTGCTGCGCGATGGCGTCGACGCCCAGAACTGGCATGACGTCACCAACCGCGAAGTGAGCCCGCGTGGCATGACGCCTCTCTATGATGCGATCGGCCGCATCGTCTCGCTGGCCGAGAAGGACAAGCCGGAAAAGGCCGTCATCGTGATCATGACCGACGGCGAGGAAAACTCCTCGCAGGAAATGACCAAAGTCGCGGCCAAGGCAGCCCTCGACCGCGTGCGTGCCAAGGGTTGGGAAGTTGTGTTCCTCGGCACCGAGTTCTCGAATTTCGATGACGCCGAAGGCGTGGGCCAGACCGCATCGCGCAACATGGCCGTCTCGAAGGACCAGCTGTCGGATTCGATGAACCGCCTCGCACAGAAGTCGAAGGACTATGCCAACGGGGCTGCTCCCTCGGTTGAATGGAATGCCGAAGACCGCGCCGCCGCGAAGGAAGAAGAAGTAAAAGGGCGCAACGGCAACAACCAGTCGCAATCGCGCGGCAACCAGTAAGTTCGAGACGCCAATCTTTTCGGACGGACGGCCTGGCTGACATGGCATTGCCGACCCAGACCCGGCCAGCAGCGGTATCTCCCCCGCGACTGGCCGGGTTGTTTTCTGGTGCGCCCGGATTTGGAAGGCCTTGAGTTCGGGTGGGATATGATGTCCCGATGCGGCGGGAAACGACATACGGGGTCTTCACATGCGCCTTCGCCTTGCCATCGCCGCCAGCGTGCTGGCGCTCGCCGCCTGCCAACCGACCGCCACCGAAGCTGCAAAGCCTGCTGAGACCAAAGCGCCGGTTGAGACGGCGTCGGTCGAGGCGGGATGCAATGTGACGGTGAGCAAGCCGTGGATCGATCAGGAAACGCCTATCCGCCGCTACACCGCAGAAGCCTCGGTGCTTGGGCCGAGCTGCGCCCAGGGCGTAGCGGTGCTGGTGATCCGCCAGCGTGAAGGCACGCCGATCTATACCTGGGCCGGACAGGTCGATTACCTTTTCGGCCTGCGCGATGCAGCCGATCCCGCCGCGATGAAGACTGCGCTGCTCGACTGGATCGATCAGGGCGACGCGGGACCGGAAAAAACGGGAACGCTGCCGGCCTGGGAAGAGACCGACGGGCAGCCCAAGCGCGCCGAGTTCCCGTTCATGCCAATCGAAGGAACGGACAAGGCAGCGTGGGATCAGCTCAAGAAGGACAATCTCGAGATGTTCTGCTTCCCGCAGGGGATGGAGAGTTCGAACTGCGCGGTCCTTCGCCCGGGTGAGGACGGCGTGCCGGCCGCGATGGAAGAGATCGGCCTGCAGCTGTTTCCGGGCTGAGGCTCAGCGGCCCGCTACCATCGGGCCGTTCTGCGCGTCCGGGCCGCCGCGTGGCCCGCTAACCTTACTTTACCGCCACGCTGGAGGCCAACCGGGGCCTCAAAGCGGGCTTTTGTGACTGTTTTGACTGCCTCGTGCACGCAAATCGCCTGTGGCGCCCGGGATGCTCGCTTTATTCACAAAAGCCGGGTATTGCGGCGCACAAATCCGCCCCCTCCCGGCCAGAAGACAGCACCATGCAACTGCGCAACATCGCCATCATCGCCCACGTCGACCACGGCAAGACGACCCTGGTCGACTGCCTGCTCAAACAGTCGGGCTCGTTCCGCGACAACGAAGCCACCTCCGAGCGGATGATGGACTCGAACGATCTGGAGCGCGAGCGCGGCATCACCATTCTGGCTAAAGCGACTTCGGTGGTCTGGAACGACTACCGCATCAACATCGTCGACACGCCCGGCCACGCCGACTTCGGCGGCGAAGTCGAACGCATCCTCAACATGGTCGACGGCGCCATCGTGCTGGTCGATGCTGCCGAAGGCCCGATGCCGCAGACCAAGTTCGTGGTCTCCAAGGCCCTCAAGGTCGGCCTGCGTCCGATCGTCTGCATCAACAAGATCGACAAGCCGGAAGAGCGCCATGTCGAAGTGGTCAACGAGGTGTTCGACCTGTTCGCCAATCTCGACGCGACTGACGAACAGCTCGATTTCCCGATCATCTACGGCTCAGCCAAGAATGGCTGGATGAGCCTGGACCCGGCTCAGAAGACCGACAACATGAATGCGCTGTTCGAGACCGTGCTGAGGCACGTGCCGCCGCCACGCGTCGACAATGGTCCGTTTCGCATGTTGGGCACCACGATCGGCTCCGACCCGTTCCTCGGCCGCGTGCTGACCGGCCGTGTCGATAGCGGCTCGGTGAAGCCAAACCAGACCGTCAAGGTGCTCTCGCGCACCGGCGAAGTGATCGAACAGGGTCGCATCTCGAAAGTGCTGGCCTATCGCGGTCTCGTGCGTTCGCCCATCGACGAAGGCAAGGCTGGCGACATTGTCTCGATTTCGGGCCTGACAAAAGCGACCGTCGCCGACACGATATGCGACCCGTCCGTCACCGAAGCGATGGAGGCCCAGCCTATCGATCCGCCGACCCTGGCCATGACGTTCCGCGTCAACGACTCGCCGCTCGCGGGCACTGAAGGCAAGAAAGTCACCAGCCGTGTGATCTGGGACCGCCTGCTCAAGGAAGCTGAAGGCAACGTGGCGCTGAAAATCTCGCGCGCACCGGACTCGGACGCCTTCGAAGTCGCCGGCCGCGGCGAACTTCAGCTCGCCGTGCTGATCGAGACGATGCGCCGCGAAGGCTTCGAGCTGGGTGTGTCGCGTCCCAAGGTCGTGATGCAGAAGGACGAGCTCACCGGCGAGATCCTCGAGCCGATCGAGGAAGTTGTCATCGACGTCGATGACGAGCATTCCGGCGTTGTCGTGCAGAAACTCTCCGAACGCCGCGCCGAAATGATGGATATGCGTCCGTCAGGCGTTGGCCGCACGCGCCTCGTCTTTCACGCACCGACACGTGGCCTCATCGGTTATCAGGGCGAGTTGCTGTCGGACACGCGCGGCACCGCCGTGATGAACCGTCTGTTCTACCAGTACGCCCCGCACAAGGGCGAGATCCGCGGCCGCCACACCGGCGTGCTGATCTCCAATGGTTCGGGCGAGTCCGTCGCGTTCGCGTTGTGGAACCTTGAAGACCGTGGCCCGATGATGATCGATCCGGGTATCAAGGTTTATGAAGGCATGATCGTCGGCGAGCACACGCGCGGCAATGATCTCGAAGTGAATGTGCTGAAAGGCAAGAAGCTCACCAACGTCCGCGCCTCGGGCACGGATGAAGCGGTACGCCTCACACCGCCGATCCGCATGACGCTGGAAAAAGCGCTCGCTTACATCCAGGACGACGAGCTGGTCGAAGTGACCCCGGAGAACATCCGTCTCCGCAAGGTCTATCTCGACCCGAACGACCGCAAGCGCTTCGCGCGCGCGACTGTCGAGGCCTGATCTTGTCAGACGTGCTGCCGCCCTGCCCGGTTTGCGCGTCTGTCCTCGCCTATGAGGACGGCGCCATGCTGGTGTGTCCCGAGTGCGCGCATGAATGGTCGCCGGCCGCAGCTTCCGTCGCCGCTGGGCCACGCGTCTACAAGGACGCAAACGGCAACCTGCTGGAAGACGGCGACACGGTCACGCTGATCAAGGACCTGAAACTCAAGGGTTCCTCGCAGGTCGTGAAGCAAGGCACCAAGGTCAAGAACATCCGCCTGGTCGATGAGGACCACGACATCGACTGCAAGATCGACGGGTTGGGCGGAATGAAGCTGAAGTCCGAGTTCGTGAAGAAGCAGCCGCGCTAGGCGCGATCGACCTACGCCCGCTCGTCCTTGGGCGAGCCCATCACAATGTAGCTGGTGATGCTGGCAACCTCCGGGACCTGGCCCAGCACTTCCGTATGGAAGTGCTTGTAGGCCGCAAGATCCTCGACCTCCACGCGCAGGATGTACTCGATCGTGCCGGTCACGTTGTGACACTCGCGAACCTGCGGCGCGGTCGCCATCGCCTTCTCGAAATTGCGCTGGTTGCGCTTGTGATGCTCAGACAGGCCGACCGCAACATAGGCTGTGAAGCCTCCGCCCACGGCCGACCGGTTCACCACCGCGCGATAGCCCGCAATTACGCCGTCCTTCTCCAGCTCATGCACCCGGCGCAGGCAGGCCGAGGGAGACAGGCCCACCTTCAACGCCAGGTCAGAATTGGTGATGCGGCCGTCGGCCTGCAGTTCACGCAATATTCTGCGATTTATCTCATCCATTTTCGCCATAGATTGCCGAAATAGCTCGCCGGCCCCTCATAACGCAAGCACATGCAACGCCCGGCGACATATTGTTGCGAAATGTTGACCGCAGAGCTCTTCACGGCGCTTGCCGCCTTCGCCTTCGTCTCCTCGATCACACCGGGGCCGAACAACCTGATGCTGATGGCGTCGGGCACAAATTTCGGATTTGTGCGGACGATCCCGCATCTGCTGGGCGTTTCGATCGGCTTCACGCTGATGATCGTGCTGGTCGGCGCAGGCCTCGCGAAGGTGTTCGAGCTCTACCCGGTTGCACACGCCATTCTGAAGTATGCGAGCTGCGCCTACCTGCTCTGGCTGGCATGGAAGATCGCAACATCGGCGCCTCCGGGCGCAAAAGGCGATACAGAGGCAAAAGCCCGGCCGATGACATTCATCCAGGCCTCATTGTTCCAGTGGGTGAACCCGAAGGCATGGACCATGGCGCTCACGGCGGTCTCCGCCTACACGCTTCCCGCCGATCCGATGGTCAGCCTGCTGGTCGT
>CANJXY010000155.1 GCA_947478925.1 Hyphomonadaceae bacterium | reverse complement strand
TTAACTGCTGCCGCGTCAGATTCTGATCAGCGCACCATGTTCCTATGATTTCCTAGAGTTGCGGCCGTGGCGATACAATGACGTCAGTCGCAACGTCTACCCGTGACGGATGGGTGACCAGCCTTCTGTCACGAAAGCGGCGCTGACCGGGTCTCCCCCCACCAGATCCGGTCGGCGCCGCATCGTTTTTGTCGCGGCCTCAGATATCAACGAGTTCAAGTTCGGCACGCTCATCTGCTGGCAGACCCCATGGGGTAGCTGGCTGGCGCCGCCACGAGCCAACTGTATCGAACTCCCAACAATACGAGCGCCGGGACTGTCGGCGAGCGTATCATGCGTCCTCACCTGCACTCTGGTAAGGGGGGAGACGTGTTGCCGCTTCGCCGGCCAGGCAAATGAGCAAGGATCCTCGGGCTGATCTTCGGGGTGCTCGTTTGTCTGCCTTTAATGGCGACGCTGATTGCGCCGAGCTCGCTGTGTCGCGCATCGCCGAGCAGGTGAAATCCTACGAGGCCATGATCCGGTGCGCGATATGGCCGAGAAGATAGGCCGCACGATCATGGGGAGCGCGGAGCAAGCGCCAATTCAGGCGACGTCGTTACCTTGAGACGTTGATACGCTTCAGCCCTGCCTGATCGCGAATGAATGGACCTATCGCTTGATCGGGGTTCCGAACTTTACCGCCTGATGCAGTCAATGGAGACCGTAGGTTCGCTCGTCATGAGTATGCAGCCTTCGCTCTGACGGCGGGAGGGCCGGTGCCTGTACAGCCCCGGGTTTCTGCCGACACCCTCGCCCTCTCTTTTCATCCAGCCGTCGCAATGGCATGCCAGCTGCTCATGCTTACCTAGGGCACTCCATGCGCGCACTCCTCGCCGTCCTGCTGGTCTTGTTATTCCCTTCGCCGGCACATGCGTGGGGCCAGAATGGTCACCGCGTCACAGGCGCCATCGCCGAGCCTCTCCTTACGCCGACAGCCGCACGCGCGATCCGCGAGATTATCGGTTCGGAGACGCTGGCCGAGGCGTCCACATGGGCCGACGAGATGCGTTCGAGCCCCGATCCTTTCTGGCAGAGCACGGCCAACCCCTGGCACTATGTCACCGTGCCGCCACGCAAGTTCTACGCCGATGTTGGCGCTCCTTCCGAGGGAGATGCAGTGACCGCGCTCCGGAAGTTCCGGGAGACGCTCAAGGATCCCAAGGCTGCGCTTGCCGACAAGCAGCTGGCGCTTCGTTTCACCATTCACATCATCGGCGATTTGCACCAACCCCTTCATGCCGGGAACGGCGCCGACAAGGGCGGCAATGATGTTCGGGTGACGTTGTTCGGGGAGCAGACCAACCTGCACGCCGTCTGGGATTCAGGGTTGATCGACCGTCGCCAGCTGTCCTTCACCGAGTACGCGTCGTTTCTGCGGCGCCTCATCACGCCGGTCGAACAGCAGGAATGGGCGACGCCCGACCCGCGCGCCTGGATTGCGGAAAGCGCAGCCATTCGCGATACCATTTATCCCGAAGGCGACCAGCTCTCATGGTCCTATGCCTACCAGCATAACCCCACCATCGACCGGCGACTCGCCCAGGCCGGTGTGCGAATGGCTGCGTACCTAAACGAGCTATTCGGGTAGGCCGCTTGCCCTTGAAAAGGCGCGGGGTCCGGACGCCAATAGGCGCTCTCGCATTGAACCTGTTTTGGGGCAGGGGGGCATCCGAGGGCGCCGCTTCACACGCAAACTGCGTCACAGCTAACCAACATCACGAACGACTTGAATGCTGGAGCATTCCGGCCAGTCAGTCCAAAGATTACGAATGCACGTTCATCGCCCAGAGGCGCTGAGCCGTGGTGGGCAGCGTTTGTGAAATCGCGCCCACTGGACGACCCTGTACCCACGCGGCAGCTTTTTCGGCGGTTGACAGTGTAAAGCAATGGCTCCTGCAAGTGTTGGCGAAATGTTTTTTCCGGACAGCGGCGCCTCCTGCGCTGCGTGAAAGCGGGTCCGGCGTATGCCATATTCCACGCGTACGCACGTTCGCGCACGTCACCTTTGGGACTGTCATGTCTTCGCTCACCGATCCCGTTATCCAGATCATTGCCCTATCACTCAGCTTAGTTGTGCTTGCCGGCGTGATCGTCTGGTCGGGCACCTTCCGCTACATCGCCAACAACCGGACGGGCGTCGTCGAAAAACTATGGAGCATGAAAGGCTCCGTGAAGAGCGGCCTCATCGCGCTTAAGGGCGAAGCCGGCTACCAGCCCGACGTCCTGCGCGGTGGCGTGCATTTCTTCTTTCCGTTTCAATACCGGCTGCACATCGCACCGCTCGTGACTATCCCGCAGGGCCGCATCGGCTACATCTTCGCTCGCGACGGCAGCCCGCTCGAAGCGGGCCAGACTCTCGCGTCCAATGCCGGCGGCGTCGACTATCAGGACACGCGCAGCTTTCTTGCCAAGGGCGGCCAGAAAGGGCCGCAGCGCTCGATGCTGCGCGAAGGCGCCTATGCGATCAACCTGGCGCAGTTTGTGGTCGTCACCAAGGATCACTCCTATGCCCTGCGTCTTCATCGCGATGAGAGCGCCATGCTCAACCAGATGGCCGAGATCATTGCGTCGCGAGGCGGCTTCGAACCAGTCGTTATCAAGGACCATGATGACGAGGTCGGTATCGTCACCGTACACGACGGTCCCGGCCTCGCTAGGGGTGAGATCATCGCGCCAGCCGTAGGCGCCGACCTGGAAGTCGCCGACGCTTTCCACAATAGCTTCCAGGATCCCGAGAAGTTCCTCGCAGCGGGTGGCCGCCGCGGTCGCCAGCTCCAAGTTCTGGTTGAGGGCACGTACTTCATCAATCGCCTGTTTGCGACGGTGGAGCTCATTCCGAAGACCGTCGTAGAGGTTGGCCATGTCGGCGTGGTCGTCTCCTACACCGGCGCCGAGGGTGTCGATATGTCTGGCGAAAACTACCGCCATGGCGAGCTGGTGGAGCGGAATCAGCGCGGCGTATGGCGCGACCCTCTATTGCCCGGCAAGTACGCTTTCAACACCTACGCCGGCAAGGTGATGATGGTGCCGACTACGAACTTCATCCTGAAGTGGGAAAAGAGCGTCTACGGCGCTCACAAGCTCGATGAAAACCTTGCCGAGGTCTCGCTCATCACGCGCGATGCGTTCGAACCTACGCTTCCCCTGTCGGTGGTTGTCCATATCGACTACCGCAAGGCGCCGCTGGTGGTTCAGCGTTTCGGCGACATCAAAAAACTGGTCGAGCAGACACTCGATCCAATGGTGTCGGCCTACTTCAAGAACGTGGCGCAGACGCGTACCCTGATCGAACTCCTGCAGGAACGCAGCGAGATCCAAGTAACCTCCTCGCTCGACATGAAGGAGAAGTTCGCCAACTATAACCTCGAACTTCAGGAAGTACTGATCGGCACGCCACGACCCAGCGCCAATGGCGACGATCAGATCGAGCGTATTCTGCTGCAGCTCAGGCAGCGCCAGATCGCTAACGAACAGGTCGGCACCTATGAACGGCAAAAGCTGGCTGCGCAGAAGGAACGCGAGCTGCGCGAGGCCGAGGCCCATGCCCAGCAGCAGACGGCGATCACGCAGTCCGAGCTGTCGATCCAGGTGAAGGAGAACGAGGGTCGAGCCAACCTTGCGCGCTCAATGCAGGAGGCCGAGCAGACCCGTGCTCTCGCTCGAGCGGAAGCCGACCGCATCAGCTTCCTCGGACAAGGTGAAGCAAGCAAGGTCGTCTCGCTTGCCGGAGCCGAGGCCGAGCGCGTTTCGAAGGTCGGCTTGGCGCAGGCTGAAGCGATCGAGAAGCAGGTCGCGGCGTCCGGCGGCGCGCGGTATCAGCTCGCCCGCCAGGTCGCGGAGCGTTTCGCTCAGGCGCTGGAGACTTCGGGCGTCGACGTCGTGCCGAAAGTGTCGATCTCGGGCTCCGGTGCAGACGGTGGCGGCAGCGCCAATGGCTCGCTGGTGCAGGCTGTGATGGCGATGCTCCTCTCCGACAAGCTCGACCTATCGATTAATGAGGGAAACCGCCCTGCCGATCGCTGAGAACGTTGGCGGTCCGAGCCACGCTAGGTTCGGACCGCCGATGGTCTGACAGGTTCTGCGTCAGCGTCCGCACTCGCTATTGGTACAGTCGCGTCGCGGCAGTTTTAGCCGGCGCGATCACGGCCGACCACCGCGCCACGCCATCGTCACGGACCGAGTGTCGCCTTCGGGCCCCGACTTGGCCAAGCGCAAATTGTGGCGATCCGGCAGAGTCGATCCGGTTTAGCTGTTCACCGATGACGCTGCGTTGCTGAGGGACATCGCCCAAAGGACGTCATGCGCAGTTCGCTCAGTATGAAATTCCGGGGGCAGGTCAGGGCCAGACCAGCGCATCCGATGCGTTCGACCGACAAGCTTCGCCCGGGCATTTCGCTCGTGATCGTCTAGATGAGGATAGACGGGATGCTATAGTTATCCCGACAATCGTCCTGCATTTACGTGAGGCGTCGCGAGTCATGCCAAACGACGAGAGGCTCCACATCATTCGATCCCTGGTATTCGATTATGCGAAGAGTCCGTCGCTTCGACACATCCGTGATCCGCACTTCGTCGACAAGCTGGCCAAGGATATTCTTCGGGCAGTGGATCGCGGGCAGTCCCCTTGGCAGAAGTGGGAAGGCCCTCGTGAAGCCGTGCTGCAAGCGGCCGCGCGTACGTGGATCCCGATCGACGATCTCCGCGATTATCTGAATACCTTATCAGGGCCGCAGCTCACTATGACGGATGTCGCCCAGAGGATGGGTGCGATGCATGAGGAAGGGTACGATCCCTATCCTGACGAGGACATGAAAGAGCACTGTCTCGCTTTGTATGAACGCGAGCGCAGCGCTGGAACCGAGATGGTTGCCATTGTCCGGCTCTTGCAGGAGTTCGTCCAAGACGAGACTGAGCGTAGACGCCGCGAGCATGCGGAGAACTATAAGAACGCGCGTGAAGCCGAACGCGAAGCCCTTCGAGAGCGATTGATTTCGGGGGCAGATTGCAAATGGACTGCGTTACGCAAGCCTGATGAAATGTACTGCCGCATGAACGGGCGCCTCTATCGCGTCAGCCGGGACAACGACAAACGCTGGAGCCTCTGTCGCGTTGTCTCCCTCGATGACGCGAAAGGTTCGCTCATAGGACGATACGCTGCGCGCGGCGACGCCAGCAAAGTTGTCGCTGACATGGCGTATCAGCCTGAGCCGCGATGGTAAGCACGACCATGCCGCGGAGCGGCGGGTACATCAGGCGTCGCGGTCACGGAGCAGTCCTTCACACCAGGTGCGGCTGCTTCAACAAACGACGTTCCGTCATTGGGGAGAGGCTGCGATCACCTTGTAGGCAATGTCGGCATACCCCCAGCCCTGAAAGATTTTCGGCAATGGCGGAGGAGTGTTTTTGCTTGGTGCACCCTTCTTGACGCTGATCTCGATGCCCTTTGTAAGCGGCCTCGCGCAGGGCAGGGGAAGGTCGCGTCCCGCCGGACGAACGATTGCGATCAACCGGCTTGCGCCTTCAGGGCCTTGCGTCTCGAAGGAAAAACCCTGGTCGGGTTCGGGCAGCGTCAGCGTCTTGTTCGCCTCTATCGTTGCGCCACTGCCCGCAGCCTGATGTGGGTTAGGAAAGATCGGAAACACCACGCCCTTGCTGTCGACGCTCATCACCAGCAGATCACCCTTCACCGGCGACGTGATTGAAAACCGGACGGGCTCACCGATCTTGTAGGCTTGTTTTGCCGGCGAGACAGTCAGGGCGAGCCGCCCCTGGACAGGCTTCAGCGTCTGGAGAAACGCGTCGAAATCCTGCGTCGTACAGAACGAGCCTTCGCCGGCCTGCGCGTGCGCAAGGGGCGACACAGCGACAAGGGCGAGACCGAGAAGTGTCGCCTGTGCCATGCTGGCTGGATTCCAGCGCCGCCGCGGGCTAGCTTTCATCGCCCATCCTTTGGAAGCGGGTTGGCAGGGGGTCTCGATGCATCGTGTCATGCTCGCCATGCTAGCGTGGATTGCGTTCGCCTCAAGCGGATATGCGCAGGCCGAGACCCGGCTTGCCCTGGTCGTGGGCAATGAAGCCTATTCTGGCGCGCTGACTAAACTTAACCGGCCTTATGACGACGCCGACAATATCAGCGGCGCCCTTCGGACGGGTAGCTTCTCGGTCATTCAGCGAAAAGATCAGAACCGCACCGATCTTCTGAAGGAGGTGCGCGCCCTCGCCGATCGCCTCAAGCAGGCCGGGCCGGACGCGGTCGGTTTCTTCTACTATTCCGGCCACGGCGCTTCGGCACTGGTGGGCGACAGACGGCGCAACTACATGATCCCCGTCGGCACGGCGATCGAGACGCCGGACGATCTGGTCGCTGAAGGCATCCCGCTGGATGACATCATCGCCATTCTCCAGCGCAGCAAGGCGAAGGCGATCTTCGTCGTCTTCGATGCCTGTCGCTCCGAACTCCCCTGGTCAAAGGGTGGCGCTGATCCGGACAAGGCATTCAACGCAGTTGCGGCGGGGCCGGGGATGTTCATCGCGTATTCGACGGCGGAGGGCACGTCCTCGCCTGACGATGGCGCTTTCGCATCCGCCCTCGCAGCGCAGCTTGTGCTGCCCGGGCGGACGCATCTGACAGCCTTCGATGCCGCCTCGCGCAGCGTTGGAAAAATGCGCGGCAGCGACCGGAGGCCCTGGTATTCGAACCAGATTGATGATGACATCTACTTTGCGCCGCGTCCGGCACTGCCGAATGCCACGCCTGGACCGACGGCTTCCCTACCCATTGGCACGGTCTCCGCCCTGCTCAACAAATCCCCCGCTACACCCATTGGCACGGTCTCGGCCCTACTCGACAAATCCCCCGCGGCCTTTGCCGCCGCACAGTCTGGCCGGCCAGTTGCCGAGCGGACCTTCCGCGATCGCCTCAACGACGGGACCGAAGCCCCTGAACTCGTCGCTCTGCCGACCGGCAGCTTCACTATGGGTTCGCCTGTTAGCGAAGCGGGTCGAAGGGCTGATGAAGGGCCCACGCGGACAGTGACGATTGGCACCCAGATCGCTGTCATGAAATACGAAGTGACGGTGGCGGAGTATCGCCGCTTCTTCGATGCGACGGGCCGCGCGATAGTCAGTGACTGCTATGTCGATGCCCACGGCGATGGTCAGTGGGCGCAACCGGCCAACGCGGCCTGGATCTTTCCGGGGTTTATTCAGTCGGGCGGCCAGCCGGTGGTTTGCGTCTCCTGGGACGATGCAAAGGCCTATGCTGCCTGGTTGTCGCAGCAGACGGGTGAGACCTATCGCCTGCTCTCCGAGGCCGAGTGGGAATACGCTGCGCGGTCGGGACAGCAGACGCCGTATAGCTTTGGGGCCGATGCAGCGGCAGGCTGCCGCTACATGAACGGGGCTGACGCGACGGCTAAGAGCAGATACACGGGCTGGGATACGAGCAGCTGCAATGACGGATATCTCAATACGTCGCCCGTTGGGGCATTTGCCGCTAATGCCTTCGGCCTTTTCGACATGAGCGGCAATGCCGCAGAGTGGGTCGAGGATTGTTACGAAGACAGCTACGCGGCGGGCCAACCGAGTGATGGGCGCGCGTTCACAAAAAATGATTGCTCGGACCGTGTGGTCCGCAGCGGCTCCTGGATCAACGATCCAGAGAACCTCCGCTCCGCGGGCCGGGACAGCCTCGATCCAGCGCTCCGGTACTTCATTCTCGGCTTCCGTCTTGCCCGGACACTTTAGGGTTCTGAGTTCTGAGTTGTTGAGTTGGGAAAAAATGGTCGCGGGACGCCCCGGGCGTGCAACAGCGCCAGCGGGGGCTGCGGGCGTCGCCCGCGGTCGGTTCAACGTTAGTTAGCATGAAGCAGACGGCAGGGCAGGCCCTGACTGAGGAAGCATTCCAGTATCTGGCGTGGATGAGCCGTGCGGTTGAGACCTACGCCCGGGCCTACAAGTTCTCGACAGGCGATCGGCTGTCGGCCTCGGGATTGACGCTGATCGAGACGCTACTTGAAGCAACCTGGACACCTGATCGCGCTGCGTTTCCCTGACGGGCCTGCGTTGGTCCGTCGACTGCCCGCGTATGCTGGCGAACAGCCTTGATTTCCTGCGATCTACCCGGTCAAATCGCGACACGGGGAGAGACAGCATGCATCGCTCACACTGGACGCGCCGCGGCCTCATTG
>CANJXY010000154.1 GCA_947478925.1 Hyphomonadaceae bacterium | reverse complement strand
CGCTGGCGGCGCGTCTGCTGGGGTTGCAACCCGTGGCGGAGGACGACTGGCTGCGTGTGGATGACGCGGACGCCGCACAGCTGGCGTATAGTGACCCGCTTCCCGAGACGCGACGCGATGACGTAATATTGCATCAGGCGCGACTGGACCGCGAGCGTCGGCCTTTCGATTCGGTAGCGCCAACATGGGACCGGGCGGAACGGCAGTGGCTTATGCGGCTGGATGCGGCAGCGACGGCCTCCGCGATCCGCACTCATCCTGTGCCGCTGGAGAAGCCTGCGCCGGAACAGTCTGCGGGCCTGCCGGAGACTGTTCGGCGTGTGGGCAGCATGGGCAAGACAAACTGATGGCGCGCTCAGCTACAGCGCGAGAGGCTGCGCACATCCTGCCGGACCGGCTCGCGCCCGGCCTAAGGCTATGGTTCGTCGGTACGGCGGCGGGGCCGAAGTCGGCGGCGGTGGGCGCCTACTATGCGCATCGCGGCAACCGCTTCTGGCGCGCACTGCACGAGGCAGGGATCACACCACGGTTGTATACGCCGGATGAGTTTCCGCTGATGCTTGATCACGATGTCGGTCTGACAGATTTCTGCAAGACCGGATGGGGCGTCGATGCGGATATTGCACGCGAAGCGTTCGACGTGGCCGGGTTCAGGCGAAAGGTCGCGCGCTTGAGGCCGCACGGGCTCGCCTTCACCAGCAAGATGGCGGCGAGCCTGTGGCTGGGCAAAGCAACGGGCAGGATCGCGCTCGGACGGCAGCCGCCGAGCGAAGGGCCTGTGGTGTTTGTCCTTCCCTCGCCGTCCGGTCTTGCGACGTCCTACTGGTCCATCGCGCCATGGCGGGAGGCAGCAGACTTCCTGCGCGGCTAGCCGACGCTGGCGGCTATCTTGCCGCCTTTCGCGCTGAGCATGAGATTCAAAAGCCGTTCGGTGACGTGCGGCTCGAGGCCTTCGGTGTGACCTTTGTCCATGCGCATCACGTCAGCGACGACGCGGCCATCCTTACAGCCGGTGAAGTCGAACTCTTCCGCTTTACCCGGAGCTGCGGGTCGGCCCCAGCCCTTGTTGGCGGGGTTCTGACGGCTGGTGTCGTAGACATAGCCGGCCTTGGCATCGACGATGTCCTGCTCGCGGACGCGCTTGTCGCAGCCATACTTGGCAGCCCAGCTGGACATTTCGGGCAACGCTGCGATCTCGTATTCGCCGGTCGTGTAGATGTGCGAGAAATCGCAGGTCGGGTCAGTGGCCGGTGGCGGCGGCGGGCTGCCTGCGGGCGGAGCGGCGGGCGGACGCGGCGGCGGGGCAGCGGCGCCAACCTGCGGCGAGGGACCGAAACCGGCAGCGTTGCGACCCGGCTGTCCACCGACCCGGCCGCCCGAGAGCGACAGGAAGCCATCGACCTTGCCTGCAAAGTAGGGTGAGCAGACGATGCGGCGCGACGTCATCCCGCCCTGGCTATGACCGACGAGCCAGAACGCTTTCACGTTCTTGCGGCCGACATCGTCGAGCGTCGTGTCGACGACTTTCTGGAGATAGTCGTCGTCGGCCGCGGACCATGATTGCGTCGTCGAGTTCGGCGTGATGACGACAAGTCTGTATTTGTCCACATAGTCCATGATCGGAAAGTAGTTTCGCTGCCAGTTGCCGTAGGAACCGAAGCCGTGGAGGCTCATCACCACGGTGACTTTCTCGTCTGGCTTCAGGTCGCACGGATAGTCGATGAAATAGCGGCGGCCTTCGGCAGGACCGGCAACCGGGCCCTGCTCCGTCACCATCGCGCCGCAGCCCGTGTCCGGGCAATGCATCACCGGCGGGCGCGCGCAGGGCTGGCCTGCAAGTGTTACCGGCACGACCGGCGCCGTCGACATGCAGCTTGCAGACACAGCGCTTGCACACGCCATCACGGACAGGCTGAAAACCCTGTTCAAATTCATGAGCATCTCTCCCGGTATCGTTCTCGTGCCGTCTTCTGCGGCTGACGTGAGTCTGGCCGACGCGGAAGGTGTGTCAATCGATGAAACGTCCTGCCAGGTCACACGTTATCTCATCACGGACTGGATCATCCCCGCTTCACGTGTGTCGCCTGATCGGAACGGCCGTTGTCACGGGCGCGATGTCGATTGCCGGATGGTGGGTGTTCAACCTTCTGACGCCGCCACAGCACAATCAGTAGAAGCAGCTAGACCTCACGACCGGGCGCGGCCTCGCGACGGGGTTCAAGATTGACCGGCTCGGAGAGAGCTCCGACGACAATGCGCAGCACGCCGATCACCTGCATGTCTGCATAGGCTTTTTCACAATCTGCTCATGAGCTCGGTTCCATCTCGGTCTGTTGACTGACCCCTGCCAATGCAGACCACATGGATTGATGTTATGCTGGCGAGATGATCCGGATCGTCCTTCTTGCAGGTCTCGCCCTCTCGGCCGCGCCGGCTTTTGCGCAGGCTGAAACGTTGCCGCGCTTCGAGGCGCTGGAACAACAGCTGCAAACGCTGGAACAGCGGCAGGCCGATGATCTGGGCGCGGCGCGGGACCGCGAACGGGCGCGGGCGGCCTTGCCGGGCTCGGGTGTGTCTGAAGCCGAGCGCGGATTGCACGATCTCGACTACCAGCGACAGCGCAACGCGCTGCTGTTGCAGGCCGAGCAGGATCGCCAGCGCGTGCAGCGCGAACGCGACCTGGCAGCGGCAGCCTTGCCCAACATGCGGGTTGCGCGCTCGTCGACAGCCGTCGTGACATCGCCGGAGGCCTACCTGCTGCCGCCGGCGCCGCCGGGAAAATACTATGCGCGGGTGCAAGGTCGCTTTGTGCTGGTGGATGGAGCTTCGGAGCTGGTTGAGAACGTATTGCCGGCGCAACCAACCGATCCGACCGCCGATGTGCCGGCGGGTCCGCGTCCGCTGCCCGATTTCAGCCTGCCCGGGCGGCGCGTCTCGCCCAATTCCGTGCTGGTGATCCGCGATCCTGGCGCGATCAACCTGCCGACGGCGCCCGCCGGACAGTTCTATGCGCGGGTCGAGGGACGGATCGTGCTGGTCGAGGCGCGAACAGAAATGCCCCTCTCTGTGGTGAGACCGGGTTGAGGCCCACCCGAACAGTACGATGCTGGTGTTGCCTCTTGCGTGAAGTGGCGGGCCACATCATGTTCTCTTCATCGTCAATTTTGCGAAAGGAGGTGATCCGATGTCAGTCACTGTGAGTTGGGGCCTGGCCCTGTCGTGCGACCTGTCGTCCGGAGCAACCTTCGTTCGCGGTTTCGCCTGATCGGACTTGAATGCCAGGGGCTGTTGCGCCCCGCTCAATGACGGGAAGGGCCGCCGGCATGCGCCAGGCGGCCCTTCTTGTTTTTCGGAGCGACGCGCGGCTTACATCTGACCACGCAACCGGGGACGTGACGAATGACGCGCACGCGTCTGTTTGAAGAAATTGAAGGGGCACTGGCAGAGGCGCGCCGGACCCTGGGCGAGACCACGCCGCCGATGCGTGCGATCAGTCGCCGCGCCGCGCTCGCGCTGATGGCCGCCGCCGCTGCATGTACGCCATCACCTGCAGCGACCTCGGACGAGCCGCCTGCGCTTGATGGCGATCCCGGGGCGGTCGCGATTGTGGGCGGCGGCGTTTCGGGCCTGGTGGCGGCGTGGCGTCTTGCGAGCGCCGGCGTGCCGACGGAGATTTTCGAATCCACCGGCCGGTTGGGCGGGCGCATGTACACGCTGCGCGACTTCACGCCGGAGGGCCAGTTCTGCGAGCTGGGCGGCGAATTCGTGAGCTCGGCGGACGAAGCGCTGATCCGGTTATGCGCAGAGCTTGGCGTCGGGCTGGAGCGGCTGGGTCTCGAAGGCGAGGTCGCGAGTACGGTCTATGATATTGGCGGCAAGCAGTTCACCGACGCCGACCTCATCGATCCGGTGGCGGCGACGGGCGCCTTCCTGCCGGTGGCCGCGCGCATCGCGGCGGATCAGGCAGCTCTGCTAGATGGCGCGAGCGAGTGGACGGCACGCGCCCATGAACTCGATGCGTTGCCGCTGTCGGAATACCTGAAGAGACTCGCGACGACGACTGAGTCCTGGGTGATCGACCTGCTGGCATTAGCCTGGCAGTCCGAGTTCGGCATTCCGGTGGAGCAGCAATCCTCTCTCAACCTGGTCGACATCATTGGAACGGCCCCGAAGCAGGCCTTCTCGATGTTGGGTAGGCATGACGGCGCCTTCCGCATCGCTGGCGGGTCCTCGACGTTGACGGACGTGCTGGCCGCGCGGCTTTCGGCATCGCCGCTGTCTGAGAAGACGACAATCCACCTCAGCCACCAACTCTATGCCGTGTCACGCGATGGCGATGGCGTGCAGCTGAGTTTCCGGCCGGAAGGCGACGTTCCGCTGAAGAAGACATACGCGCGCGTTATCTTCGCCCTGCCCTTCACGCGCCTGCGCACCATGAAGGGGCTGGGAGGACTTGCGCTACCGGCAGACAAGATGACGGTGATCAATGAGTTGGGCTATGGCGCGAACGCCAAGCTGGCGGTCGGCACATCTTCGCGGCCGTGGCAGGAAGGCATCGCAGGCGTGCCAGCGCCGGTGACGGGGACGATTTATTCCGATCGCGACTTTCAACTCGTGTGGGATACGAGCGCGGCGCAGCCGGGCGTTGGCGGCGTGCTGACCAACTTTCTCTCGAGCGATGCTGCAAAGCTGGAAGAGGCGCAAGCGCTGGCGCGGCTGGAAGCGGGGTTAGAGTCCCTGGCGCCAAAGATCGCGCGATCGCTGACACCGAAGGTGCGCGCGAGCTTTTTCTGGCCGACACATCCGCACACGCGGGGAAGCTATGCAGGCTGTCTCACCGGGCAATACACCAGCTTCGCGGGCGTCGGCGCACGGCCCGAGCTGGACGGACGGTTGGTGTTCGCAGGCGAGCACACCAGCGTCATGGCCATGGGCTCGATGAACGGCGCGATCGACGCGGGCGAGCGGGCGGCGCGGGAGATCATGTCCCTCCGCTGACAGGGGAACGTCTCCCCTTGTGCGGAGTTTTACGGGCAGACTGAATGGATGCCCGCCATGAACGCACTTCTCTTTGGGGTAATCCGGGTTGCTTTGATGAGCTCAGCCTTGGTACCCGGACCTGACGAAGCCGAAACCAGGTCGGGGCCTGTGGCCCGCGTCGGGCAGGTTGCGGTAAAAGCGGCAGATGATGATCTTGAAGTCGCGCGCCTGATGGCGGCGGCCGCCGATGACGGTGCGTTTGGCGACCCCGTTATCGTCGATGGCGACACGGGCATCGCGAGCCGCATTTCAGGCTTTGGCTTCGCTGACAAATGATGGTGCGGGAGGTGGGGGTCGAACCCACAAGTCCGTGAGGACGGTGGATTTTGAGTCCACTGCGTCTGCCAATTCCGCCACTCCCGCGCGGGCGGACTGATTAGCGCATGGAATTCGCGTTGACCAGCGGCTCGGTTGGCCTAGCCGAGCAAGGTGTGCGACGTCACCATCTGCATGGCGAGGTAGGCGCCCAGAAAGACGCACAGGAACCAGTGCGGAGCTACCCGCACAGAGACAGCCTGGATACGACGGAGCGTGCGCATGGCGATTGCCCGGAACTGAATACACGCCGCGAGGGACTATCCTTCGCGACGGACCGTTGTCTCACGGGGATCGCAAACATCCGGTTCACGGATTGCGTAAATTTCGGTCGAATTTGTATTGAGGATAGGTGAATCAGCGTCAGTGGATCAGGGCCGCTGCCGCGAAGCCGCCGATAAGGATCACCACGAATATCAGCATGAAGAGGCCGATACGCTTTTCGATTACGGGGGCGAGCGTCGGGCCGAAAGTCTTGAACAGCCACGCCACGAGGAAGAAGCGGAAGCCGCGGGTCGCGACGGAGGCCGCGATGAAGATGGGAAAGCTGAACAGGGCAAGACCGGACGCAATCGTCACCAGCTTGTAGGGAATGGGCGTCGCGCCTTTGACGAGTATGACCCAGAGGCCCCACTGGTCGAATTGCCCCTGGAAGGCGGCCAGCTGTTGCTGGAACATCTCGAAGGTCAGCAGCCATTCGCGGAGGAAGAAGCCCAGCGCGTAGCCAAAAATGCCGCCGAGCACGGAGGCGATCGTGCAGACGATCGCGTATCGGTACGAACGCTCGGGCCGGGCGAAACACATCGGGGCCAGCATGACGTCAGGCGGAATCGGGAAGAACGAGCTTTCGGCGAATGCGATGCAGAACAGCGCGGGCTCGGCATGCTTGCCGCCGGCCAGACGTATGACCCAGTTATAGAGCGCCCCCAGCGGCCCCTTGGCCTTGGGAGTGTGCGCAGCGGGCGCCACAGCAGGGTCTATGGTGGTGGCTTCGGTCATGGGGGAGCTTGGCGTCCGCGCTTACGGCAATTCGGGGTCTAACAGCGATTATCATGCGTCGGAACGGAAATAACCTGAAGAAGGCGCCACGTTTTCATTGCAGCCCGAGCATAACGTGCGCGGCGCATGCCGTTTGGTCGCATTGTCGCCGTGTCAGCCCCGGATAACGTTGATTCATGAACAAGTTGCCGCTGGACAGGGTTAGGTGGCCACTGGTCGCCCTCCTTGCGTCGGCGGCGTCTCTGGCCTTCGCCTATTACCTGCAGTTTTTCCACAATCAGGCCCCCTGCCAAATGTGCTGGTGGCAGAGATATGTGTATTTCACCGCAACCCCGGTCGCCATTGTCGCCATTGTCCTGAACTGGCGGGGCGCCGGCCCCCGGCTGATGAGCGCCTTGTCGATCCTGCTTGGGCTTACCTTTCTGGTCGGTTTTTTCATCGCCACCTGGCATGCCCTGTTCGAGTGGGACATCGCACCGGGGCCCGCCGGATGTTCCGCGATCGATTCAGGCGCGCTGCCGACCGACGGTTCGCTGATGGACCTCTTGAGCAAACCGCAGGCGATCCCCTCGTGCAAGGATCCGCTGTGGCGCCTGCCGAGCCAGCCCTGGGGCCTGTCGATGGCCGGGTTGAATGCGGTGTGGTCGCTCATCCTCGCCGGGCTGAGCCTCTATGCGGCGAGCCAGCCGCCGATCCTCGCTGACACGGCCAACGAGCCAATACAGCCATGAGCCTTCGCAAGGATCGCCGGGCCGAGATGCTGCGCGTGGATCATGCGGGCGAGTATGGGGCGGTTGCGATTTATCGCGGTCAGCTCGCCGTGTTCGAACGGCAGCATGGCAAGGAGCGCATCATCGGCCAGCTGAAGGGTATGGCGGCCGAAGAGCAGGACCATCTCGACGCGTTCGACAGGATGCTGGCGGCGGGCCATGTGCGCCCTACGGCGCTGTCGCCGGTGTGGAATGCTGCAGGCTTTGCACTAGGCGCGGCAACCGCCCTGCTCGGAGAAAAAGCCGCGCATGCGTGCACCGAAGCCGTCGAGACCGTGATCGAGGAGCATTATGGCGATCAGGTCACGGAGCTGAACGCGGCCGGCGAAGATGAGCTGGCGTCGAGGATGGCGAAATTCCAGGAAGAGGAAGTCGCGCACAAGGATCTTGCGGCAGCCGAGGGCGCTGCTGAAGCGCCAGGCTATGCCCTGCTCTCAGCGTTCATCCGCACGGGCTGCAGGCTAGCTATCCGGATCAGCGAGAAGGTCTAGGCTTTAGTGCTTGTGCTCGCCGCGGCCGCACATCAGGTGCGCGTCGCTGGCCATCCACATCAGGCGGACACCCGGGCTCCAGGTCAGCGAATGCTCGCCATCGCTCCAGGCAACCTGAACCGGGCCGGGCTCCGGCGGCAGATAGTCGAGGCGGTAGCTTGCGCCGTGCAGCCAGACCAGCGCGGCAATGCCGTCACCCGTCTCGGCGAAGGACAGCACCATCTTGCTGCCGTCGCTGCACTGGAAGGCAGCGCCATCATCGGGTGCGTCTGTCGGCGGCTGAGCCAGCGCGGCGGGGCCGATGGCAAGGGCCGCTGCAAGCACCATGAACTTGCCGAGGCGGGAAATGGACATGAGGTCTGCCTGATTTGCTCGCGATGAGAGTGCGCGAGGGATGGCGGGTCGGCAAGTGCGGGTGCGGGGCGATCTCGCAGGTGGGACCTGCTGAGATCATGGCGGAAGATTTCTGGCTTTTCCCCCGAGACTGCACGAGGGCCTTTCCATCAAGATGCAATGTAACGCGCAGTGCGCACGGCGTTCTATTCGGCTGCTTTGGCTGCGGCTTCGCCTGCGGCGCGGAGAAGGTTGGCGCGGGCTTCGACCTGGGCGACGATGCGGTCGATCATGTCGGTG
>CANJXY010000153.1 GCA_947478925.1 Hyphomonadaceae bacterium | reverse complement strand
TCCATCTTGCGCCATAGCGATCGGCGTCGGAGCGCGCTTCCGCCAGCCATCGCCGGTAGTCGGCCAGCAGGCGCAATCCTGCGACACTATATGCTGCCAGGGATGCCAAAACTGCGGCTTCAAACATCGGTTTGATGAATGCGTCATGGACGTTGTCCTTGAATTCGGCCCGCATCGACGTGGGCAGAGCGAGCACGACACAGCAATAGACGAAGTGGGCCGCGGCGGGTCCGTAGTGGCGCAGCGGATGTTCGATATCGCGGCCGGTCGCGAGCGTGCGCAGGTACGCATACAGCAAGGGCCCAAGCGCCAATGGCATATTGAGCGGCATGAAGGCCAGCCAGGGCGGAGCTTCGGCGCGTCCCGCCCAGCCAAGGGCATAGACCGACGTCATGCCTGCGAGCACGAGCAGCACGAGCGCCAGGCGGCGATTGGCGGGTGCGTTATTTGTTGCGAACCAGATTGCGGACGCGAGCACCGTACTCTGGACTCCGCATCCGAGGAGCAACGCGCCGTACTCATCGCTCATCTTCGTCTCCGCGGCGGTACAAGAGAGTATGGTTAGACCACAGAGTGCTCAATGTCATACGCCCTCTGATCGTCGTCGCGTTTTTGCTCCCGGTCTGCGCTTCGCCGTTCGAATTGGCTTGGACCGCCGGCCGTTCGGCGTGGTCGAACCGTCGGCCTTCGTACGCATTCTCGACGTCAACTGGTGTCCTCAGCTCTGGCTGACACAGGCCCTGCTGCGCGGCATGGGCGCGAAGCTCGCAAACAGGCGCCAATGAATGACCCCGCCCACCAACGCGAAATCAACCCAGTAGCGCGCCGATCGGACTCCGGACACCACACCGATTCACAGACTCGGTGCACGCAACTTTCAATCGCGCCTTCCGTGAGATGTAAGGCCAGAGCCCGAGCACACACCGCGGGCGGCTCAAATCGCGAATTTTGGAGTCCGACGGGGATTTTGAGGCGTCAAAGCGGGCCGCTGCACGGGATGTTGGTTCTGCGGAGACACAAGCGGAGACCCAATAGGATGCGCCTACGCCATCTAGCTATCGTTCTTACCGCGCTCACCTTTGCCGGTTGCGCGGGTCAGCTGGCCGAACCGACGTCGGTCGCTTACCCAACGACACTCTGTGGTCGCTTGTCCCTCCATAGGTGACCCTGGTTCGCGACGGGCTCCCGAACTGGTTCTGCTCGAATTCGCGACGTCAAAACAAGCCTCATTCTCTGCGAAATGAAGCGATACCGCAAAGACATCTGGCGAAGAAGGGAGGCTGCGGATGGCGTGGGCAGTACGTAGCGCGGCGATCGGCTTCGCAGTGTTTGCTTTGGCACCGGCGGCAGTAGGCCAGGAAGCTTCCGACCAGCAGGCAGCCAGCACATCGGGCGTGCAAACGTTCGAGCCAGCCTATTTTTCACAGTTTAGCCCCGTAACGGCATTGGATATGGTGCGGCAGCTCCCGGGCTTCCTTATCGACAATGGCGATGCCTTGCGAGGATTCGGATCGACCGCCGGTAATGTGCTGATCGACGGGCAACGTCCGAGCAGCAAGACGGCGATCTCGGAGGAACTAGCCCGCATTCCGGCTCGCGACATCGCCCGTGTCGAACTTATACGCGCTGCGGCGGCCGGCGACATCGATGTCCGCGGCTTCGCCGAAATCGCCAACGTGGTCCTCAAACCGGCCACGGAGATGCAGGTCAGCACGACCTATTCGACATTGCTGGGCCTGTCGGGATACCGCCTCGGCGGTCAGGCCGGCGGAACACGCAACTGGAAGACGCCCGATCTTAGCATGCGGCTCAATGCGCGGGTCACGCAATCAACGCCGCGGATTGACAACGAGATCACCGTTTCCGACGCCTCTGGCGCGACGGGCAGCACACGGAGCGAGTTCTTTGCACAGACACTCGACGAACTTCTGCTGAACGGATCGCTGACCTGGACGCCGACGGCCCGGGACACGATCGGTCTGACCAGCCGGGTGATGGGGCGGACCTACTCGCGCAACTTCGGCTCGGTCATCCGCGACGTATCGGACGCGCTGGTGGCTCTGCAGACCGATGACTACAACGAGAAGGACATTCTCTATCTCGATCTGGGCGGTGATTGGGAGCACAAATTCTCTCCCGAGAGTTCGTTGAAGGTTGTGACGGTCAACTCGCTGGTGAACTGGCGTCCCCAGGAGCTCTTCGAACGCGTCGACGCAACCGGCGCGCCTCAGGGCGCCACGCGTATCAATACCGACAACCGCCGCGGGGAGCATGTACTTCGCGGCGTCTGGACGCAGAAGCTGGGCCAGGAACTCACCGTCGAACTGGGGCTTGAGGGCGCCTACAACTATCAGGACACTGTGCGCACCATCGCCGACAGCGCCGCAGGCGGTCCATTCGCGCCTCGAAACCTCCCGATCGCCTCCACGATGATAGAAGAAGACCGGTACGAGGCATTCGTGAACAGCACCTGGCGTGCAAGCCCGCAGCTGACTCTCGAAGCCGGATTCAACTACGAACTGTCGACCATCAAACAATCCGGCGACGCGCAGCAGGAGCGCGACTTCGAATATCCCAAGCCGCATGTTGTCGGAACGTGGACGCCGACGAGCGTCGATCAGGTCCGACTCTCACTCGAACGTGGCGTCGCGCAGCTCAATTTTTCCGAGTTCGCGAGCAATGTTCAGCTCACGCAGGGCCAGCTCACGATCGGCAACCCAAACCTCCAGCCTGAACAGAACTGGAGCACGAGCCTGCAGTGGAAGCGCGCCATCGGCCAGCGCGGTTCTGTCTCGCTGACGCTTTCATACGACCGGATCGACGACACACAGGACCTGATCCCGATCCGGCCTGACCTGAACAGCGCGGCCTGCCAGACCAACATCAACGGGCCCGGCTGTGTCTTTACGGCGGCCGGGAATATCGGCGATGGCGAGCTGTGGGGCGCGCGGCTGGAAGCGACGCTTCCACTCGACGATTTCGGCGTGAAGGGCGGGCAGTTGAAATTCAACGGAGGAGGAGGCGGCAGCCGGGTGACCGATCCGTTCACGGGACAGGAGCGCGTGCTCGACAACGTCGCGACCTACGATTGGAACCTCGATTTCCGTCAGGACCTACCCGCGCTGAAGCTGGCTTGGGGCGGCGACTATTCCGATGTTGGCCAGTATCGTTATTTTCGGCTCGATGAGGACGAGAGTCTCAACTTCGGGCCGGGTGATCTCGACCTGTTCATCGAGACGACTTACTTCGACGGCATCACGGTGCGGCTGGCGGCTGACAATCTCGGCGTGCAACCGCAACGCAGCGACCGCCGCTTCTTTGCCCCCAACCGTTTTCCGGGCGGCGTGTTCAGCGGTCGGGAATTCCGCGACACTAATAATGTTACGCCCATCTACACGTTCAGCGTCTCAGGATCGTTCTGACGCGATGCTGCCCTGTCTGCGGGAGCAGCTGTCGGGGCGAGGCGGCGAGAACGAGTGTCCGTTTCTGATGTAATGGACGGCTCTCTACCCCGTCGGCAGCTTTTGCTTCCGGCTCGGGGTTGAGGCGCGTACCCAGAACGGCGGCTACTGGGCGAGCTCCCGCCGCATCGCGGCTCCGTCTCTGACCGGCAGGAGTGGATCGACCCAGCCCGATTGCCACATCCCGTATTCAAGCGGCACTGGGCCCCAATTCTGCCGGTCGTCCGCGCCTGATCCTCGAAGCTTTAGGAGAGAGATCCTTCCGGCGGCGTGGTCATGCGCCCGGCTACTCCGGCGTGGCGTTCCAGGCGTCGGTGAAGTGCTGGGCGAAGGACTGCTTGTCGACTTCGGCGAGGTAGCTGTAAGTTATGAGTCTAAGCCAGAAGTCGAGGTCCTCACTAGGCACGACCTTGCGCGCTTTGCGCACGGCCTCCTGCGCCTCTGCCGTGCGCCCAAGCGCCTGCAGGCACACAACGCGGGTCAGTGGCGGGTAAGCAAATGATGGATCGAGGCGGGCATACTCATTCACGCAAGCGAGCGCTTCCTCAAGGCGACCAAGGCCATAGAGCGCCCAAGACCGATGTCCCAGTGAAAACACAGTCTGGAAAGAGCGCGGTGCGACGCGATCGCCTTCCGCAAGTTGTTCAAGCGCCTCCTCGAAGCGCCTATGGTGAGTCAAACTAAAAGCAAGCACGTGTCGGGCATCGATTGAGCTTGGATTCAAGGCGACCGCACGCTGCGCCAAAGGCAAGGCTTCGTTCGGGCGCGCCGCGTTGATCAAGACATTCACCACCTGGAACAGCACTGTTGCATGGTTCGGATTGAGCGACAGAGCGGCGTCGGCCAGTTGCTCCGCTTCGTCGATGAGCGCTCGATCCCGAAACCCCGTCTGATTGTATTGGAGTGCTAGGGCCATTGCCAAAGTTGCGCGCGCTACCGCGTAATCAGGCGCCAGCGAAACAGCGCGGCGCGCCTCTGTCACCCCAATCGCCAAGCTTTCCGTCGTAAAGCGCGCATAAGCCGCCCACGACCGCATTACCGCTTCCCAAGCATTGATGTCGCCAGGCTTTTTCAGCGCACGCTCCATCTCGACCTTCTGGATCTGCACGCCGAGATGGGCGGCCAGTTCCTCGACCAGCTCTTCCTGTAATTCAGCAAGTTCCGATAGCGGGCGATCAAATTTTTGCGTCCACAGGATCGCGCCGTTTTCCGCCTCCACCAATTGCGCGGTGACACGGAGCGTTTGCCCGACGCGGCGGGTGTTGCCCTCCAGAATGTACTTCGCGCCCAGCTCCTGGCCGATGGTGCGCAAGTCTGACGTATTCTTGCGGTAGGCCATTGTGGCGCTTTGCGAGATCACTTTGAGACCGCGCCCTAGCGATAATGCGCCCGCAATATCTTCTCCCATGCCGCCCGCAAACACCTCGTCGGCACGTTCCTCAGAGCGGTTGGTGAAGGGCAAGATGGCGACGGACGGGCGTGCGGCTTTAGAAGAACCGCGCTTGCTGGCGCTTGCTGGCCCCTCATCTGGCAGGGGTGCAGCAATGGGTGCCAGTGTAGGCGCGCGCTGGCGCCCAACCAATTGGGCCACATCCGCCAGAAACCCCAGCCAAACGCGGTCTGTCTTCTCCCCCGCCCAATGCCCAAGCTCTGCCGTCTGCGTCAACTCAAACATGATCGGCCGTTCGCAGGGCTCGATCATGCAGGGCACCAGCGTCTTGTTGCGATCCGCCAGCGTCGCTTCTGCCCGCACCCAGCGGGACTGCACCGACTTCTTCGACCACAGCACCACAACCGCCTTTGCTGTGCGCAGCGCTGTTTCCGTCACCTCGTCATAGGCCTCGCCCGTGCGCAGGCCGACATCCCACCAGACCTTGAAGCCCTGCGCCTCGAACGCCTCGGCAAACAGCTTCGCCCGCGATTGATCCTCGCGGTTATAGGAAAGGAAGATGTCGGCAGCGGCGGTCACGTCTTCCGCTCCGTCACTGCGTAAAGGGCGCGGATCGCGACCAGATCTGTCTCAAGCGTCAGGCGGGTGGGCGTTGTACGGCGATATATCCGCTCGGCCAACAGCATGTCCACGCCCAGTCGGCTCGCCGTTTCTATATGTCGAGACGCTTCGGCTTCGCGGCCAAGCCGAAGGCAGTAGAGGGCCTTCGTTACGTAGTTGATGCCACTCGACGGGTTGAGCGCGATCGCTTGGTCAATGGCGGCCTCTCCTTCTGTCCAGCGCCCAAGGGCAATCAACGCATTGGACTGAAAGTTCCTGATCAGGTGCATCATGGGCGTGTCTGGCATGAGGCGCGCTGCCAGATCCGACTGGGAAAGTGCCTTCTCGTGCTGATCGAGCATGTTGCAGACAAAGCTGAGCTGGAAACGTGCCAACCCAACACCGGGCGCCTTGCGCACTGCACGTTCAAGATGCTGCGCGGCGATCCCGGGAAAACCCAGATAGGCGAGGGTCGTACCGACCCAAGTCAGGACGGAGACATCGTCCGGCGCCAATGCGATAGCATGCTCGGCTATGCTGCGAATGCGCGCGACTTCGACGGGATCGTCGGGGCTAGTCATGAGGTAGACCGTCGCTTGTGTAGAGGCGTGGAGGGCGACGGCGGGTCCATAATCGGGCGCGATCTTCGCGGCGCGCGCGGCTTCTTCAGCCCCGCGGAGCAGCGACCCCGTGTCTGTCTGGCGATAGACGGACATAGCTCGGGCCATCGCCTCCCACGCGGTGAGGTCGCGGGGCTTTTTCAGCGCCCGCTCCATTTCCAGCGTGAACACCTGCGTATCGAGGCTGGCCGCGATATCGGTTACCAACTCCTCTTGAAGCTCCGCCAGTTCTGCCAGTGGCCGGTCGAACTTGCCGGACCAGACGACCTCGCCGGTCGCCGCCTCCAGGAGTTGCGTTGTCACGCGCAGGTTCGTCGCGACGCGTCGCACGTTCCCCTCCAACAGGTAGCGTACGCCCAACTGGCGCCCGACCGTCGGTAGGTCGGCGATCGCCGCGCGCGAAAGGTTTGCTGTCGCGGTGGAACCCAGCACGCGGACGTTGACGCCCTGCGACAACGCCGAGATCACATCCTCCACCATGCCCTCTGCAAAGACCTCGTCGTCAGGCAAGCTGGAGCGATTGGTGAAGGGCAGAACCGCCAGCGACGGCGCCGAGCCGCTCTGTCCAGGCTTCAGCGTTTCCTGAACAGAAGGGCCCGCGAGCGCGATGGCGGGCGCCTCTGCCACTGGGGCCGCATCCTTTGCGGCGAACCGGCGCACATCACCTAGGAACGCGATCCAGGCCTTGTCGCCCGCATCCCCGTTCCAGTGCCCCAACTCCGCCGTCTGCGTCAGCTCGAACATGATCGGCCGCTCGCACGGCTCGATCATGCAGGGGACGAGGGTTTTGTTGCGGTCCGCCAGCGTCGCCTCTGCGCGCACCCAGCGGGAAACAACCGACTTCTTGGACCACAGCACCACCACGGCCTTCGCAGTGCGCAGCGCGGTCTCAGTCACCTCGTCGTAGGCTTCTCCGGACTTGAGGGCAGTGTCCCACCAGACGTCCAAGCCGTGGCCGGCAAAAGCCTCCGCGAACCGGCGAGCCGCCGCCTGGTCTTCGCGATTGTAGGAAAGGAAAACGTCCGGCACGCCCAACCCCGCTGGAATGACCAGCAGACCTACAGGAGCCTTGGGGAAAGGTCGATTCAGGCTGGTGGACGCCAAACATTACGGATGACCGGAGTTGGGCGATGAACTGCCGGCTCGGTTGGGTCGGGGCGAGTGGCCGGAGTGGATCGACTCAGCCGGAGCGCCACAATTTGCGCTTGGCCAAGTCGGGGCCCTTATCGGTCAGTGGCAATGTATGCCAACGCAAGATCGTAAAAATCGCGCCTATCGTCCGGCCCGGCGGCATGCACGACGAAGTTCACTTTCGACTTTGTCGCTCCCATTCGTTGCTCCTGAATGAGGGTCAGCGCGTCATCTGTACGTCGGTCGAGAATTAGTGCCATGAGGTAGGTCGGGCCAAATCGCGCGTGCACACTGATGTCGTTTTCTTCCGCATAGATCTCAAGGAGCCTGGAAAATTCAATCGAACGCATTCTGTGCATTGCTGCTTCTGCACCACTGTCTGCCAGAGAGAGAAGTTGGGCTGCGCTGACAGCTGGGTCAGCATCATCTTCTATAGTCTCCTCCAGGATGCGCAGACCCCTGCACACGAACACGCCGTTGGCGCGCAGTGAGAGCGGTTCACGCTCATTTTCCGGTAAACCGCAAATTTCCCAGAATAGGCTGTCGAGTTTCAGCGGCTTAGCCGTAATTCGAATGGTCGTTCTTTGCTCGTGGGCGTGGCCAATGAAGAAGAGATCGATGAACGTCCCCTCAATCGCGCAATAAAGCCAAGCGGTCTTTTTCCGCCAGATACCGCCCTTCCGGGCTTCGACCAGCGCGGCGTGACGTGCTTTCTCGTACTCCTTTCGCTGCTTTCTGAAAGCGTGCGTGATCGGTGCCATTTGGCGCGAGTATCATGAGCAGTTTGAGAAGTCTTGGGCAGCGTGCTCAAGGTCCACTGATGGGCGATGACCGGCCTGATCAGCGGGGCAGGAGCGACCGGCAATTCCCGAGCGACCCTGCCATTGGCAGCACTGCCTTAAGGTGGTGACGCTGGCACCCGTATACGCCGTTCGCGCACCTCTGATCCTTGCGGTGGTTGGCGAGGAGGGTATCCGGTGCGAATGTCATTCGCTTGTCTCCGGCGTCTCATCCCACGCCTTGCGGAAAGCTTCGACCAGCGCCGGTCCGGTGGGCTGCGTCATGTCGGGG
>CANJXY010000152.1 GCA_947478925.1 Hyphomonadaceae bacterium | reverse complement strand
TCGCCAATGGCGACACCAACACGCGCAACCAGCAGGAAGACGAAGCTGGAGGCAAAGCCGCACAGCGCCGTCATCAGCGACCACACGGCAATGCAAAGCGCCATGATCGCCACGCGGTTGAAGCGGTCCGCCGCCATCGCGATCGGAATACCCATCAGCGCATAGAAGAGCGCAAAAGGAGGTCCGTTGAGGAAGCCATACTCAGTGTCAGTCAGGCCGAACTCGGCAACGATCGGAGGAGCAAGAACGCCCAGAAGATTTCGATCGATGAAGTTGAGCGTGTAGACGAGCGTCAGAGACAGGAGCACGTACCCACGGTAATTGGGCGTTCCGTAACTCTGTCCGCCAGCCGGCGATTCACTCGCCGACGCTGTGGGCGCCATTGCCAAAACTACCTCCCCTGAGCCAGCCGCGGGAGGCGCGCCAGCAAGTTGTATGTGGGACGGACTGGCGCCGCCTTTTGCGATCACCCTATCGATGATCCCGCACGCGGCAAGGTGTTTGAGCCTGCGAGTCGGCGGTGCGCTGCACAACAGCTTCGTGATGCTGCATTGCGGCGCCCATCTGTAACGCACGTTTCAGCAGCCCACCTCAGATGAGGCCTTTGGCCTCCAGGCTGATCGCCTCCGCTGCGCTAACCACGCGTGGGTCGTGCGCCTTGATCGCGAGGGGATCAGGACGCGCCTGCCCCCGAGGTATGTGGCGTGTGCTGACCGGTCGGGGACTGGGTGAAGATTTCATACCCTGTCTCGGTGACGCCGATCGCGTGCTCGTACTGCGCCGACAGCGAACGGTCACGCGTCACCGCGGTCCATCCATCGGACAGGAGAGCGACGTCGGCCTTGCCGAGATTGATCATCGGTTCGATCGTGAAGAGCATGCCGGGAAGGAGCGGCAGCCCACGCTCCCTGGCATCCTCCTCGGGCTCGGCATCGCGCAGCCTGCCCGGCCGCTTCTTGTGGAAGTGAAGAATGTTCGGCGCATCGTGAAACACGCGGCCAAGACCGTGACCGCAGAACGCTTCCACGACTGCATAGTCGAACTGGTCTGCGTGCGCCTGGATGGCGGCGCCGATGTCGCCGACGCGGGCGCCGGGCTTCACGGCCGCAATGCCCTTCATCATGCACTCGTAGGTCACATCCATGAGGCGCAGGCCTTTGCGCTTTACTTCACCGACCGAGTACATCCGCGAGGTGTCGCCATGCCAGCCGTCGACGATGCCCGTGACGTCGATGTTCACGATGTCGCCGTCCTTGAGAACCTTTGGTCCGGGAATGCCGTGACACACGACATGGTTCACCGAGGTGCACACCGTATGGCGATAGCCCTTGTAGAACAGGCAGGCCGGCGTCGAGCCATGATCGAGGAGATACTCGCGGGCAAGGTTGTCGAGCTTGGCGGTCGACACGCCCGGCACGACGTACGGGATCAGCATGTCCAGGCATTCAGCCGAAATCCGTCCGGCCTTGCGCATGCCGACGAACGCATCCGCCCCGTACAGCTTGATCTCGTTGGTCGCGCGCGGCGGGGCCTCGGCAGCGTCGATAAATCCAGCCTGTACCATAGGGGTCGTCCTCGAAAATCCGGTGCGATCTTAGCATGGCTCCGGCCGGGGGGCGAACTTCCCGCCAGAAGCGCGTAAACTCTAGTTGGCGCGGCCCTTGCGGCGTGGCGGCTCGGGCGCAAACGGCTTCGGCAGCGGCATGGCCGGCACGCCCTCGTCCACCAGTTCCCGTGCGACATCGGGTGTGACTTCACCCCAGACGGGCCGATGCTCCGTCTCGCCATAATACATGGCCCGCGCCTCGTCCGCGAACTTGTCGCCGACATAGTCGTGGGTGGTCGCGATATGCTGGCGGATTTCGCCGGCGACCTTTGCGGCGACAACCTCGGGCGGCACGGCCTTTTCCGAGGATCGGATCGACGGCGCCATGATCTGCTTGTGAACCTTGGTCGAGCCGCAGGTCGGGCATTCCACCAGCCTGCGCTTGCGCTGCGCGTCATACGCTGCCGAGTCCGAGAACCATGCCTCGAACTCATGCTCCCCCACACATGCGAGAGAATAGCGGATCACGTCGTCAGCTCTCCTTGTCGCTTACGCTGCAGCTTCGGCGAGCAGCGGATCGAGCCGGCCATGCCGGTCGAGATCGTGAATGTCGTCCGAGCCGCCGACATGGCGGCCGTTGATGAAGACCTGGGGAAACGTGTAGCCCCCGTTCGAGCGCTCGACCATCTCGCGCTTCTTCTCAGGATTTGCGCCCGCCTTGTATTCCTCGAACGTAACGCCCTTGGACGCCAGCAGCGCCTTGGCGCGCGAGCAATAACCGCAGAAGTCCGTTGTGTAGATCTCGACGCGGGCCGTCACCTTGAACTCCTCGACTCTGTGTGTGCCTGCTTATGAAGGATGCAGGACGGGGCTGAACAAGTCCCCAATACTTTACCCCGATACCTTACGTCAGCTATCTGGAATCGTTCCAAAAACTATATGGGCACGCAGCGCGGACCGGCAACACGCGCCAATGTGAGCACATCGACGCACGTCGCCCCCGCCCGTTTGAGCGTCAGCCCGCTCTGAATCGGCGCCGGCCAGGCCCGCTTGCGCCTCGACCGACGCGTTTTGCCCGAGAGCGCTTACTGTTGCCGCCGGCAGTCGCTACATAGCTGCCCGATGTCGTCACCCATCCCGCCCCAGAACCCGCAGCCAGACCCCATGCGGATCTTCGACCGTCGCCTGCATGCCCGCAGGCGATCGCGATCGGCTGCACGCTTCGCGGAGCATTCCTTCCTGAAACAGCTCGCGGCGGAAGACATCGCGTTACGCCTTTCGGCGATAAACCGGAGCTTTGACCGCGTGCTCGATCTTGGCGCGCATGACGGCCTGCTTGGCCGGGCGCTTTTGGCGGACCAGCTGGTCGCAGCACGCATCGGCCATATCGTCTCCAGTGACGTGTCCCCCGCCTTCACGCCCGACGTGGTAGCGGATGAGGAAGCCCTGCCCTTTGCTGACCAGTCCTTCGACCTCGTGGTTACCGCCCTGTCGCTGCACTGGGTCAACGACCTGCCTGGCGCATTGATCCAGATCCGTCGCGTGCTGAAGCCTGATGGCCTGTTTATCGGCGCCGTGCTGGGCGGCCGCACACTCACCGAGCTTCGGCAATGCCTGCTGGCGGCGGAAGAGGAAATCCGGGGCGGCGCGTCCAACCGCGTCTCGCCCTTCCTCGATGTGATCGATGGCGCCGGTCTCTTGCAGCGCACGGGCTTCGCCATGCCGGTTGCCGACAATGATGCGCGCACGGTGCGTTACGCCCATCCGCTGCGCCTTCTGTCGGATCTGCGCGGCATGGGAGAGACGGCAGCCTTCGCCAACCGCGAGGGGCCGGCGCTGACGCGCGCGATCCTGCTGCGGGCCATGGAGATCTACACGCAGCGCTTTGCCGATGCCGATGGCCGCATACGTGCGACGTTCGAGTTCGTGACGCTGTCGGGTTGGGCGCCCTCGCCCGATCAACCCAGGGCCAAGCGACCGGGAAGCGCGACCGTGCGCCTTGCCGATGCGCTCGGCGTCCGCGAACACGGCACGGGAGACAAGGCCGGCTAGCGCGCTTAGGCCGCGTCGAACCCGGCTTGTACGGCGTTGAACGAATCGTTCGTGCTGTGCCCGATCATCGTGGCCCAGCCGACGATGGCGATCGAGATGATCCCGGCGATCAGACAGTATTCGATCACGGTGGCGCCGGAGCGATCCTTGAGGACGCGCAGGACATTCCTGAGCTTGTTCATGCGTGAGCCGCCTTCGACCAGTCGATGAATCGTGCAAAGAGGGGCACGTCGGCTTCAGGGGCAGGATAGCTCCCGATCTCTTCAGCCGAGACCCACGCGAATTGTTGCCCTTCTCGATCTTCGATTTCGCCTTCCCACGACCGGATCAGGAACACCGGCATCAGGAGGTGAAAGCGTTCATAGCCATGCGAGGCGAAGGAAAAGGCCGACATGTCGGTTTCGGTCACGGTGATGCCGAGCTCTTCCTTCAGTTCGCGCACCAGCGCGAGCTGAGGGGTTTCACCCGCCTCCACCTTGCCGCCCGGGAGTTCCCAGAGACCCGCCATCGGTTTCCCATTTGGCCGCTGCGCAAGCAGCAACCGTCCATCACCACGCACCAGCGCAGCCGCCGCTACCAGAACCAGCGGTTTTGCACCCTCATCTTCTCTCATGTCGCAGTAAGCATCGCGTGCAGGTGACAGATCAACTTCTGTAGGCCCCGTTTATCTTCACGTAACCATCAGTGAGATCGCAGGTCCAAACCGTGGCCTTGCCGCGGCCAACGCCGACGTCGACACGGATAAAGACCTCGTCTCCGGCCACAGCGCGGGTCGCTGTCGTCTCCGAGTAATCGGCAGAGCGCTGGCCTTCCTTCGCGACCTGATGGCCGCCAAACCATATCGAGAGCCGATCGCGTTCGACGGGTTCGGCGGTCTTTCCGACCGCCATCACGACACGGCCCCAGTTTGCATCTCCCGCCGCAATTGCGGTCTTCACCAGCGGCGAGTTGGCAATCGAGCAGGCTATGACCTTGGCGGAATCATCAGAAGCCCCACCCTCCACCGCGATCTCGATGATTTTGGTGGCGCCCTCGCCGTCCCGCACGATCTGCTTGGCGAGATCGAGCAGCACGCGGTGCATGGCGGCCACGAAATCTGCAAGGCGCGGATCGTCAGGATTGTCGATCTGCTCGCCCCCTGCTGCGCCCGTCGCAAAGAACAGCAGCGTGTCGGACGTCGAGGTGTCGCCGTCGACTGTAATGCAGTTGTAAGTCAGGTCACCCAGTTTTGAGATCAGTGCCTGGCACACGACAGGGCCAAGATTGGCGTCGGTGAACATGTAGTTCAACGTCGTCGCCATGTTGGGCTGGATCATGCCCGAACCCTTGGCGACACCGACGATGGACACGTTGCGGCGGTTGAGATTGACCGTCTCGCCCGCGGCCTTGGCGAACGTGTCGGTCGTGCGGATGCAGTTGGCGACCTTCTCCCAGTCGGGATCGCGCAGATTGCGCCAGACGGTTTCGACGCCGCCGGAAATCACATGCGGCGCCATCGGCTCGCCGATCACGCCAGTAGCCGAGACGAAGACCTCGTGGCGGTCGCAGCCCGACATCTTGACGGCCGAAGCAACCGTCGCATCGTTCTTGGCGACGCCCGCTGCACCGGTGAAGGCGTTGGAATTGCCGGTGTTGACCACCAGGACGCGCGCCCTTCCCTTGCCCGCCTGAAGCGCTGCGCGGCAACGATCGACGTCGTCCGAGCGGGTGGACGACCTGGTGAAGATACCGCCGGCCGATGCGCCCTCCGGGAAATGCACCACCAGCAGGTCGTCGCGCACCTTGCCCTTGTAGAGGCCAAGCGAATGCGTCGTGACCTCGACGCCGCGCACAACCGGGAGAACCGGAAAACGCTCAGGCGCGAGCGGGGATACAGGCAAATCAGTCGCGGTGGCCAAGGCGTATCGAACCTTCTGCGGAGTTGACTACGGTGTCGGCGTTGCCGGTTTCGGCGCCGCAGGTTTCGTAGCAGCCGGCTTCGGCGCTGCAACCGTTGGCGTCGTTGCCGGCGTCGCCGGTCCAGCCGGCTGGCTTGCAGCAGGCTTCGTCGCTGCGGGAGGGGGGGCATCGCGCGTCTCGAGCACCGGCGCAGGCTCCGCCTCCAGTGGCGAGGCGGGCGTCTCAGACGCAGCTTGCGGTGGAGCCGCCGGGGCCGGGCGCGCAGCGGGAGCATCCATGCTGGAGGCGCGCGCCGGATTGCGCTTCACGATCTCCGCCTGCCCGCGCAGCTGTTTCAGGATCTTCTCGAGCTGCTGGCTTTTCAGGTAGCGCTCGATCGTGTCGCGCAGGTCTTCAAGCGAGGGCGGACGGCGCTTGCGCAGCTGGTCGACCTTGACGATGTGCCAGCCCTGCTGGTCCTCGAACGGACGCGAGACGCCGCCTTCGGGCACTTCGCGGATCACCCGCGCAAACTCGGGCGAGGCCTCGTCGGCCGTCATGTAGCCGAGATCGCCGCCATCGAGCCGGGTGGCCTCATCACTCGAGCGCCGCGCCGCCAGCACGGTGAAATCCACGCCGGTCTTCAGTTCCGCCGCGATCTTGTCGATTGCCTCTTTTGTGGGCGCCTGGATGTGGCGGATCCGCGCCTCGCTCTCCATCTGCGGCTCAAGCAGCTGAACCTGGGCCTCGTACATCTTGCGGACAGCCGACTCGTCGATCTCCTCGGCGGCGACATGCTCGATGAGAATGTTGCCCAGGATATTGTCGCGAGCGGTGTCGAGGCGGTGGCGGGCCTCGGGATCCTCGTCCAGGCCGCGCTGCAGGGCTTCCATGGCCAGAAGCTTCACCTCGATCAGCTCTTCCAGGATATCGTCGAACTCGGCGCTACCCGGCTCCAGCGCCTCGCCGGGTTTGATGACGCCCTTGAGCCTCGCCTCGAGCTGAACGTCCGCGACATAGATAATCTGGCCGTTAACCGTTGCAGCTTCGGCCGACACGTCCGCTGCGGTGGTTTCCTCTACGGGATGGCGGCTGTCCTCCCCGCAGGCGGACAGCGACAGGCCCGCGGTCAGGGCGGCGGCGAGGAGGGCAAAGCGTGTCATAAAAGCCATCCTGAGGGTCCTCCAGCTGCTAAAGCCGTCTTAGGGCAGTCAGGGCTACCCAGCGGTCTGATTGACACTGGGAAAGGTGGTCCTTACGTCTCGGCAAGGCGCAAGTCGAGGGAGTTTTCCCCGGGGGTTTTCGGGGAATTTTCGCGGGGGCGGTCGCCTGTGTAAACGTGGCGGATATCTCTCCCGGTCTACACTATATGTATGGGACGCTGCGGCCAATTCGGTCAGCGCGTGGCTTGCAACGGAACGTCTGAATGCTCGGGATCGCCACTAAAATCTTCGGTTCCGTGAACGACCGCAAGGTCCGCCCGTTCCGAGCCACGGTCCAGCGGATCAACGCTCTTGAACCTGTCACCGAGGCCCTGTCCGACGAGGCCCTGCGCCAGCGGACCCGGGATTTCCGCCAGCAGGTCGCCAACGGGGCCAAGCTGGACGACATCCTTCCGGAAGCCTTTGCGGTCGTTCGCGAGGCCTCCAAGCGGGCTCTGGGCCTGCGGCAATTCGACGTTCAGCTGATCGGCGGCATGATCCTCCACCGCGGCGGCATCGCCGAAATGAGAACCGGCGAGGGCAAGACCCTGGTCGGTACGGCGCCCGTCTACCTCAACGCCCTCGAAGGCCGGGGCGTCCACGTCGTGACCGTCAACGACTACCTTGCCAACCGCGACGCGGACTGGATGGGCCAGGTCTACCGCTTCCTTGGCCTTTCAGTCGGCAAGATCGTCCACGGCCTCGACGACGCCCAGCGCCGCGCGTCCTACGCCTGTGACATCACCTACGGCACGAACAACGAGTTCGGCTTCGACTACCTGCGCGACAACATGAAATACTCGCTGGCCGACATGGTGCAGCGCGGCCACCGCTATGCGCTGGTCGACGAGGTCGACTCGATCCTGGTCGACGAGAGCCGTACGCCGCTGATCATCTCGGGCCCGACCGACGACCGTTCGGAGCTCTACCAGCAGATCGACGCGATTATCCCGCTCCTGAGCAAGGACGACTACACGCTCGACGAGAAGCAACGCTCGGTCGTTTACTCCGAAACCGGCAACGAGAAGATCGAAGAACTGATGGTGCAGGCCGGTATCCTGCAGGGCTCGCTCTACGAGCCCGCCAACATCACGCTCGTCCACCACGCCAACCAGGCGCTGCGCGCCCACCTGCTCTTCCAGAAGGACAAGGACTACATCGTCAAGAACGGTGAAGTCATGCTGATCGACGAGTTCACCGGTCGCATGATGCAGGGCCGCCGTCTGTCCGAGGGGCTCCACCAGGCGATCGAGGCCAAGGAAAAAACCAAGATCCAGCCCGAGAACCAGACGCTCGCCTCGATCACCTTCCAGAACTATTTCCGCCTGTACGACAAGCTCGCAGGCATGACCGGCACGGCCTCGACCGAAGCTGCGGAATTCTCCGACATCTACAAGCTGGAAGTCACCGAAGTCCCCACCAACAAGCCGGTCAAGCGGATCGACGAGGACGACGTCGTCTATCGGACCGCGAAAGAGAAATACAAGGCGATCATCGCCGACCTGCGCGATTGCGCTCGCCGCCGCCAGCCGGTTCTGGTCGGCACGGTCTCGATCGAGAAATCCGAGGTTCTCTCGAACCTCCTGTCCGCCGAAAAAATCCCGCACCAGGTGCTGAAC
>CANJXY010000151.1 GCA_947478925.1 Hyphomonadaceae bacterium | reverse complement strand
GGTGCACATGATAGAAAGCGCCAAGGCGCTGCAGGAGGGCGAGATGGGCATCCGCTTCTTCACCGCCCTGCAAGGCTCGATGGCCTCGTGACAGTCACCCTTCGCGCGACACGCATCGCCGACATCTTCCGTCTGCAGGAGATCGAACGCGCGGCCGCCGAGCTGTTTCGTGGCAGTGAGCTGATCGACATCGATGCCATGGCCGTCATCCCCATGGGCGACCACCTCGCGTCGGTGGAGGCTGGCATCTCCATCGTCGCCGAGATCGATGGCCGCATTGGCGGCTTCATCATGGGTGAGATGCACGGCGACGTCGCCTACTTGCGCGAACTCGACGTTGATCCGGCCTATCAACGTCGTGGCATTGGGGCTCAACTCGTGACGGCCTACGTGACAGCAGCCAAGGGAGAGGGTGCGGCAGCCATTTACCTCTCGACCTTCCGCGCGCCGCCGTGGAATGCGCCGTTCTACAGCCGCATGGGCTTTATCGACGTGGACCGCGCAGACTACCTCCCATGGATGACCGCGATGGAGGCTGCCCAGGCGAGCTTTCTCGACCTCGCCACCCGTGTCTTCATGCGGAAGGCTTAGCGGCCGCTCGTCAGCGCCTGCTCGATGATCAAATCGAACGCCGCCGCCCGCGCTGGCTTCGCAACTTGCGGGTTGAGGCTGAACTCCATCTGCAGGTCGGTCTTCGGATCATAGGCCGGCCATGCGGGCGCTAGCCCGCAGCTTGGCTTGCCCGCCTTCGCGAACGACGCCCAGCAGGCCGACATCGCCTCCGACATCGCCTTGTCACCCTGCGTCATCAGGCGCGCCAGCACGGGCGTCTGCATCCACGTCTTGAACACGTAGGGAATCTCGGTGCCGTGTCCTGCTCCCCGCACCGCGCTCCGCCGCGCGGCCGCGACGTAGTCAAAATAGTAGAGAAAGCTTGGCGCTCCCGGCGCCATCTTGCCGGCGACCCAGCGCGACGGCGCCACGAACACCACATCGCCCATGGCCTGGCGGGAAAATTCCTCTTCTGAAGTCGCCTCGCCGTAGAGTTTCCTGAACTCCGACATGCGCGGCCCCACCGCCATCGCCAGCGCAGCCTTCGGCACGCCCAATGTCGCCAGCACGCTTGCTTCGTTCGAATTGGCGCCAATCATCAACGGTACATCATGCGCGCGTCCGTCCATGAACGCCTGCATCGGGGCCTCCGTGACAAAGCGCCCATCGATGAACGGCCCGAACCCCAGGCCGCCCTCCAGAGCGCCCTGCGCCTTGATCCAGTCCTGCGCCGGTCTTGCCCGCAACTCTGCCACTGTCGTGGTCGCATCGAGCCCGATGTTCGCGGCAGACGCAACGCCCCGCGCTTCATTCACCTTGAGATCGACGGGACGCTGCAGTCCGCCACCCGACTCCACGATCGCCTTCGCGAATAGTCCCCTCGCGTTGGAATTGGCGAGCAGGTAGATCAGCGACGATCCGCCTGCCGACTCCCCGAACGCCGTTACGTTCTTCGGATCGCCACCAAAGGCTGCTATGTTTTCCTGTACCCACTTCAGCGCTGCGACCTGGTCCATAAGCCCGTAATTGCCGAGCGGCTCGCCTGATTTCGCTGCAGCCGTCACTGCCGGATGCGCGAAGAAACCAAGCAGGCCGAGCCGATAGTTCACCGTCACCAAAACCACGCCCTGCTTTGCGAACTCTGCTCCGTCGTAGAGCGCCGCCCCGCTCCAGCCGAGCCTGAACGCGCCACCATGAATCCACACCATCACGGGCAGGTTCTTCGCACCCGCCGGCGCATAGATGTTTAGCGTCAGGCAATCTTCGCTCTGCAAGGCGGGCGCGCCCACGCCGCCGCCATCTCCACGCTCCGGCTGCGGGCAGGCAGGCCCGACGGCCATCGCCGCCTTTACATCGGTCCACGCCTTGGCGGGTTGCGGTGGCGCCCAGCGCAGATCGCCAACGGGCGGCGATGCAAACGGAATCCCCTTCCACGAAGAGACCCCCTCCGCGCTCGCGCCGGACACCTGCCCCGTGCTCGTCCTGACCACCTGCGCGCTTGCCGCTGGCGCTGCAAACAGCAGCACGACACCAAGCAGAGCAACAAATCGACGGATCATCGCGTGTCTCCAACCAGACGCGACCGCACCGTGATGCCGCATGGTACCGTTGTCCAGCGGGGCGCGTAAGTCAGGCCCCTCCATCCAGCCTGCGCAGGTTCTCCGCGTGGCTCTCCCGGGTCACCGCATAGGGCAAGATCGACAGGATCATCAGGAAGCGCAGCAGGCAGGTCGCCGGCACAAACCACCAACCGAGCGTGATCAGCGCGCTGTCCGGCACCTGGTCCGGCGCAACGCCCGTCGGGAAATGTGCCAGGGACAGCACGAGCGTCGCCGCCATCAGTCCGACACCCGTTGTCACCTTCATGATGAACGTATTGGCCGCGAAGAACACGCCCTCCGACCTGCGGCCCGTCTTCACCTCGCCCTGCTCGACAAGGTCCGACACCATCGACATCAAGAGGATCTGTTGACACACAAGCAGGATCACATCGACCTGCCCCTGCACCATGACAGCCCAGAAAGCCGCGTCGGTGCTCGGCGTCAGGACGCCCATCAGCCTCAACATCGTCGCGACCGGGAACGTCACCAGTCCCAGCACGCCCATGATGATAACACCGCGCTTCTTGCCGAATCGCCTGGTCATCACTGGAGCAAGCAAAGCGCCCAGGGTTGCCGACACGAAGATCACGAGCGTGATCAACGCAATCTGCTCCGGCAGAAGCCTCCAGAAGAAGGCCGACATGTAGACCGAGAGCGACTGACCCAATCCCAGCGCCGTGTTGGCGATGATCGCCGTGAGGAATATCGCGCCCATGGATTTGTTCGCCAGCGTCTCGAACATCTCCGTGAACACTGTTCGCAGCGAAATCTTGCGCACCGGCGGCGCCACGAGCCGCGAAATATGTCCATGCGTGCCCAGCGACGACACCACGATGGCGATGAACATCACGCTCGCCGCGACTGAGCCGTAGACGACGTAGGCCGCCGGATTGAACTGTCCGTTCGGAATTTCCGCCGTGGTGAACGCCCGGAAAACGAAGAAGTACATCAGGACAGTCATCGCGTTGCCGCCTGTCCATCCGAAGAAGCCGCGCCAGCCCTGTAGCTTCGACCGCTCGTCATAGTCGCGCGTCAGTTCGGGGGCCAAGGCCGCGTTCGGCGTCTCGAAGAAGGCGAGCGTGGTGCGCGCCGCGAGCACCATCACCAGCAGGTACCAGAACAGCGCATCGGTGCTCCACCCCTTGGGCGGCGTCCACAGCAAGAAGAACGACACCGCGACCGGAATGGCCGACGCATACATGAACGGATGCCGCCGTCCCCACTTCGAGCGGAGATTGTCCGACCAGTAGCCGACGATAGGATCGATGATCGCATCTGCGACCAGCGCAATTGTCAGCGCCAGCCCCACCATCGGCGCCGGCACGCCAACGATCTGGCTGTAGAACGCAAGCAGGAATATCTGCAGCCCGGCGTCCTTGATGCCGAATGCTGCCGAGCCGAAACCGTAAGCCAGCTTCGTGCCCAGCGATGGCGAGTCAGTTGCGATGATGGCCTCCCCGCCTTTTCCAGGAAGCTAGGTCAGCGTGCACCGCAATAACAACCGGCGCCTCTACGTCAGCCGCCCGAGAATTTCCCGTTCTTGTTGAACCCCCGCGGGGCCAGTCGGCCGGATTGCGCGCGCTTGCCGATCCAGTCCTTCCAGTCTTCGGCTGACTGCTGGCGGCCTGCCGTATCGGTCCATGTCAGACCATCGGCCTTCTTGAACGTCGTCAGGTCGAGCAGCCCACCATCGGCGTAGGACTGGATCTTCACACCCTTGCCGCGCGCCATGTCCGGCAGTTCTTCGGTCTTGAAGATCACCAGCTTCCGGTTCTTGCCGATCGCGGCGATGAGATCGCCCTCTACCTTGACGCAGATCGCCAGCGCTTCCTTCGGTCCGACATTGAGTACGATCTTGCCCTTGCGGGTCGAGGAGATCAGCTCGGCGTCCGTCACGATGAAGCCATAACCCTTGTTGGAGGCCACGACACGGCGCGCCTTGTCTTCTGGCACGAACATGTCGACGATCTTCTCGGATTCTGGCACTTCGAGATTAAGCCTGATCGGTTCGCCATGCCCGCGTCCGCCCGGCAGCTTGTCCGCGCCGAGCGTGAACGCGCGGCCGCCCGACGCCATAAGCACGACCTTGTCCGTCGTCTGACACTCCAGCGCCATCGCCAGCTCGTCGCCTTCCTTGAACTTCAGGTCCTCGAGCTTTTGGTTGTGTCCCTTCAGCGCGCGGATCCAGCCCATGCTGGAGAGCACGACCGTCACCGGCTCCTTGACGATAAGCGCTTCCAGCGCCGCGTCGGTGTCGATCTCCTTCGCCACTTCGAAGTTCGAACGACGCTTGCCCAGCTTCTTGCCCGGATCGAAGATTTCACGCGCAGCCTTCAGCTGCCGCTTCACTTCGGTCCACTGCCGATCGGTCGACCCGAGCAGCTTTTCGATCAACGCCTTCTCGTCCGACAGTTCCTTGTGCTCGCGCTTAATCTCGATTTCCTCGAGCTTGCGCAACGCACGCAGGCGCATGTTGAGGATCGCGTCGACCTGAATCTCGCTCAAGCGGAACCGCTTCATCATCACAGCTTTTGGATCGTCCTCGTAACGGATGATCCGGATCACTTCGTCGATGTTGAGATAGGCTTTCAGGAAACCGTCGAGAATTTCGAGGCGGTTCTCGATTTTACCTAAACGGTGTTTGTTACGCCGAACGATCACTTCGCGCCTGTGATCGATGTAGCAGTTCAAGAGGTCACGCAGGCCCATCACCTTGGGCACGCCATGATCCAGCACGTTCATGTTGACGGGGAAGCGCGTCTCCAGCTCGCACTGGCGGAACAGGCTGGCCATCAGGACATCAGCCTCGATCGTGCGAGCCTTTGGGGTCAGGACGATGCGGACATCCTCCGTCGACTCGTCCATCGCGTCTTCGAGCATCGGGGCCTTCTTGGTCTCGATCAGCTCGGCCAGACGCTCCATCAGTTTCGACTTCTGCACCTGGTATGGAATCTCGGTGACGATGATGCGGTACATGCCGCGTCCAAGGTCTTCCTTGCGCCAGCGCGCCTGGCAGCGAATGCCGCCCCGCCCCGTCGCGTATGCTTCGCGCAGGCCTTCCTTCGTCTCAACGATCACGCCGCCCGTCGGGAAGTCCGGTCCGGGCACGATCTTCATCAGGTCATCGACCGTCGCCTTCGGATGATCGAGGAGGTGGATCGCCGCGTCGATGCACTCGGCCGGATTGTGCGGCGGGATAGACGTCGCCATGCCAACCGCAATGCCCGACGATCCGTTGGCCAGCAGGTTCGGGAAACCGGCGGCAAGCACCACCGGCTCCTTGTTCTGGCCGTCATACGTGTCGCGGAAATCGACCGCGTCATCGTCGAGACCTTCGAGCAGCAGCATCGCCGCCGGCGTCAGCTTGGCTTCCGTGTACCGGAACGCAGCCGCTGAATCGCCGTCGATGTTGCCGAAGTTCCCCTGGCCATCGACCAGCGGCGCGCGCGTCGAGAAATCCTGCGCAAGGCGCACCATCGCGTCATAGATCGACTGGTCCCCGTGCGGGTGATACGCGCCGATAACCGCGCCGACCACAGTGGCCGACTTCCGGTGTCCGCCCTGCGGGTTCAGGCCCAGCTGGCTCATCGCATAGAGCACGCGCCGGTGCACGGGCTTCAGCCCGTCGCGCGCATCCGGCAGCGCACGCGCCGTGATCGTCGACATCGCATAGGCGAGATAGCGCCGCGACAACGCCTCGTTCATCGGCTCGTCGACGATATCCCCGCCATTGTCGGACGGTTCCATGGTCTTGTCTTTGGACATTCAGGATCCTGCACGAAGTATTCGAATCAACTCGGGGACAGTCGCCCCGCCCGCTCCAGCCGGTCAATCATCAGGTAGCGAGCTTCCGGCGCCGCACGGTTAAGATCTGCGAACAACCGCTCGATCAGGAAGTGACCTGTGAGTCGAAACCCCGCATGGATATCCACAGGCGTTGCCGGCGCACGCGGGTCGATCAGGAATTGCGGCAACACCAACAGCCGGTCCAGATATGGCTCGGCCTCTGATCCCCGCACCGCACGGCCGGATTTGGGGCTCACATGGGTCAGACCGTCGTTTGATCCGGACACGGCACAATGGTCGAGGTCGAGCCCATACCCCATCATCGACAAGAGCCCGAGTTCCCAGCGAATAAATAGCGCCGGCCAGATTTCTTCCTCGGTCAGCAGATCCAGCAGTGTTTCGCTGGCGTCGAACAGCGCAGGCTTCGCCTCGCCTTCAGGCAGCACCGCCGCGAGCAATTCCGTGATCGCCGCCAGCCCGGCCAGGGATTCCGCATTCGCCATCAGACGCGCGGCGCGCTCGTCTTCCGCCTCCGCCGTGAAGAAACCGAGATTGCCCTCTGTCCCCTTCCAAGTGACTGACAGCGTATTGCCCGGCTGCATTGGCGCGCGCTTGGTCCGGCTCGATCCGCCATAGACCATCCCGTTGCGCCGGCCCTTCTCGCGCGCAAACACTTCGAGGATCGCCCCGGTCTCCCCGAAGCGCCTCAAGCCCAGCGATATCGCCCGGTCCGTCCATTCGGCCATGAGGGATGGATAGGCCCACCCATCGCTAAGTCAAAGCTTCATGGGGCCAGAGCCGATCTTGAAATGTCCTCGCCTTGGCGCACCCTGTCGCCATGCTCGATCCCGACGCCTTAAAGAGCGAGCCTGCAGGAACCCGCCGGCGTTTCTGTGCCTCGGACCGTTTCGGGCAATTCGACATCGCGGTCCCATCCGAAGAGGAGCTGAACCCGCATCCAACCGCGCTCGCGCATCGGGGGATCCACCCTGACCCGAACCGACGCGCGCGAAGACGCCGCCGTGCCAATCGCCGAACAGGGTTGGGCGATCCGCTATGATGGCCCGCTCCGCGACCGCTCGGCGTGGAGCCTTGCGCGTATCCTCGCCGATGAAACGGGCGGTCCAGTCCTCACCCTCTACGAAAGCGACTTCGACACCGACTGCGTCTGGGACGTGACCCTTGCCAACAGGTACCCGACACGCGCCCACCAACGTCCCTACGGCGCTGGTTGACCTTCGCCTCCACCTGTCCCACATCGCAAACCTGCGAGGACGACCTCCCCCGTTTCGGGTGATCATTCGGGACGGCCCGACCCTAATCTGGAGGGCCGCATGGCCTGGGTGTTTCTTGGCGTTGCCGGTTTGCTCGAAGTTCTCTGGGCCTACATGCTCAAAGTCTCGAATAACCTGACCAGACCGGTGGAGAGCGCCATCGCCGTCGTTGCCATGATCGCGAGCTTCGTGGTGCTGTCGATGGCGATGAAGTCGCTGCCACTGGGCACAGCCTACGCGATCTGGACCGGTATCGGCGCTGTCGGCGCCTTCATTCTCGGCATCATCGTTCTCGGCGAAGCCGCAACCCCGATGCGCATCGGCTCAGCACTTCTTATCGTTGCAGGCATGGTGGGGCTCAAGCTCGCCAGCCAAGCCTGATCGGCAAACGCAAACGTCGATCCACTGTCTCGCCATCCCCAACACTTTTACGACCCGGCTGCGCTATTTCTCGTGACGCAGCTGCATGGCGCCGAGCGCGACGGTGACGGAGAGACCGCTATTGCCTTCAACACTGATCGGCTGGAGCGTGATCGACTTGTCAAGGCCGCCAATCAATACATTGAGATTGCCACCAACAACCGCTGTCGCGCCCGCAGTGGCGCCGACATAGGTGCCTTCCAGCGCATCCGCCTGCATGTCCTTGGACGGAGCAATGACGCCCCAGACCATCACTCCGGCAGTCGTATAGCCGACATCAACGCCGAGCTTTGTGATATCGCCGATGTATTTTGCGACCGTGCCGTTGGTCGCCGACTTGAACACGCAATTCAGATCCTTCTGCGAGCCAAGCACATAGCCCCACCCAGCTTCGACTTGACACGTCAGCGTGCCCACTTTCACACCCGCAGCATAGGCTGGCGCCGCAGCCATCAACGACGCGCCAACCGCTGCAGCAATAAGACCAATCCTGTTAAACATGGTAAGTCTCCTTGTCATCGCACGCCATCGACGACGCACCCCGGGAAATGACCGGACACAGCCGAAGGGTTCCGATCGCTCAGGAAGGCAACGCGCCGCGCACGCCGCCGGTTCCTGCGAAGTGATGAGATGAAGAAACTGCAAGCTTGGGGAACAAACGCGATCTGG
>CANJXY010000150.1 GCA_947478925.1 Hyphomonadaceae bacterium | reverse complement strand
GCTGGGCAAAGAGGTTGTCGGTCGGCTTGTCGAAGAAGCCCTGGATCTGTGCCGCGTGGAGATCGACGGTGACGACGCGATCAGCGCCGGCGGTGGTGATGAGGTTGGCGACGAGCTTGGCGGAAATGGGGGTGCGGCCGTCCGTTTTGCGGTCCTGACGCGAGTAGCCGAAATAGGGGATGACGGCGGTGATGCGGCGCGCGGACGCGCGGACCAGCGCATCCATCGTGATCAGCAATTCCATCAAGTGATCGTTGGCGGGAGCGGAGGTCGACTGGATCACGTAAACGTCCTGGCCGCGGACATTCTCGTTCACCTTCACGAAGACTTCGCGGTCCTTGAAGGTCTTCACTTCGGTGTCGGTGAGACGCATGTCGAGGCGGTCAGCGATTTTCTGGGCGAGCAGGCGGTTGGAGTTGCACGAGATGAGTTTCATCTGCCCGCTCTCTCAATATGCCGCCCCTGAAAGGTCTGCTCAGGGGGCTCCCTCGGCGTCACGCTTCTGTCGCAGAATCGCGTTGGCCGCAATCGCGGTGAGCAATGAATCCGCCGACTTGTCTGGGGAGTGTTTTCACTGCCACCCGCGGACCCAAATGCCGCAGATTGACAATGAGGCAGTGGGGAACGGATTGTTGCGACACGGTTTTAGGACGATCAGCCCAGCAGCATGATGCCGGTCATGTTGCGTCCGCAGTCGCGGTCGCCAGCCTTCACAGACGCGCGATGAGAGAAATAGCTCTCCGGCTGCGTGAGTGTGTCGTCTGTCAGAGCGTCCATGTGGGCGACGCCGAGGCGCGCGAGGCGGCCGAGGCAGTAGCGCTTGAGATCGAAGAACTGACGGTCGGTTTCGCCGGGCTCGAACAAGGCTTCGGCCCAGGACGTGGCGTTGAGCACGGCCTCGGCCAGATCGGGGCCCACCTCGAAGGATGATTGTGACAGGCACGGACCGACGCCGGCCGCCATCTGTGACGGGTCGCCGCCGAGTTGCCCCATGGCTTCGACCGCAGCCTCGATCACGCCACCGACAGCGCCGCGCCAGCCAGCGTGGATCGCGGCGATGACGCCGTTGTGCGGATCGCAGATCACGATGGGGGCACAGTCAGCCGCGAGTACGCCGAGCAGTAGGCCGGGACGCTTTGTCACCAGCGCATCGCATTCGGGGCGCTCGTTCGGCTCGAAGGCCTTCTCGGTAACGACGGCTTTGGCGGAATGAATCTGGCGTGGGCTGGCGAGTTTTTCCGGGGATGCGCCGAGGGCGAGGCAGACGCGGCGGCGATTCTCGAGAACCTTCTCGGGCGCGTCGCCCGAGCCTGGGCCGCAGTTGAGCGATTTGTAGACGCCGGTGGAAACGCCGCCAAGACGTCCGAAGAAGCCATGCCGCACATGCATGGTGAAGCGCTTGAGCGCGGGAACTTCTTCGTAGGGCGGGCGAGCAACGGTCATTGTGATGAAGCTAACATGACTCGTCAGAAGCCCGGAGGCGTTTCGGCGCCGGGGGGCGAGAGGCAAACGACCTTGAACCGGGTTCCCATTTCCTTCGGCGAGACCAGCTTCTCGACGGCGGCGCGGATTTCGGACGTGCGATCCGGGTTGAGGCGTTGGATGTTTTCCATGCGCTGGCGCGCGCCGAGGCGAGCGAGAAAATGCTGTTGCGTGACGGGGCCGTGGACCATGAGCTGCTGCTCGTCGCAGAGACGAGCGAGGCGGGGAAAGTCGACATCTGCGGTGAGGTCGGTGGCGCCGGGGTCGGAGAGGGGCGGCACTTGTCGGCCAGTGGCGTAGGCGCGGAGCGTGTCGGTGGGAGAGTGATCGTCGGGGCCGTAGTCGATCACGAGCGCGCGACCCGGATGCTGTCGGAAGCGGCGGGCGATGGCGTCTGTAAAACTCTCCAGCGCGGGGGCGGCCTCGACCTGGTCGCCAATGGACGTGAGGTGGGGCGGGAGGTCTGCGGGGGGGCCGATGCCGAAGGCGAGATAGCCCGCGCGATCGACGCCGACCTGCCGTTCGCGCCAGCCTGAGCTGTCGCGAACAAACTGGCGGATGGCGAGGCAGTCGAGGAATTCGTTGGCGAGGATAATGGAGGGGCCGGGCGGCACGGCGTCGATATCTTCGAAGTGCTGCGGGCTATAGCGCGCGAGGCGCGTGGATTGTTCTTCTCGCAGGGCCGGGCTGGCTTCGACAAGCGCGATATGAGCGGCGTCGAGAAATCCCGGGACAGCAGCGGCGGCGCGCAGGGCGTCGGCCATCATCACGCCGCGACCGGGGCCGAGTTCGATGAGATGGAAGGGCGTGGGTTTGCCGAGCGCCATCCATTCGTGCGCGGCCCACAGACCGATGAGTTCGCCGAAGACCTGCGAGGTTTCGGGCGCGGTGGTGAAGTCGGTGTTGATGGCGGGACGCGTCGCGTAATAGCCCTCGCGCGGATCGTGCAGGCACATCAGCATGTAGAGCGAGACCGGCATCGGCCCGTTGATGCGGATGGTGTCGATGATCCTCGTACGGAGGTTACTCATTGCACGTTCCGGCGCGCGACGCTCACGCCGCCTTCGCTTCGCCGCCGCCCGGAGCGCCGCTGCGGGTTGCGCGCCAGATCAGGAAGGCGCCCGCGAGGATCATCGGGATGGAGAGCAGCATGCCCATAGTGAACCATTCCGGCATGCGGCCCTGCGTGAAGTTGTCCGGCTCGCGGAAATTCTCGACGAAGGTGCGGCAGAGCGCGTAGCCAACCAGGAAGATGCCCGCGACGAGGCCTGGCTTGCGTAGGAGGCGGAAGTGCCAAACGCAGACGGCGCAGATGCCGAAGAGGAGAAGACCTTCGAGGGTGGCTTCATAGAGCTGGCTGGGGTGGACGAGCGGCTTGGCGTCGACCGGTCCCCACTCGCGCGTTGTCCAGTTGTAGTCGGGGAAGCGCATGCCCCATGGCGTGTCGGTCGGGCGGCCGTAGAGTTCGCCGTTGATGAAGTTGGCGATGCGGACGAGGAAGATGCCGATCGGAGCGGCGGCGCACGCAACGTCGCCAAGACTGAGCACCGGGATCTTGCGGATCCACGCAGTAGCGAACACGGCGACGACGGCGCCGATCAATCCGCCGTGGAAGGCCATGCCGCCTTCCCACATGCGGAAGATGAAAAAGATGTCGCCGCCGGGCCCGAAAAGTTTCTGGGGCTCGTAGGGGATCGTGTAGAACAAGATGTAGCCGATGCGTCCGCCGACGAGGATGCCGATCATCGCGTAGAAGGCGAAGTCGTCGATGTCGGTGCGCTGGAGCGGCCCCTTCTCGGTATCGCCCCAGAGATGTCCGCGGGTCACAATCCGGACGGCATACCACCAGCCGGCGAGCAGTCCGACTATGTAGCCAAGCGCATACCAGCGCACCGGGAAGGGACCGAGATGGATAGGCCCAAGCGCCATGTCGGGCAGCGGGATGGTGAACGCCGCGGGATCGATCCTCGGAAAGGGGATCTCCAGGGGAAGAAACATGCGGAATTCCTGTACGCGACGGCGGAGTGTGAGATCGGGGACTTTGAAATCCCCGGCTCTATGGGCCATATAGATACCGGCTCCAACAGCCGGGTCTACCATTGAGGCGCATAATGCAGTCCCGTAACGCATTCATGGACGACATTTCCCGTGTAATGCAGGGCGCTGCGGGTATGGCGCAAGCTGCCAATGACGAGGCGAAAACGCTGTTTCGGTCTGTGGCGGAGCGGATTGTGGCGGACGCCGATCTCGCAAAGCGTGAGGAAGTGGAAGCTCTCAAGGCGCTGGCGCGAACCGCTCTGGAACGCGCCGAAGCGCTGGAGAAGCGGGTGGCCGAACTCGAAGCCAAGCTGGGCGGCGTATAAAGCCGATTCTTATCTCCAATCCCTTAACCATGCTGCCATTGTAGACAGTGGCAACGACCTATAGCGTTTCAGCAGAAGCCGGGCTTGCCCGTGATTCTGGGAGGACCAGATGTCGCAACTCGAATCCCACTCTCTCTTGCATTCCGATGGCGCTATGGATCTCGTCGAGCAGACCGTGCTCGGCGCGGGTTGGGCGTGCGAGCGTACGGAAGAGGGTCTTATCCACTGCGCGTCGATGACGAAGTGGGGCGAGTTCGGCGGCATGTTTGTCTGGCGCGATGAGCCGCCGGCACTGACGTTCTCGCTGACGCTCGACCTGCGCGCGCCGCATGTGAAGCAGTCCGCAATCTCGGACCTGCTGCGCCGAATCAACGAGCGCCTGTGGCTCGGCCATTTCGATTACTGGAATGAAGATGGCGTGGCCGTGTTCCGTCACACCATTCCGATGCTCGACCGGATAGCGCCCGATCCGGGTGAAGTGGCGGCGATCCTCGCAGCGGCGCTCGATGCGGCTGACCAGTTCCTGCCGGCGTTCAACTTCGTCGTGTGGGCCGGCAAGACGCCGGAAGAAGCCGTTGCGGCTGTTGTCTTCGAAACCCACGGCGAGGCGTAGGCTCGTGTCCGCAACGTCGGCCGGCCATGGGTCTGCGGGCCAGACGTCTACCGGCCGCACAGGACCTTCGTGGCTGAAGCATGCTGTTCTCATTGGGGCGGGGCGCATGGGCTCGGCCATGGCGCGGGGCTGGCTATCCGATCTAGGCGCTGCGGGACTTGCGCGGTTGTCGGTGGTTGACCCGGCGCCAGACGAAGATGTTGTCGAAGCCGCCAGCGAAAACCTTATCTCGCTCAACCCCCCACCGGAGCCAGCCGACATTATTGTGCTGGCGCTGAAGCCTCAGGGGTTCAGTGCGGCAGCCGAGGCGCTCAAGGCGTGGGTCGGCCCGGATACGCTGGTGGTCTCGATCATGGCGGGTGTCATGATCGCGCGGATCGGGCAGGCGCTTGGCGTGACGAAAATTGCGCGTGCAATGCCGAATACGCCGGGCGCGATCGGCATGGGCGCGACGGCGTTCGCATTGTCGGACACGTGCGGCGATGCGGAGAGCGTTGCGACAGGTAAACTGCTGGAGCCGCTTGGGCTGGTGATCGGGCCGTTAAGCGAAGACAAGATGGACGCTGTGACGGCGGTGTCGGGCTCGGGGCCAGCCTATGTCTTCCTGCTGGTCGAAGCGCTGGCGGCCGCCGGCCGATCTGCTGGGCTGGGTGAGGCGACGGCAAATGCGTTGGCGCGCGAGACAATCGTCGGCGCGGGCGCGTTGCTTGGAGCGTCTCCGGAGTCGCCGAGTGAGCTGCGCAAGGCGGTGACGTCGCCGGGCGGCACGACCGCTGCGGCGCTGGATGTGCTGATGAGTGCCGGCGGTTTGCCTGACCTGATGCGCAAGGCGGTCGACGCGGCTGCGCGGCGCGGAGCGGAACTGGCGCGCGAGGCGGAGAAGAAGGGGTAGTCCTTCTTCTCGTTAACGTTTTCGGTGAGCCCCTGAATTCGGCCTAGTCTTCGTCCTCGTCCTTCAAGCCTTTTGGTTTCCCCGCATCCAGCGGCAGACGGATCGTTGCGCGAAGGCCGCCGAGGTCTGACTTGCCGAGCGTGACGTCGCCGCCGTGGGCGCGTGCGATGTCACGGGTGATGGTGAGGCCGAGGCCGACGCCCGAGACGTTCTGGTTGCGCGAGGCGTCGAGACGACTGAAGGGGCGGAAGGCGTCTTCGTAGTTTTCCGACGGGATTCCGGGGCCGTTGTCCTCAACCGTTATGACACCTTCGCCCGACTGCGACGTGACGGTGACGCGAACCAACTTGCCGTGGTCGGCTGCGTTGTTGGCAAGGTTCGCGATGGCGCGCTTGAGTGCCAGCGGACGGAGGCGCACGGGCACCGGCGAGGGTGCGAAGAGTTCGAGCTGTGTGCGGGCGGCGGCGGCGGCAACGGCGTCGCGCGTGACGGCAGCGAGATCCGACTGCACAGGCAGCTCGCCTTCCTCGCCGCGCGCAAAGGCCAGATAGCCGTCGAGCATGCGCTCCATCTCGATGATGTCGTTTTTCGCGGGGGCGGTGTCGTAGTCCTTGGGCGCCAGGGCGAGTTCGAGCTTGAGGCGGGCGAGCGGTGTGCGTAGGTCGTGGCTGACGCCGGCGAGCATCGCGGTCCGTTGGTCGGCGTAACGGCGGATACGGTTGCGCATTCGCAGGAGCGAGCGGGCGGCTTTGCGCACTTCTAGGGCGCCGGAGGGTTTGAAGTTCGGCATGTCCTCGCCGCGTCCGAAGGCGTCTGCGGCCCAAGAGAGTTGCAGGATCGAGCGGACTTGATTGCGGAGGAAAAGGTAGGACGTGGCCAGAAGCAGAATACTGAAGGCAACGGTCCAGACGATGAAGATGTGTGCGGTGATGATGATCACGCGCTTTCGGTCCATGCGCGCTTCGTACTGGCCGCGCGGGCCGAGCACACGGATGGTGAGCAGGTCGTTGGGCATGTAGCGGAAGGCCCACAGGCGCTCGCCGAAGCGTATGTTGAGTTCGTCGCTGAGCTGGTCGCAGCAGGCGTTTCCTTCGGGCGGTTGCAGTGTCGTGATGCCGGGCGTGAAGGTCAGCGACATCAGGCCGGCCTTGTTCATGCTGCTGGCGAGGTGGTCCCAGTCCTCGGGGTATTGCTCGTGATGGCTGATGACAAAGGCCAGTTCTTCCGCGACGGAGCGGGAAAGCTTGGCGTTCACGTTCTCCACGTGGGTGTAGAAAAAGAACAGCGTCATCGACACGACGAAGACGATCATCGGAACGATGAGGATCAGGATGTTGCGGGCGTTGTAGCCTCGCGGGGTATAGTCGCGGAGGCGCATCCTATTCCCCGGTCAGCCGATAGCCGACGCCGCGCACGGTTTGCAGGTGGACGGGCTCGCGCGGGTCACGCTCTATCTTGCGGCGCAGGCGCGTGACCTGCACATCGACAGAGCGCTCCACGCCCGCTGCCGTGAGCATGGCCAGTTCGTGGCGCGAGATGGCGGCGCCGGCGCGCTGGGCGAGGATGGAGAGCAGCTGAGTCTCGCTTTCGGTGAGACGGACGAGGCGGCCATCCTTGCGCAGCTCGCCCTTGCCAACGTGAAAGATCATGCCAGCGAGTTTGAGCTCCTCGACCGGCGCTTCGGGTGCAGCGCGCTTGAGGATGGAACCGATGCGGAGCGCGAGTTCTTCCGGCTCGAATGGTTTGGGCAGATAATCATCGGCACCGAGCTTCAGACCCTCGATCCGCTCGGATGCCTGGCCGCGGGCGGTGAGCAGGATGACGGGGGTATCGGACTTTTTTTCACGCACGCTCTTGAGCAGGGAGAGGCCGTCTTCGCCGGGCATCATCACATCGAGGATGACGAGGTCGAACGTCATCGTCGCCATGAGTTTGCGGGCTGAGGCGGCGTCCTTTGCGGTGGTCACGTCATGGCCTTCACGCGAGAGGTAGCGTTTCAGCAAGTCGCGCAGGCGGTCGTCGTCGTCGACGGCGAGGATGTGGCTGCGGTGCTGGTTCACGACTCGCCCCGCGTGCGGGTGAGGTCTGACAACATGCGGCGGGCGCCGGTGACGGCTTCCGGGCCAGAGGAGAGAAAAGCCTGCCGCAGGGCATTGCGACGACGCTCGGTGGCCTCGCGGGCGAACGTCATGCCGGTGGAGGTGAGGGTGACGAGGCGGCGGCGGCGGTCGGCCGGGTCGGTCTCGCGCGTCACGAAGCCGCGGCCCTCGAGCTGGTTTAGGTTGCGGGCAAGTGATTGCTTGGGTGCGCCCAGACGCGCGCGAAGATCGCCCACATCCATGGGGCCGAGGTCGAACACTTCCTGCAACACGTCCATTTCGGGGGCTGAAATAGCGGCGGCGGCGCCAGCGGTTTCTGCGAGTTCGGCAAGGCGTCGTGCGGCGGCGCGGATGAGGGCGGCCCCCTCATTCAGGTCCTGGTCGCGCAGATATAGCCGGCTATCGCCGCCGGAAGCGGTTACTGCGGGCGCAATTTGCGCGGAATGGGGTCGGTTGACAGGCATGGCCACGACCGGACAATGAAAGAGCAGGACGCGAAACTCAAGCCACTCCCATAGGCTCGGCATCCCGCAAGGACGATAGAAATGGCTGCCACTTCCGCAAATTTTGTCCCGTATGACGACCGTGACGGCTGGATCTGGCTGGACGGCGTGATGACGCCCTGGCGGGACGCCAAGATCCACGTACTGACGCACAGCCTGCATTACGGCTCCTGCGTGTTCGAGGGCGAACGGGCCTATGAAGGCAAGGTTTTCCGGTCGACGGACCATTCGAAGCGCCTGCACAAATCCGCAGAGCTGGTTGGCTATAAATGCCCGGTGCCGGTGGCGGAGCTGGATGCGGTCTAGCTCGAGCTCATGAACAAGAACGGCCTGGAGAACTGCTACATCCGG
>CANJXY010000149.1 GCA_947478925.1 Hyphomonadaceae bacterium | reverse complement strand
GAGTCGCATCCGATCCTCGCGATTGTCGGGGGGAGGGGGTAGGCCGAGCCTGTCGCAAGGTGAGCGGCAGTGCGGGGATTTTCCGCTGATGCTGTTCGTCGTTCTGAGTGTCTCGCCCAGCACGCGGGTATCTCCTCGAAAGCGGGGACGTATTGCTTCGACCCGGTCTGTACCAGAACGACTGACGCCCAATATCGCTTGCGCAGGCGACACGGCTTAACAGCGCGCGCCGTGATGCCTGGGTGCGGCGGCACGAAAATGCAAAGGCCACTTCTCGTTGCGGACTATCCATGTGGTTCTACCGCCGGTCGAGCGCGATCGATATTGGGAACGATCAGCACAATGGCGAGCAGAGCGCTGGCGTATCCACCCGCGCACAGGAGCAACATTGGAAGATACGATCCGGTGCCATCCAGCACGAAGCCCGTCAGCTCCAGCATCGCCAGACCGCTCAGATTGCCGAATGTCGCGCCGAAGCCGATCACGACGCCAATGGTCTGGGTCGGGAACAGGTCGGTGGCCAATCCGAAAAGATTTGCTGAAAAGCACTGATGCGCCGCCAACGTGAGGCCCAGCAGCCCAACTCCAACCCACAGGTTTGGCGCCAGCAGCATGAGGGGGACGGGCAGCGCCGAGATTGCGGAAATCAGCATGGGCGTCTTGCGCGCAACGTCCAAGCTACGACCGGAGCGCAACAAGTGACCGGAAAGCCATCCCCCGAAGATCGAGCCCGCCGCCGCCATCATGAAGATCGTGGCCACGGGGAGGGCGAGGCCCGCTGTGTCGAGCCCGTACCGCTTGTTGAACAGGTCCGGTCCCCAGAACAGAAGGAACGCCCACACGAAATCTGTCAGCAGCTTCGCGATCGCGAAGGCCCATGCGTTTCGATTTCTTAGAATGCTGCCCAGACCACGGATGCCAGTGGGTGATCGCGCCTCGGTCCCAGTGCGCGTCACAGTGATCGGCACGGGACGCGGCAGAAGAAGCCACGCCACAAGCCAGATGAACCCCAAAGCACCCGTCGCCACGAAAGCCATTTGCCAACCAAGGGCGATCGCGAGGGCGGGCACGAGGAGTGGCGTTGCAACTGCGCCGATGTTTGGCGCCATGTTCATGATGCCCAGCGCGACCGACCGATCACTGCCATGGAACCAAGTCGCAACTGTCTTGACCGCGGCCGGCGTGTTGACGGCCTCGGCAACGCCCAACGCGATGCGAACGCCGACAAATCCCGCCACGGACGTCACCAGTGCATGCGCTATTCCTGCAAGGCTCCAGGCCCCGACGCCGATCGCGTAGCCCACCCGCAAGCCGAGACGATCCACGAACCAGCCTGCCGCCAACATTGACGCCGCCGTAGCAAGCTGGAAGCCGGAGACAATGTGAGCGTAATCGAGATCGCTCCAGCCAAACTCTATTTCGAGCGTTGGCTTGAGCAGCGCGATGGCCTGACGGTCAATGTAGTTGATCATGGCCGCGCCGAAGACCAGGATCAATGCGATCCAGCGTAGCCGGTCATTTGCTCGCTCTATGCTTGCCCTCGGCGTCTGCATTGCGATCCCCGCTCGTTTTGTCGACCGATCTCGACGCTACCTCGAACTTGTCTGGAATGTCCCGACCGTCGTGTCGGCTACGGAAAGCCCAGTTCGGACATTGTCACTACGCGCTTTTCGCGAGCGCTGATCTCTGCTGCAGCGCCAACCGCTACGGCGCGGAGCCCGTCCTCAGCCGTCACCAGGACTGGTCCCTGGTTGCGGACTGCATCGAGAAACGCGAGCAACTGATAGTACACCGAGCCATGGTGAGTTCCTGCAGCGAGCGCCGCCTGATCAACATCAACGTGTCGCCGCGTCGCGCGCTTCGGCTGACCATACGGCGTTCGGGGGGAGTGAACGAGGTCACCCGACGGAATGAAGGCTTCCAGCTTGGCTGCATCGCCGACTGCCGTTAAAGCCTCTTGCTCTTCCGATCCTTCAGCGAACATTGACAGATCAAGCATTGCCCGAACGCCATTGGCGAACGTGATCACGGTAAAGCTGTTGTCGATTATATCAGGTCTCTCGCCGGCATAGCGCTCGTCGACATGGTTCACGTCCATCGCCCCGGAACAGTAGACGCTAGTCGGCTCGGAACGGACGATCGTGCGCATGAGATCGAAGAAATGGCAGCATTTTTCCACCATGGTGCCACCCGTGTTGCGATTGAACCGGTTCCAGTCGCCCACCTTCACCAGGAACGGAAAGCGGTGCTCGCGGATGGAGAGCATCACCAGCCGTCCAATCGACCCGGCATGGATTTCCTCGATGAACGCCGCAACCGGGGGCATAAACCGATACTCCATTGCGGTCCAGAAAACGGAGCCGCCTTTGGCGGCGCGCTCGACAACCCAGCGCGCGTCATCGAGTGTGGTGCATAAAGGTTTTTCACAGAGAATATGACAGCCCGAGTCAAACAACGGCTCAAGCACAGCGCGGTGGGTGAAGTTCGGAGAACAGACGATGACGGCATCGAGCGCCGAGCCGCGCATCATCGCGGCCGCGTCAGGAAATGTTGGCGTTTCGCGACCGATCTCTGCAATGCTGGCGTCCAACGAACTCTGGACGGGATCGGCAAGGGCGGCGACGCATACGTCATCGACAAGCTTCAGATTGCGAATATGCTCTCTGGCCATCATGCCAGCGCCGACAATCCCGAAGCGAAGAACAGACATGCTCGAAAGGCCTCTATCGTGCGTACTGGATGCTGGAAATGAGTGAACCGACGCTGGCTACTTCCCACGCTCGCCGTCCGCTGGGCAAGGGCGGGCTTTCTGTGCCGCCAATTGCCTGGGGCATGTGGCGGTTCAAGGGACTGGATGTCCCAGCGGCACGCGAGCGTGCCGACGCCGCACTTGAGGCGGGGCTGGACTTGTTCGATACCGCAGACATCTACGGTCCTGACAATGGCGAAGCGTTCGGGGCCGCGGAACAACTGCTGGGACGCGTCCTTTCCGATGCTCCAGCTTTGCGCGACCGCGTAGTGATAGCCACCAAAGGTGGCATCGAGATGGGCACGCCTTACAACTCCAGCTCAGCCTATCTGATCAAGGCCTGTGAGGCGTCTCTCAAACGGCTGAACGTGGAGACCATCGATCTCTACCAGATCCACCGCCCGGATTTGCTTGCCCATCCTGCGGAGGTCGCCGGCGCGCTGGATCGGCTGCGTCAGGCTGGCAAGATCCGGGAGGCGGGTGTGTCCAATCATTCTCCAACCCAGTCGGCTGCGCTCATGGCGCACATGCCTTTTCCCCTTGCCAGCACGCAGCCCGAATTATCCCCGCTGGCCATTGATGCTCTTTCGGATGGCGTGCTCGATCAGGCACTGGAACGCGGCCTTGTCGTGCTAGCTTGGTCGCCGCTCGGCGGTGGACGACTGCTAACCGAAACATCCGGCAGAATAGTTGGGGTGGTTTCCGCGCTTGCTCCGGTCGCTGAGCGATCGGGCGTTTCAACGAGCGCTGCCGCCCTCGCGTGGGTTATGGCGCATCCGACGCGCCCAATACCTATTGTCGGATCCCAGTCGCTGTCGCGAATTCGTGAGGCGCGTGATGCCCTGAAGGTGACCTTCAGCCGCGCTGAATGGTATTCGGTGCTTGTCGCGTCGCGTGGAGAGAAGCTGCCATGACTGAAGCTCCCGTGCCCTGCGAAGTCTCATGGTTTAGCGCGCTATGCGATGATGACTACGAGTTTCTGGGTGTGCCTGATCCGCGGCTTGCTGCAAGCTTCGAGCACTGCCGGACGATCGCGATGGCGGCGGAGGCGGGCGGGTTCGACAATCTGCTTCTGCCCTCGGGCTATGCGCTGGGTATCGATTCAATCGCCTTCGCGGCGGCGCTCGCGCCGCTGCTGAAACGCATGCGACTGCTTGCCGCCATCCGCTGCGGCGAGATGTGGCCACCACAATTGGCTCGGCAGCTGGCCAGCCTCAACCAGATGCTGGATGGTCGGCTGACGATCAACATCATTTCGAGCGATCTCCCCGGCGAAACACTCGCGAGCGCGCCAAGGTATCGCCGCACGGTTGAGGTCATGCATGTCCTCGCCGCGCTGATGAGCGGTGAGCCGGTCGATGTTGACGGTGAGTTCTACCGCTTCAAGCTGGACCCGCCTCGCTTGCTGCAAGGCGCCGTCCGACGTCCGCCTTTCTATTTTGGCGGTTTGTCCGAAGATGCGCGGGAGGCGGCGGCCGAGGCGGCTGATGTCTACCTGATGTGGCCTGACCGGATGGACGTTGTTCGCGGAACTGTGTCTGATTTGTCTGCACGCGCGAAGAAGCGGGGCCGAAAGCTCAAATTTGGCTATCGCGTGCACGTCGTTGTTCGGGAAAGCGAGGCTGAAGCGCGGCTCGCCGCAGAACGATTGCTAAGTCGCCTCGATGACGCCGAAGGCGCCAGGATCCGCGAAAGGTCTCTTGATAGCGCATCCTACGGCGTGCGCCGTCAGGCGGAACTGCGTGAGACCGCGAGCGCCGAGGGGTATGCCGAGGACAATCTCTGGACGGGAATCGGGAGAGCCCGGTCGGGCTGTGGCGCTGCGATCGTCGGTGATCCAGACCAGGTTTTAGCGAAACTGAATGCCTATCGTGCGATCGGCATCGATGCTTTCATTCTGTCCGGCTATCCTCACGCTGCAGAAGCGGACTTGTTCGCGCGGCACGTTCTACCGCGCCTTGATCATGGTCCGTTGCAGGTCTGATTTCGCCCGCTATCAAAACCCGGCTCGCCCGCCCTTTGTCGGCAGCAGTGCTAGCCGCCCGTTGGGTAGAGTATGACCCAGATGATTGGCTGACCAGCCTACGCGCTGGTGTACTGATCCCAGAGCTGCTTGAACGCAATGTGGATCGGCCCGTCTTGCCGACCCGTGTGAGGTCAGTCCAAGTCGAGCGCCCTTAGCGCGCTGAGAATGCCTTCGTAGCGTGGTTGGATATCTGTGCGAATGTGAGGATGCGTCGGGATGTAGAACAGCCCTAGATCCATACCCTTGAGCGCCAACTCCGCACAGCGCTGTGGCATGATCAGTCCCAGTTCCGGTGGCGCCTTTGTGGGATCGGGCCAGCCCCGCGCAATGATGGGCGTGTAGACCGCTCCTGGCATCAGCATATGGACGTCAAGCGTTGCCTCGCTTTCATCGCGGAGCCATTCGGCCAAGATAAGCACGCCATGCTTGGTGGCGCCGTAGAGGCCCAGTCCTGCGCCTCTGACCGCCGCTGGTACCGAGAGGGAGTTCTCCGATCCTGTAATCATCAACCGACCACGTGCGCCGCTGGGTTCGAGTGTACGCAAATACGCCTGCGCGATGCGAACAGCCGCGAACAGGTTCACATTGAACAGTCGTTCTGCTGCCGGTCCCAGTGGCTCATTTTTGACCTTCCTGTTGTTTCCAATTCCCGCATTCGAGCACACGAGCTCTAGCCGCCCGCGCCACGCGAACGCCTGGTTGACCAGCGTCGCCGCCGCCTCGGGGATCGTGAGATCAACTGCGATTGGGAGCGCTTTCCGGCCAATGCCCGCGGCCGCAGCATTAACCCCGGCCTCATTGACATCCGCCAGCACCACGTATGCGCCACGTTCTGACAGTGCCTCCGCGAGCGCCCTGCCTATTCCCGAAGCGGCGCCAGTTATCAGCGCGGTCGTGTCCTTGTGATCAATCATCGCAATGGTTGGAGCGCGCATCCTGCCCGCCGGTCAAGGGTGCAGTTCTCGAACCCAGTCAAATGGCGAGCTTTCGAGCAGCGCCGGTCACACAAAGATTCAAGAGATCTAATGCAGCGCGTGGTTTGAGCGGCCTATGCAATTGATCTAGTTGAGGCGTGTCTCAGATGGTCCAATATCATGGTGGACTCATGAGCCTCCAAAAAAGTGCTCAAAAATGTATGAGTTAGACCGCCGATTTGCCGTGGCTCCTATGATAGAAGGGGCAGATAGCGCAATCGTTTCATATACTTACGAGGATCGTGTCACGCTGGGGTCACACTGAAATCTCGCGCACGTTCTGAAATATGCGGCAACACGGAGCAATTGCGGACAACGTCTGGAAACATCTGGCGGCGGGCTGATCTGATCCGTCGCGCTTCGCAAACATCACTCAGCAACTGACGCAAGCTGATTTCCCAGAAGGCTCTCGGCTGCGTTTGATCTAGTTACATAGCTTGGGCTGCGTGGGCATGCGGCATGAGAAAAGCCGAGAGGTCGACGAGGATGGTGGCGAGGTCGCCAGGATCGACATCGACCGTGTCGACAAAGGCTGTCCATTGCGCGCGTTTCCGGTGGTCCGCCGCGAAGGCGGGCGTCAGGGCGTCGGGCGGCGCTGTCGGGATCGGGGTACCGCGGCGAGCGAACGTCGCGCTTATGGCGCGCGCTAAGCGATCGTCGGTGAAGATGAAGGCCCGGCTGAGAATCCAGATGTCATGGAAGTCCTTCATACGAGTGTTGTCGCGGCCGAGCGATGTGATCGCCTCGAACTTCTCGGCTATCACGGTTTCTCGGGCATAGCCGCGAAGCTGCGGTGCCGGCATATCGAGCAGAACGGGGTAGTCGAGTGCCTCCGGCTCCGGCTCCAGCGCGTCGCCGAAGCCGATGTCTATCGAGATCCTGACTCGTGCGCCGCCGATGTCGGCGGTGGTGACGAGGCGAAGACCGCCATAGGCGAGATGCTCGCGGATGCGCTCGACCTTGAGGGCTGCCACGTCGAAGACAATGCCATCGTCACCGTTGGCCGCCATCATCTCACGGAAGACGGCAAGCATTTTTTCCCCATCGGGATCGCCGAAGCTGAGCAGATCGAGGTCGCGCGTGCCGCGGTGGGGGGCGTCTAGCCAGGTCATCAGCAGGGTGGCCCCCTTGAGAACGAAGCGCCGGGCGTGCGCCGAGACACTGAGTCTGTAGAGCAGGCGCTCAACCGCGTAGCGGTTGAGGACGAGGTCAAAGACCTGGCCGTTCGCTTTTGAGATCGTCAGCAAGCGGGCGCGGACCGAGGCGCCCATGTTCTTTTTCGGCCCAGGTTTCTTTGGATCAGGCATTGGCAGTCAGCGCTTCCAGGTAGGGGCGCATGACCGTGGCGACGCCGCTCTTCGCCGCCTGGCGCGACATTGTAGCGGGGGTCACCTTGCGCTGGCGCAGGGCCTCCTGCAGTCCCTCCAGCGCGATGCTGAGACCGACCGAGCGACGGTGGCGAAAGCAGTCGGCGATGGTCTTGGCGATGCTGAACACCTTCACACGCACGTTTTCGATCGTGTGCGTTTCTACGCCGTCGCCTAGCAGAGCGTTGGTCATGCGCACGATGCGCAGCGGTGGGGAAGAGGGCTCGGGCGCCCAGTCGCGGACGCCGATGGCGATCCAGACTTTGCGCGGCAGCTGGTCGGTAAGGCCGTGGAAGGCCAGAGCAGAGGTCAGGCAGATGATTCCTTTGGGCACGCGCGACGCCGCTTCCGCGAGGCTGTGCTGCGCGTCGAGTTCGGCGTCGGCAAGCTGGTAGAGGCCGCGCGCCAGACGCACGACTTCACCGTCGATTGCCATGCGTGTGATGGTCGCCGCCGTAACGCCGGCCGCGCGGAGGTCCGCCAGCCGCACCATGCCCCGCTGGGCTAGCAGTTTGCGCGCGATCGGTCGTTGTTGGCTGACGCGAGGCATTGATACAGAACCTCTGATTATGGCATCTGAATTCCGAGGATTTGTATCAATCGAATCGGCTACCGGGAAGCCCAAACGCGAGGCTACCGCCATGGGCCAAGGCCAGCCACATGGTGAAGGCCTGATTGGGAGCCTCAGGCTTTCGGCGATACCGTTGCGACCTGACCTTTCACGCCGCGGACAGGCGCAGTAGCCGGCCGCTGCCTGCTGATCGCCGTACTCCGCCTATGACCGGAATACCCCCCGTCTTCGGACAGTCCGGCCAAACATTACGAATTCACGGACTGGGGCCCGAAGCAGTCGTTTAGAATTTCGTCACGCATGTCACGTTCGCCGCTCGTTTTGACGTCATTCCGACGACGATCCGACGCCAAGTCGCTTGAGATCTGCCTGGGCTGGTTCAAATCCCAATTGGCCGGCTCTTCGGTACCAATAGATGGCCTGGCTCACGTCCACAGGAACTCCGAAGCCGCGCTCGTACATAAAACCGACATTTCGCATGCCATGCAGGTTCCCGTTGTCGCCGGCCGAACGAAAGAGCCGCATCGCTTCGGGATAATCTTGCGCGACAAGAGATCCCTGCAGGTACCGAACTCCCAAATTGATTTGGGCTCGCGCATAACCTTGATCGGCTGCCGACTGATGAAGTCTGATTGCCGCTGAAATATCGACCGCGACACCATCTCCCCGTTCGTAG
>CANJXY010000148.1 GCA_947478925.1 Hyphomonadaceae bacterium | reverse complement strand
TGCCGGCAAGCGTGCGGTTGATGATCCGCGCGACCTCGGTCGAGCCCGTGAACGCCACGCCGCCGCAGCGCAGATCGCCCGTCAGCATCCCCCCGACCTTGCCATCGCCCGTCAGCAGGTGCAGCGCTTCGACCGGCAGCCCTGCCGCGTGAAACAGCTTCACGGCTTCGAACGCAATCGCTGGCGTCTGCTCCGCAGGCTTTGCGAGCACTGTATTGCCGGCCGCCAGCGCGCCAGCGATCTGCCCGGTGAAAATCGCGAGGGGGAAATTCCACGGGCTGATGCAGACGAACACGCCCCGCCCCATCATCTCCAGGCCATTGGTCTCGCCAGCTGGCCCCGGCAGCGTTTCAAGTCCCTTGAATTTCGTCTCGGCTTCGACCGCGTAATAGCGGCAGAAATCGACAGCCTCGCGGACCTCCGCAATACAATCGTCCAGCGTCTTGCCGCCCTCGCGCGCGAGGATCGCAATCAGCCGATCCATCTCATGCTCCATGGCGTTTGCCATGGATTCAAGAATGTCCGCTCGCTTCGCCCCGCCCAGCGCATTCCAGTGCGGCTGGAACGCCAGCGCCGAGGCGTAGGCTGCATCGACCTGCATCTTCGTCGCCGGCGCAACCGTGCTCACCACACGCTTCGCATCTGCCGGCGCCTTCATCTCATCACCCGCAGCCGTGGAAGCTTCACCCGCAACGATCGATCCCGCAGCCAGCGGACCGGCCGCATCCAGCTTCGCGATCTCCGCATGAATACGCGTCCGGACTTCAAGCTGGCTGAAATCCAGTCCACGCGAATTCTGTCGCGAGGCGCCATAGAGTCCCGGCGGTGGCGGAATCCGCGGATGACGCGATGGCGCAGCCGAGAGCAGCGTAAAGGGATCGGCCGCTATGCGTTCGGCCGGCACATCCTCGTCGAGGAAGGAATGCACGAACGACGTGTTGGCGCCGTTCTCAAGCAGCCGCCGCACGAGGTATGGCAGCAGATCCTGATGAGCGCCCACTGGCGCGTAAATCCGCACGGAGCGCTCGCGCCCCGCGGCCTTGTAAAGCGCGACGCCCATGCCGTGCAGGCGCTGGAATTCGTAGTCGTAATTGCCCGCACGCCTGGCCATCAACTCGATCGCGGCCAGCGAATTGGCGTTATGCGTGGCGAACTGCGGATAGATCGACGGCCCGATCTTCAGGAGCGCATTGGCGCAGGTGAGGTAGGACACATCCGTCGCCTGCTTGGTGGTGAACACCGGATAGTCCGGCTGGCCGTCGACCTGCGCACGCTTGATCTCCGAATCCCAATAGGCGCCCTTCACCAGCCGCACCATCATGCGGCGGTTCGAGCCGGCCGCGAGCTGCCCGAGCCAGCCCACCACCGCCTCGCCGCGCTTCTGATAAGCCTGTACCGCAAGCCCCAGTCCGGTCCATTTCGGCGCAAGACCCGGCTCGCGCGCCAGCTTCTCCAGCAGCGACAGCGACAGAGCGAGCCGATCCGCCTCTTCCGCATCAAGTGTGAAGTTGATGTTCTGCTTCGCCGCCAGCTTCGCCAGTTCCAGCACCATGGGATAAAGCTCGCGATGCACCCGCTCGCCCTGCACGGCGCGATAGGCCGGATGCAGCGCCGAGAGTTTTACGGAAATGCCGTCCGCCGTCTCTGGCCGGTCGCCCGTCTTCGCCTTGCCGACTTCGCCAATCGCATTGGCATAGCTCTCGAAGTATCGCCGCGCATCGGCCGTCGTGCGCGCGCCCTCGCCCAGCATGTCGAACGAGTGGCTCGCCGCCTCGCCCTTCTTCACCGTGCGCTGGCCGCGTTTCAACGCTTCGTCGATCGTGCGCCCCATCACGAACTGACCGCCCATGATGCGCATCGCCTGCATCATTGCTGCGCGAATCACCGGCTCACCCGCCTGGCGCACCATGCGCTGCATGAACCCAGCCGGGTTCTGCTCGGCATCCGCAGGCGGATGCACGATCCGCCCCGTCAGCATCAGACCCCAGGTCGATGCGTTGACCAGCAACGAACCCGACTTGCCATTGTGGTCCGACCATTCGCCCGACGAGATCTTCTCCGCGATCAGCGCATCCGCCGTTTCCGCATCCGGCACGCGCAGCAGAGCCTCCGCGAGACACATCAGCGCCAACCCTTCCGGGTTCGACAGGCCGAACTCCTCGAGGAAGCTCTCCATCACGCCCGAGCGCCGCGTCTCCGCCCGCGCCTTCAGCACAATGTCGCGCGCCGCCGCGGCAGCAGCCCTGCGCTCACCGGCATCCAGCGCAGGCTTTGCGAGCAGCTCAGCGATGCGTTTCGATTCGTCCTCGAACTTGCCCGCATCCAGAAAATCCGGCGAGCGGGGGGCGACGGTCTTGGATTGCGGCATGATCGACACTCGTCCGATCGACACTCTCGTGTCGGGGCGTCCATATCTGCCGGTGCGCCTGCACCGGATCAACTTGAAAGTCGTGACCCGGAGCCCACCTCGTGGTGATGATCATCCGCCCTGGACTGCTTGCCGCCACCCTCCTGAGCGCCGCCTGCGCCGCGCCGCCCCCTCCGGTCGCCGCCACAATCGAGGCAAACGGCGCATGCGACTTGAAGGTCGAATTTGCCAGCATCGGCACGGGCATCGACCGCGCCACGCTACAAAAGGTCGACGGGCTGCTTTCCGGCGACACAGGTGTTTCAACAATCGACCGCGAGCGCTGGGGCAAGGAAGGTGAGACGACGCTTTGCGTCGAGACCCGCACGGAGGCGGATGCTGCCCGCCTGTTTGAGGCGGCAAAGCGCATCTTCCCCACCACGTCGGCCAGGCCGATTTCTGTTGAAACCGCTGCCGGCCAGCAATTCCGGGTCCCCACGCCCGCACGACCCACGCCATAATCCACCACGGCCATGGACGCGGGCGGCCGACACCCCTATTCAGTCGGCGCTGAATTGCAGAAGGACCCGCGCCCGCAATGCGCATCATGCTGGTAACCGACGCCTGGGACCCACAGGTGAATGGCGTCGTCCGCACGATGAAGCGCGTCATCACCGAGTGCGAGCAGATGGGCCACACCTGGGACATCGTCTCGCCCAACGGCTTCAAGACGATCCCTCTCCCCACTTATTCCGAGATCAAGCTGGCGTTCGGCGCGAAGAAAGTCATCGAGGAGCGCTTTCTCGAATTCGTGCCCGACGCGGTCCACATCGCAACCGAGGGTCCGCTCGGTTGGGCCGCACGCGCCGTCTGCCTACGCCACAAATTTCCGTACACGACAGCCTACCATACGCGCTTTCCCGAATACATCGCGGCGCGCTTCTTCTTCCTGCCCGTGTGGTTGGGCTACATGTACGTCCGTGAGTTCCACAAATACTCCGGCCGCGTCATGGTCGCGACCGCCTCGATGCGCGATGAGCTCGCTGCCCGGCGCTTCAAGAACATCATCCCCTGGTCGCGCGGCGTCGACACCGATCTCTTTCATCCATCAAAGCGCAAGGATGATCGCGGCCCCTTCAAGGGTATGAAGCAGCCGGTCTGGCTCAATGTCGGTCGCGTCGCCGTCGAGAAGAACATCGCCGCCTTCGTCGAGACTGACCTGCCCGGCACGAAAGTCGTCGTCGGCGATGGGCCACAACTTGAAGCGCTCAAGGCGAAGCATCCCGACGTTCACTTCCTGGGCGTCAAACAGGGCGAGGAACTCGCCGCCTGCTTCGCCAACGCTGATTGTTTCGTCTTCCCCAGTCTCACCGACACGTTCGGCCTCGTCATCCTCGAAGCGATGGCGGCGGGCACGCCCGTCGCCGGCTTCAGCGTGCCCGGCCCGCGCGACCTCATCCCGGGCTCCGGTGCGGGCGCGGTGAACGACGACCTGAAGGAAGCCTGCAAGGCAGCGCTGACTTGCTCGCGCGAAACCGCACGCGCCTATGCCGAGACATACTCCTGGCGCGCCTGCGCCGAGCAGTTCATCAACAATCTCGAACCGCTGCCCGTGCCCGAACGTCGTCGCTTCTGGAAACGCCTCGCCAAGCTGCGCTACGCCCTCCGCATTCGCCGCCGCAAGCCGAAGCCAGGCGAAGCGAATGCGAAAGCGCCGGATGCGGCGAAGGCGGAGTAGCGCCTACTCCGCCGGGTCTCCATTGGCGTCCACGATGTGCAATTCGCCGATATTGAGCTCACGAATGCCCTTCTCGATCTTCGCGCGGTCGCCGACGATCACCCAGACATGATTCTGGTTGGGGATGATCGCCTTGGCCGTCGCTTCCACCTGCGTCGGCGTCACCGAACGATAGCTGTCGGCGTACTTCGCCCAATAGTCTGCCGGCAGTTTGAAAGTGTCGATATCGCCCAGCGTGCCCAGCACCGCGTCGGCGGTTTCCCACCGGCTTGCCATGCCGAGCAGCGTGTTGGTGCGTACGGTCTCCAGCTCGGCTGCCGTCGGCGGCTTCGAGCCGACGACGTTCGTCAGCTCCTTGCGCAGTTCCACCAGCGCGCCCTTGGTCGCGTCGGTCTGCACCGGCGCCGTCACGATGAAATTACGCGGACCACGTCCGCCGCTCAGACCTGAGCGGGCGCCATACGACCAGCCCTTCTCCTCGCGCAGGTTCATGTTGACCCGGCTGGTGAAATTGCCGCCGAACAGCGCGTTGAAGGCTGACGTCCGGGTGTCCAGCGCAATATCACGCGCTGGCTGCGTCGAGCCGACAAGGATGATCGACTGCGCCGAGTCCGGCCGGTCGACGAGATAGACGACCGGCTTGGTCGACCGCACGCCGAGCGGCACATCTGCGCGACTGTTCGGCGCGTTGCTCCAGCCTTTCAGTGCAGCTTCCAGCTTCGGTGTGATCTCGGCCAGCGTCGTATCGCCGACGACGAACAGCGTCGCATTGTTGGGCCCATACCAACCCTTATGGAACGCCGCCGTATCGGCCGGCGTCAGCGAAGAGATCTCTTCGGGCGACAGCAGATGGCCATAGGGATGATTGTCGCCCCACAGAGCCTTCGCCATCACGCGCTGCGCAATCGCATTGGGGTCGCGCAGCTGCTGGTTGAGCCCTTGCAGCGTCTGCGCCTGCACGCGCTTGAAGTCCCCTTCCTTGAAGGTCGGGTTGCGCAACACATCCGCCCAGATCGCCATCACCTGGTCTAAGGTCGGCGTCAGCGCGGTGAACTCGACGCTCGACTCTTCGCCGCCCCCACCCGTGCCGAGATAGGCGCCCAGCTTGTCGACCTCGTCAGCGATCTGCAGCGCGGAGCGTGTCGTCGTGCCTTCGTCGAGCAGGCCGGCGGTCAGGCCTGACAACCCATCCTTCAGCTTCGAAGTGTCAGCTGGATATCCGGTGTTGATCTGCATCGAGACATTGATCTGCGGCACGTCATGCCGCTCGACCAGATAGATCTTCATGCCGTTGGACAGCGTCGCCGTCTGGTAGGACGGGAAGATAGCATCGGCGACCGATCCGGGCTGAGGCATTTTTGCGCGATCGACCGGCGCACTGAAAGCTTTCGGGCTACCGAAGGGCAACACTGTCAGGGTGTAGGATCCGCGCGTCAGCCATTTGCGCGCCGCTGCCTGAACCGATGCGGGGGTCGATTTCTCGAGACGCTCGAGCGACGTCTTCCAGCCATTTGGGTCGCCGTCGATCATCTCCCATTGCGCCAGCTGCCCGGCTTTGGATGAGGTGCTCTCGAGCCCTGCAATCGCGCCCGAGACGGTCTGGACGATGTTCTTGTCGATCTCCGCCTGCGTCGGTCCATTTGCGATGAGGCGGTTCACTTCCTCGTCCATGATCGCCTCGATCTTCTTGAGATCGGCGTCGGGCTTCGCCGTGACGACAATGCGGAACTGGCCTGCGATCTCGCTCTGCGGATTGCCGACATTGACGCTGGTCGCCAGCTGCTCATCGAACACCAGCCGCCTGGTCAGGCGCGCATTGCGATCGCCGCCGAGCGCCGCTGCGACGTTGTCGAGCAGCTCGCCTTCGGGATTGCCGAGCTCGGGCACGTTCCAGGTCTTGTAGATGCGCGGTTGCGCCACGCGATCATAGAGGATTTCGCGCTGGTTCTCGGCCAACGCGGGCACCCAGGATTTTGGCTGCGAGGGCGGTGGGCCTGGCGGGATCTCGCCGAAGAACTTCTCGACCTTGGTCTTCGCTGCTTCCGGCGTGATGTCGCCCGAGATCACGACGATGGCGTTGGAAGGACCATACCAGGTTTTGAACCAGTCCTGCACATCCGCCATCTTGGCGGCGTTGAGATCCTCCATCGAGCCGATCACCGTGTGTCCGTAGGGGTGATCGTCCGGATAGGTCGCATCGACGATGTGGTTGAACACCTGGCCATAGGGTTGGTTCTCGCCCTGGCGCTTCTCGTTCTGCACCACACCGCGCTGCTCATCGAGCCGCTTCTGGTCCACCGCGCCGAGCAGGAAGCCCATGCGGTCGGATTCAAGCCACAGGATCGAGTCGAGCGCATCGGTCGGCACGGTCTGGAAGTAATTGGTCCGGTCCGTGTTGGTCGAACCATTCTGATTGGTCGCGCCGATCTGCTGGGTCGCCTTGAAGAAGTCGTCGTTGAAGTGCTGCGAACCATTGAACATCAGGTGCTCAAACAGGTGTGCGAAGCCGGAGCGGCCCTTGGGCTCATTCTTCGACCCGACATGATAGACGATGTGGATCGTCACGGTCGGCGTCTTGTGATCCTCGTTGACCACCAGCGTCAGGCCGTTGGCGAGCGTGTATTTCGTGAATGGGATGTCGTAGTTCATACCCGCGATCTTCGCGACCGTCGGATCGCGCGGCGCGGCGGCTGCCTGCTCCGGTGCCGCCGCGGGAATCATCGGCGCGGCATAGGTGGCGGATGTCTGCCCCATTGACGTGCAGGCATTCGCTGCCAGGGCCACCACCAGTGCGCCGCCAACCGTTCCAAACATCCGCATTCTGAACATTGCCTGCCTCTCGGAAACTGAGCGGCCAGTCTATGACGCACTTATCGAGAAGCAATAAGATTTGCGAAGCACCAATCCCGGTCCCGCCTGCGTGGGCTCAGGTCCCCGAACCAGTGTCGATCGTTCTGCGCGCTATGAACACCATCACCGCGGCGTCCGTCATGAAGTCGACCAGCAGCAGCAGGGTCACCAGGAAGAACTCACTCGTCCCGAACCCGCGAACCAGCAGGAAAAGCACGATGCACACCACCAGCACGAGCGCCGTCGACAGATTCTCCCCGATCGCCACATTGGTGGGCCGCGCCGACCTTACGACTTCGGCAAAGAGGCAGAGGATCGCGAAGGCGATAAAGAGCGACCCAACCGACATGCTCAGCACATCGCCGCTCGCCAAGGGCACTGCAAACGCCTGCGCTGTAAAACCCGTACCCGCCTGCACGCCCCACCTCAGAGCCAGTAACGCGTAGATGACCACCGGGGCGACCAGAAACGGCACATAGCGAAGAAGGCGCATAAGACATCCTCACGACGGGCGCAGCCTCCCGGCATCGCCTGGTCATCCTGCGCCCATGAGATCGCCTCCGCCAGCATCCTCTGGACTGTGCAAGTCAGGCTGGACCGTAAATCCTTCCGCCTCCGCCCGCATAAATGCGCAGCACCTCCGCGCCCGCCTCGCGCAGCACCCCGTCGACAAACACCACGCCTCGCGCCGCCATCTCCGCGCGGAGTTCCCGCGTGCCTGCTCCTTCGGAAAATCCGGCCGCCTCCGCATCTGCCTTCAGCGCCGCCGAGACGATCCGCTGGATGCCCGACCAGTGCAGAGCGCCCAGGCACATGATGCAGGGCTCGCATGAGGTGAACAGCGTCAGCGGCCCGCCGCCGGCCAGCTGCTCCGCCGCGAGGCTGATCGCAACTGTCTCGGCATGGAGCACCGGGTTCCCGCTCGCCGGCACGAGGTTGACGCCGACGCTCACGATCTCGCCGGTAAGATCAGCACGCACGACAGCGCCGAACGGACCCCCGGTTTCCCGCGCGACATTTTCGCGCGCGAGGGCGATTGCCAGCCGCATGCAGGCCTCGTCGGACACAGGCGCGGCCGGCGGCGCCATCGCCACCAGCCAGTCCGGCAGCCCGATCTCGGCGGCTCGCTTGACCATGTCCACTCCTCCTTACATCGGGCGCGAGGGCCGAATTCCGGGGCGAATCAACCCTTGGCGCCCGAATCGTCCGCCGCTCGTCCAACTGTCACAAATCCCCGCGGCGACCCGGCGAGACAGCGCCCGACTACTAATGGTTGTGGATTCTGAACGCTTGTTGGCAACCCACTGACCGCCCGCAAGATTTTATTTACATGCTCAACCTATGGACCTATACACATCGCGCCGGCGGACATCGGCTCGAGGCTCTGCGCCTTGATTCCACGTGGCGTCTGAACTTCCCAAGTTAGCCTGAGT
>CANJXY010000147.1 GCA_947478925.1 Hyphomonadaceae bacterium | reverse complement strand
TCCAGTCGCGGATGTTGTGGATGTTGCGGCCGGTGGAGAGGTCCATCACCGTGTCGGCGCCCCAGCGGATCGACCAGACCAGCTTCTCGATCTCTTCCTCGACCGATGAGGTGACGGCGGAGTTGCCGATGTTTGCGTTGATCTTCACCAGGAAGTTGCGGCCGATGATGACGGGCTCGAGTTCCGGGTGGTTGATGTTGGCCGGGATGATGGCGCGGCCGCGCGCGATCTCGGAGCGGACGAATTCAGGCGTTATGAAGGCGGGGATTTCGGCGCCGAAGTCTTCGCCGTCGGCGCGGCGCTCCTCTGCGCCCTCGGCCATGGCTTCGCGGCAGATGTTTTCACGGTGTGCGACATACGCCATCTCGGCCGTGATGATGCCGGCCTTCGCGTATTGATACTGGGTCAGCCGGGCGGCCGGACCTGCGATTTGAGGTGAGGTCTGAGATGCGAACTGAGGCACCAGCTTTTCGCCCGTGACGTGCCCGTTATCCTCCGGTTTGACGTTGCGTCCGGCATAGGGAGCGCTGTCGCCGCGCGCTGCAATCCACGGCGAGCGAATGCGCGGCAGGCCCTTGTGCACGTCAATCGTCACGGCAGGGTCGGAGTAAGGCCCGGTCGTATCATAGACGCGGATCGGCGGCTCCTTCGCGGTCGGATGCAGCGCGATCTCGCGGTAGGGCACCATGACATCGGGAAAGCCGGGCGCGGGCGAGTAGAGCTTGCGGCTCGCGGGCAAGGGGCCGGTGGTGACGCGGAACGGCTCGAGCGATTTCGGATCAATGTGCTTGTTCATGAGAGCGGTTCCGCGACGTGTCCGGCGAAGCCGGCGATGATGAGAAAAGCCCCGATGAGAAGGGCGGGAACATTGGAGAGCGCATAGGCCCGGATCGCTGTGGGCGTCGCGATCTTCAGAAGATGCCCGATGGCGAGCATGCCGATGCCCTCGATCGCCCACCAGATAGCGGTGACCGTGACGAGCGCTGCGGTGATCGAGGAGAAATCCGTGTGGACAACGAGCAGGCCGCCGCCGGCGAAGGCGGTGACGGCGCCGGTGGCGTGGATGATGCCGGGCGATCCCTGAATACTCTTCAGCAGGCTTGCTGCGAGGCTGGGGCGCACCAGTGCGCTGGAGGCGGCGACGAGGAACGCGCCGACGAACAGCGCCAGCCTGAGCGTGAGCGGATTCTGCACGGCAAGAAGTTCCAGCATCGGTTCCCGTCCCTTGCGCCGGCATGACCCGGATCAGGTTCTAAGGGTGCTCGGCCGCAATTGGCCTGATCTCAGCGAACGAGCGTTCGCGCCCCTCGGATGTGCGCAACATACGCGAGGCGGGCGGGGTTACAAGCCGTCCGGTTGTTCGGGGTCCGCCGACGCAAACTCCAACAGGTAGGCGTCTTCGATCAGGGCCTTGGCCTCAAGCGGGCGCTCGATATGCTCGATGGCGAAGACGCGCTTTTCATCAGGATCGTCCTTGCGCAGGACGTAGATGTCCGGCGTGCGGGCGCGGCCGCCTGCGACGACGCTGTCGATCTCCCCCTTCGGCAGTTCGTCCACAATGGCCCCATTGGCGTCGAGCGCGAGGAGGCGGGCGTCAGTGGCGGCAAAGTGCGTGGCTGCGGGCGAAGGCCGCCACATCTTGCGGAAACTCGAATAGGCCAGCACCGCCATGGCGAGCGCGAAGATCAGGAATAAGGGGGTGAACGCAGCGAGCAGGGAAGGCTGCGCTGCGGTAAGCAGCATGGACTCGGTGAAGCGCGCCGCCAGGAAGATCGCAACGATAGCGGAGAAGGCTCCGACGCCGCCGAAGATGACGCGCTGGCGGTTGATGTCGGCGCGGCGCAGGGCGAGCGATGCAGCGGCGCTCCACACGATGCGCTCGCCGGGCTGCAGGTGTGGCGTCCAGATCGCAGCGGGCGTGGTCACCTGGTGCGATCCTCGATCGGCTGGTCGATCTTCAGCGTCGTCTTGATCTGTTGGGCCACTTCAAGCGGGTGTTCGACGCTGAAGAGAATGTAGGGCGGATAGGCACGCTTGTTCTGCGGCGCGTGGTTGAGTCGGATATGGCCGCGCGCCTTCGTGCCTGTGACGACGATCGGTTGCGGGGGCACATGCTCGCCATCGGCGCGTCCTTCGCCACCGTGTGAGATGACCCAGTTGGCCATCGGGCGGAGGAGATCAACCGAGACGGCCCGCTGCGTTGTCAGCATCGCGACCTGGCGCGAGGGCGTAGCCGAGGTCTGCATGACGAACATGCCGACGCGGACGAGCAGCAGAAGGATAAGCAACCAGGCGACCCAGTTGTATTCCGGGTTCCGATTGTCGAGCATCAGAAAGATCAGAAGCGCCACGCCGAGTCCGAGCAGGCCAAAGCGTATCAGCAGGCCGCGATTGAACGCATCGAGGGCCCGTCCGCTGCCGCGCCCTTGCCACAGCACGTGCTCGTCTTTCTGCAGCTGGCCGCGCAAGCCCTGCAGCAGTTTCTCGGGCGGGATGGCGCCGGGCGGCGCGGGTGTTGGCTGAGTGTCAGTCACGTCAGTCTCCTGTACCCACGTGCTGTAGACCGGGCGGGCGGGCGTGGACAAGCGGCTCTGCTCGCGTGCGGGCGCGCTATTTGTCCTTCGTTTCTACCGGGCAATTTGCCCAGTGGTCGGACAACGCCTTGCGCCAGACGGCTTCACCTTCGGGCGCCGGCGTGGCGGCGACGAGTTTCAGCTGGAAGTTGGCGTAACCGGCGTGATTGGGCCGGCCGAAGCGAGCCTCGATCACGTGGCCAAGTTTGGCGTCAAGGACCATCTCGCCGCCGCGATCGCCGATCAGCGGATCGGTGAAGGCGGGGCCGCCGATGCGGAAGTGATTTCGGGTCGCTTTCTCCGAGCTGTAGAGAAATTTCGCCGTCGCATCGCCCGGAACGCGGAGCGTTGGGGCGGTTCCGTCCGGCCAGGCCATGGCGACGCCGAAGTTGAAACTCCCCGGAGCGCGTGGACCGAAGAGCGCAAATTCCGCGAGATCGAAATCATACATGCGCCACGGCGCCGAGGGCGCATCGTGCACTTCGATGGGCTTTGATTTCGGGTCACCGAATCGGACCTCGATCTTGCGCGTGTCGGGCAGGAAGGTCAGCCACACCTGCGGGGTCTGTTCTCCGTCGCGATTGAGACGCCCGCCGATGAGTTGCGTCGCCTCATGTGTTGCGGGATCGAATATGCCGGTGACGTAGGCCGCATCGGTGCAGGGAGAGACCATCTTGGCGACGTAGATCTCGGTCAGAGACACCGGATGGACGTAGACGAATTCAGGCAACGTGCCGTCCTGATTAGAGCGGATGTAGGTGAGTGTTGTTCCCGTGGGATCAACAGGCGCGGGCGGCGTCTTGGCAACGTGCGCGCTTTCCTGAGCAGCGAGCAGGGGAAGAGCGAAACTGGCGGCAGCCATCACGATCATGCAGCCGAGCGCGGCGTAGATATAGGTCTGTAGCTGGCGACGCAGCTTTGGGTCTGCCTTGTCGTCGAGGGGCGCCCAGAAGGCCGAGCGAAACATGTTGGTCATGGCGAGTGCAGGCCGAAGCTTGTCGCCATCACGCTGTTGCTCGACACGATAGGAGATGCGGATCGCAAGGACCCACATCACGATGCCCGCCACAGCGAGAAGTCCCAGGAACGCGAGCAGTGCAACAGCCATGACGCGATTTGCGCTGAAACTGCGCGGCACGTCCAGATCGACCGGACGGAATAACGGGGGGCTGCAAGAAAATCAGGAGCTCTTGGTGTCAAAGCTCTTTCGGCGGCGCGTGGGCGTCGATCTGGATCCAGGTCTGTTTGGAGAAGGCGAGGAGTTCGCCTGCCTGGCTGAAGAGGGCGGAGCCCGCGAAATGCTTGCGGCGATCGCGGCCCATGTCCCAAGCGACGACGACGATGGGCGCGCTGGCGGGTGGGCGTTTGAGAATGCGCGCGGAGATGCGACCCAGCAGGATGGGTTCGGCGTTGATGGCGAAGGCGCCGGGGCAGTCGAGGGCGGCCCAGAGAAATTCAGGCGCGACAAGGCCAGATGCGTCGGTGAGATCCGGCGTTGGATGCCAGGGCGCCGCTACGACGGGAAAACTGTTCGGGTTCTCGATGCCGGCCGGATCCTGCAGCCAGTCGGGGAAGATGCGCAGTCCGTCACCCGCGGGGCGCGCCGGACCGCAAACGAAGCAGTTAGGCAGGGGATGGTCCCCGACATTGCGGAAGTTTGCCGCGGCGACCGTTGCGGCTTCAAGTCCAGGCGACTTCACGTCGGGCGTATCAAGATGCACCGGGTGCACGGACATGATCTGGATTCGGGTGGCAGCGTCATCCGTCATGATGTCGAGGCCGTCTGCGGTCGGATGGGCGCGTAGTGTCTGTTCCAGCGGAATGGCGGCGCGCAGGGTTACCTCGACAGCTTCTGCGTTGGGCAGCAGGCACGCGGCGAGGCCAGCGGAATAGCCGCCATTGCCAGAATCGTGGGGGCCGTTGAAGCGGTGATCGATGCGGAAGGTTTGCGTCATGAGCATAGTGTAGGCCTCTCCGGCTCTCAGGCAAAGACACACTGGATCGTCGCGCGGGCATCTGCCAGACAGCACTTGTCGTCGCAGGGAGCCTTCTATGCGCGTGCTGATCCTGATTGCAGGACTTCTCGCCGCTGCGTGTCAATCGGCGCCGGCAGCGCAGGTTGTATCTGCCGAAGCGGGACAGCCAATCGTGCTGGGGCAGGGCTATCACATTGCCTCGGCGGCGCTGGACGAAGTTCGCCGCGTGAACATCTATCTTCCTGCAGGGTATACGAGGGGTGAGCAACGCTATCCAGTGTTGTACCTGATCGACGGCGGCGTGGATCAGGACTTCGTTCATGTTGCGGGGCTGTCTCAGCACGCGACGATCAGCGGAAGCTTCCGCGAGATGATCGTTGTCGGGATCGAGACGAAGGACAGGCGGCGCGAACTCACTTTTCCGGCGCTGACTGACACGACGTTGTGGCGGGACTATCCCACACATGGCGCGTCCGACACATTTCGCGCCTTTGTCATGCGTGAGGTGAAGCCGTGGGTTGAGCAACGGTATCGCACGGACGGGTTCGATGCCGTGATGGGCGAGTCGCTAGCAGGGCTGTTCGTGACCGAGACATTCCTGAAACAGCCGGATGCGTTCGATGGCTATATTGCAATCGATCCGAGCCTGTGGTGGGACCAGGAGGCCCTGTCGCGGCAGGCGCCTGAATTGCTTGCGCGCCAGACAACCGGGCAGCGGAGTCTGTTCGTGGCGATTGCAGACAGCGGGTTCGACATGCGGGTCGGGCAGGCCATGATGGCGGCGGCGATCAAAGCGGCGGCGCCTGTTGGCCTCACTTTTACATATGCGCAGATGCTGGATGAGCAGCACGGCACAATCTATCACCGGGCCGCGCTGGATGCATTGCGGCTTGTGTTCGCAAATCCGCCCGCAGATTCGCGCTAGGTTTCCACAGCCAGGCCGGCCTCGCGCCATGCTTTCATCCCGCCGTCGAGCGCAGACGCATGCATGAAACCAAGGGAGCGGAGGGTTGCTGCGGCGAGTGTCGAGATCTTGCCGAATTCGCAGACAGCGACGATGCGGATGGTCGGGTCCGGGAAGGCTTCGTTGATACGCAGCTCGAGCTGACCGCGCGGGAGGAACATCGCGCCGGGCAGGTGACCCGCTTCGAAAGCATCCTTCTCGCGTACGTCGAGAACAATGAGGTCATTCTGGCGGGCGGAAAGGCGTGACGATAGCTCGGACATCGACATGAATGGCGTTGCGGCGCCCGCTTCCGACAGAAGCTGGGCAACGGATTTTTTGCCGCTCATGTTGACGCGCAATGCCTCGGTGAGGTGCGCCGGGGCTGAGATGTTGAGCTCGCGCATCATGGCGACAAACGCGGCGCGATCTCTCTTTTGCAGGCGCGGGTTGGTGGCTATTTCCTCGCCGATGGTTGATCCTTTTCGCCCCTTGTATTCGTGGGCTGGGTGGATCTGCGTGGTTGGGTCGAGCTTCAGGAGGCGGTTGAACAGGCTTTCATAGAGCTTGTCCGGATCGCCGGTCGGAAGGTCGCTACGGCCTGTGCCGCCGATCAGCAGCGTGTCGCCCGTGAAGACATGCTCGCCGACGACATAGCAGGTGGAGTCCGCCGTGTGGCCTGGCGTCGCCATTGCCTGCAAACGCAGTGCGCCGACCAGCAGCATGTCGCCATCTCCGAGCCGCAGGTCGATATAGGGTGCGGGAGACAGGTGGTTCATCACCACCTGCGCGCCGAGGATGCGGGCGATTTCGCGCGCGCCGGAGAAATGGTCCGCATGAGTGTGGGTGTCGATCACGAAGCGTACGGTCATCCCATGGCGTGCGGCGAGACCGCGATAGCGCTCGATGGCGCTGATCTCGGGATCTATCAGGGCGGCCACGTAAGTCTGTTCGCAACCTAGAATATAGGAACGACAGCCGCCGACTTCGATGGTTTCGAGTAACATGATCCCCTCACGTTTTTTGGAGAGATTAGTCGTTTCGATGTCCGACCGCCAGTTGCGGACCATCGCCCGATCAGGAGAGGTCCTTGCGCATCTCGACGAGGTAAAAATCGCGGTGCGCCTCGCCAGAGGTTTCGGAAAACGGGAAGGGTAGGGTTGCGCCGGTCTGGCGGTAGCCACGCCGTTCATACCAGGCGATCAGCTCGTGGCGCAGGTTGATGACTGTCATCACCACCTGGTTGGCGCCCCAGAGATCGGCGACGCGGCGTTCGGCCTCGGCGATCACGATCTTGCCAAGGCCCACACCATGCGCGTCGGGCTCGATGGCGAACATTCCAAAATAGGCAGCGTTGATCGTCCGCGACGGCTCGCCGCCAACGCCCTGCACGAGGCAGCAGCCCTGCAGTTTTCCGCTCTCTTCCGCCATGATGAAACGCGAATCCTCACGGTCTATCAGGGAGACGATCTCATCTTGGTTGGTGCGGGGACCCCTCAGGAGGTCAGCTTCGGAGGTCCATTTTCCGGCCGCTTCCAGACCGCGATAGGCGCGCTCGATCAGATCGACAATTGCAGCGGCGTCACCCTTTCGGGCGTAGCGGAAGGTGAGTTGGGACATGCGTGTCTCCTGCCCACCGCGTAATCCACGCGGGTGAGGGCGCGTCAAGCGCGAAGTGGCGCCGATCATTGCCGTCGCTGTATCCTCATGATCACACTGAGGTACGACAAGCAGGGAGGACCCCATGAGGACTTTAGCGATCTTCGCGGCGTTTCTGTTGGCTCCAGCAGCTGTCGCTCAGCAGCATTTGCCACCCGACCCCGTGTTCTGTCATCCGGACTTGCATCCCAATGATGCGGTAACCGCAGCGCCCTATTCGCACCATGTCGTTTTCGAGGATGCGCATGTGCGTGTGCTGGAAATCCGCCTGCCGCCGGGAGCAAGCGAGCCGATCCATATTCACGCCTTGCCGAGCGTGATCATGGGCGAGACCGGCGGCGAAGGCGGGGCGAAATTCGTCTATACCGAATACCGCATGGTGGACGGCAAGTTCGTTCAGGTAGCGCAGAACGAGGTTACCCCTACAAGCGGCTATCGCGCCGTGTGGACGCCGCCGGAGGGGCCGCATTCGATCACCAATACGGGCCCGGTCGGCGTCAAGTTCATGCGGGTCGAGATGAAACCCGAGAGCTGTTCGCAGTAGTCAGGGTGTCGGCACGAATGTCTCCCCTGTGCCCGGCATATAGACCGGCGCAAGCGGACCGACGACGCCCTGCATGAACGTTACTTTGGTTTCGATCGTCAGCGACTGGCGGATGGCGAGGGCTGCCTGCAGCGCGGCATAGTCTGGCCCATCTCCCCCCAGCGCCGCGCCATCGCGCGTCGCAGCCCAGTGTTCGAGACTGGCATAGCGCGTCGTGAGATAGACCTCGTCATAGTCGGGCGAGGTTTCCTTGCCATTGGGGGGTGGGATCACCAGCCACATGCCGACGATGCGCGCGCCGATCTTTTCGAAATAGGGCCAGATGCCGTCCTGCGAGGCCCTCAGGAATTGCGGGAACGCGCCCTTCTTGATTTTCCAGTAGCGGATCGTCGTGACTTCCTGGCCGGGCTGCGGCGACAGGTTACGCACCGGGCTGCGCGTGGCGGGACCATCAGGATTCATCGGTACCGACGTGTTGCTGGCCGGTGGTTGTGCCAGGGCTGACGTGCAGGCGGCTAGGGCGAGGCAAGCCATGACGAGAAGCGAGCGCATGTGGAGTTGTCCTGATCTGAATTGGACTGAATCTAGTCACCAACGCCCGGTCACGCCACTGTTCAGGAACTGATCATCGCGCGAGCACAGCAAACACTGCTGCTGGCGGGGCATGGTGCAATGCGGCGCCTGTTGTATCTGCGCGCGGCGATCACATCTCTTAAGGTAGCGGCGTTGAGGGTCGTCAACACGGCTTTAATCGCGCACCTTTAGCGTTTGGTACCCGACCTCCAGCGACCTGTGTCTCATGAATCTGATTGATGGTCTGAAGAGCGACTGGATCTACATCAACGGCTTTCGCCGGATCATCGGCGCGATCGGCAAGTTCGATCCCGAGG
>CANJXY010000146.1 GCA_947478925.1 Hyphomonadaceae bacterium | reverse complement strand
GCCGTTCACGAATGGCGCGCCATCCGCGACCTGGCCGTCCGGCAGATGCACTTCTGCGAACCAGGAATTCGGACCCTGTTTCAGGAATGAGAAGGTGAGGGTGTGGAGCCCCCCCTGGCTGTCATACATTTGGACTGGAATCTGGAAGTCAGGCGTTACGGCGCCTGACGCCATATTGTTGGCCGGATCCGTCGCATCGTAGGTTGCGGCTGCTGCCGAAACGACCTGCGATGATTGCAGGTTCGCCGACAGCGAGAGACGCGCCGAAGCTTCCGCACCGCCCGCGATGCCGGACACGCGTACCGGTTCAAGGGCGCCGAGGTCGGTTGGATTTGCATTGACGGTGCCAGTCGCATCGACCGGCCAGCCCTGCAGGTAATAGTTTGCCGCGTTCTGCAGATAACCGTCGGAATCAGGCGCGAACTGGCCGGCGCGTGTGTAATAGTAAGGGTCGCGGTTTGTCGCGTCATCGCTGCGCCCACGCACGACGAACATGCCGTCGCCAGCAACCGCCATGTGCGTTGCTACCGAAGAAGCGATCGTCGATCCCTGTTCGCTCATCAGCGACTGCGAGCGCGAGAGTACGCCGCCTGCGCTGTAAGCGGTGGCGCCGTTCTGGGAAGTGAGCAGCGAGGTGAAGTCGCTGCGCAGACGCTTGAAGCCGACCGTATTGACGTTGGCGATGTTGTCCGAGATCGCCGCCAGCGTGCTGGCGTTTGCGCGCATGCCCGATGCGCCGGCAAGCATGGCTGAGTTGATACTCATGGTCGAAGCTCCCAGTTGGCCCGATGGGCCTGGTTCGTTGCGGGTTTTTGCAGCTGCTTTGCAGCCAGACGGCGCGCTTCTGCGCCGGAGGTCGGTCGAGAGGTGAGCGCTATTGGCGCATCAACCGTTTGATGTCGGCATAGGCAAAGATGCCTGCAGGTGTTGTCAGCGCGGGCTCGCCATAGGTCAGGTCCACGCCCGAGATGGTCGTGACCAGCGAATGCCCCGCCGTCATGGCCGTCCCGTTGGCGTCTTCGGCGACGACGTGGATCCAGTAGGCTTGATTATCGGGCGCCGTGCCGCCGGAATTGAGTTCACCGTTCCATTCGAAGTCGTGCGAGCCCTTGGTCGTCTCACCGGTCTTGGAATAAAGCACCTTGCCCGCGGCATCCGTGACGGTGATCGTCGCCTTGGTGGCGTCCGACGGCAGCGCATAGCGCCAGTGGACTGCATCGCCATTGAACTGCGCGCCGGCTGAATCGATCTCCGCCTGCTGGCCGAGATAGCCTGACAGCGCTGCGCCAGCGTTGGAATTGGTCGCCTTGACCAGCGTCTCAAGCTGCGAGTTCGACTTGATCTGCTGTTCGACGCCGGAGAACTGCACCAACTGTTCGGTGAACTTGCTCGAGTCCATCGGCGCGAGCGGGTCCTGATTCTGGATCTGCGCCGTCAGGATGGTGAGGAAGGTGTCGAAATTGCTCGCCAAGGACGTGGCGGCGCTGGCCGAGGTCGACGCGCTGGTTGCAGCCGGGGCGGGAACGAAGGAGATAGCGTTGGTCATGCGTTTGTCCTTCAGGCCACGAGATCAAGACGTTGCGAGCGGCGCGTGGGCATTGCTGCGGCTGCGGCTTCCGCAGAAACAGGAATGGATGCGGTATCGAACTTACGCCACGCGTCGAGCTGACCCGAACGGCCATTGGCTTCGCCATCGCGTTGTTGATTGGCGCCGCCGCGACCGGAGTCCGTCGACATTTCGAACCGCAGACCGTTGTCGGCAAGATCGATGCCCGCGTCGCTGAGCGCGCGTTCCAGGGCGCGTTGACCGCGCATCAGGTCGGTCAATGCCGCGCTGTCGTGTACCGCCATGACGGCGTGGACCTTGCGATCTGCGCCGATCTCGATGCGCACGTCGACGCGGCCGAGTTCGACTGGATCAAGCCGGACGTCAAAGCGTTGCGCCCGACCGTCGGAGCGCTCGATGAAGCGCGTGTAAACCTGGATCGTTGCCGCAGGTGCGGACTGCAGGGCAGGTGGTGTGGCGACAGCGCGCGTGGCGTCGGTCAGCGGATTGCTGGTTGCAGCTGGTTGTGTCGCCGCCTGCGTTGTTGCACTGGCGGGGTTCCCTGCGGTCTGTCCAGCGCCGTCGCTTGGGCTAGCCGCCGCAACCGCATTTGTCTGCGTTGCCGCGCTCGCGGCTGGATGAGCATTGGCCTGCGCCGAAGCCGGTGCCGCGCCTTGAGCTGGCGCCGCATCAGCTTGCTTGCTGTCTTTTGGCGTCGACGCGTTGGCGTCGGCCTCGCCGGCTATGTCAGCGGGAACCGGCATTGCGCCGTTGGCAGTCGATGGCTTTAGAATTGCTGCGCTTTCGCTGCCGCCTTCAGCGGGCTGAGTGAAAGCGTGCGTCGGAACGGGCTGAACGATGCCGGCAAGCGCCGCGATGACGTTTGCAGCGCCGTCCGTCTTTCCAGCACCATCGGATGGCTCCGCATCCTCCGTGTCTGCAGTCTCTTTCGTATCTGCAGCCTCTTCCGTATCTGGAGCCGGTGCGGCAGATGCAGGGGTTCCGCCGGCTGCCTTGGCGAGGGTCACAAGCGCCGCATTCGTCTGATGTGCAGACACGGTGGCGGCCGTCATGGCAGCCGTCATGGCATCCGGCGTTGCAGTCTTCGCAGCAATTGCTGCGTCGCCGGCATCTGACGGATTTGCTGCAACCAGAACGGGTTGCGCGGTTGTGCTGGCATCGGCAGTGGGAGTGGCCTCGCTGGCGTTGAGGCTGTTCAGCGCCGCCTGGTATTCTGCGGTAGTTGCGGAGCGGCCCTCTGCGCTTTTCCCGCCAGCTGAGCCTTCCGAGGTCATTTCAACGGGCTCAGGTTTTTCTGGCGCGGCGACTTCCGGCGGGGGAGCAGGCTGCGTTGCTTCAGCGTCCGATGTCAGATCCCGCTCGTCCTCGAGCAGGCGCGCGAAACTGTCATCGCGATCTGTTTGCGGCGCGGATCTTCCTTCGTCGGCGAAGGGCCGGGCGGCAGGTGCATTCATCAGGGAGGCGGCTGGTATCAAGGCGCGATCCACAAACTCAACGGTGACGGCCCAACGCGGGCGCAGAAGCAAGATGAGGTCTGCAACCCGCGAGCCATTAATGTTTGCAACAAAAAGCCCCTGTGAACGGGGCTTTCGCTGGTTAATGCAGACGCCATCGGCGACGTGAACGCGGCAAGAGTGGCTGTACAGGTCGGCACTTGTTGCCGAGCGCCACGCCGAAAATTGTCTCTGCCGCCGCGATCTGTTGCGCACACGCCATTTGCGGGCGCTTTCATCGCTATCTCCCGACTGGCCCGCAACTTGCGTGGTTAACGGCAACGTTGCGGCCAGAAAGCTGGAGCGTTCGGGGCAGAAGCCTCCGTCGCGAATTTTTTGCGAACGTATTCAAAATGATGGAACGAAGTCAGTGAAGGCTGGTCGCATTGCGGCCGCCCGGCAGATCGCGCCTACCCGGCAAGATCTGCTGTGCGTCCCGACAACGGAGATGCTGTCGTGTCGATCCAGCAGATCATGAGTACCGGACTTTCCGCGCTTGCTGCGAACCAGCAGGCGTTGAAGGCGACGTCGACCAATGTGGCGAACGTCAATACGGCGGGATATGCGCGCCTCGACGTGCAGTTCACCTCGCGCACCGCGACGGGTGGACTGACTGGCGTCGAGATCAACATCAATCGCGTCGCCAACACCTATCTTGCAGCTGCTGAGATGCGTGGTGCGTCTGACGTCGCCTCCGCCGACGTGATGGCCCAGTTCATGGATCGCGCGCAGGGCCTGCTCGGTGACCCATCGGATTCTTCATCCGTCTTCGGCACGCTCGACCCGGCTTTCTCCAGCTTCGGTGCGCTCGCGGTCGACCCCGCTTCAGCTCTGCGCCGCTCGGGCTCGCTCTCTGACCTCCAGACGATGCTCTCCCAACTTGACACCACGGCGGGAGAAATCTCGGCCCTGCGTGACGAGTCTCACTCGCGCATCGTTTCGGCGGTCGAGGAAGCCAATGCTCTGATGGGCGGGATCGCGAAGCTTAATGCATCTATCCAGCGCTCCACCATCGCTGGCGTATCGTCCAGCGATGCAGAAACCGAACAGCAACGCATGGTCGACCGATTGTCGGAAATCGTCGACATCCGCACTCAAACGCGCGCGCTTGGTGGCGTCGAGATCCGCACGACGGATGGTCTGCTCCTGGTCGATGTTGATGCGGCCACAATCGGACTCAACTCCAACGCCGGCAATGAGCCTTATCCAAGCATCGTGATGATGCCGCCGCGCTCGACCACCGAGACGCCACTGGAAACGCACCTCGGCGGTGGCGAGCTCAAAGGTCTGCTGCGCGTGCGTGACAAGGAGCTGGTCGACCTCCAGCTCGCCTTCGGTGAATTCGCGGCAGGCGCTGCTGACGCGCTGAATGCGGCTCACAACCAGGCCAGCGCCGTTCCTGCGCCGAACCAGCTCACGGGAAGTAACACCGGCCTCATCGCGACGGACCGCCTGAACTTCACTGGCGTCACCCATATCGCGATCGTCGACGGCGCCGGCGCGGTCGTACGCAACCTGCGCGTCGATTTCGGCGCCGGTCAGATTCTCGACGATCAGGCAAATTCCACAATTTTCGCCAACTCCATCGGCGACTTCCAGACCGCACTTAACTCCGCGCTTGGTGGTGATGGAACCGCATCGTTCGCCAACGGCTCGCTGACGATCGCATCTGCGGCGCCGGGCAATGGCGTCGTCGCAACGGACGATCCCACGACGCCCGCTTCGCGCGGCGGACGCGGCTTCTCGCAGGCGTTCGGGCTGAATGATCTGGTGGCCCACGGCAGCCCTGTCAGTTATGCGACGGGCCTTTCGGGCGCCGACCTCCACGGCTTCACGGCTGGTCAGACTGTGACCTTCGCGGTGCGCGACACGAATGGTTCGATCGCGCGTCGCATCGATTTCACCGTCGGCGCCGGGACCACGATGGCGTCGCTGCGCAGCGATATCGACAGCGCCCTGGCAGGCTACGGCCAGACCACACTGGATGCGACGGGGCGACTTAGTCTTGTCACGACAAACGGCAATGTCGGCCGTATCGACGTGATCGACGACACGACGACCCGCGGTGACACCAACATCTCGTTCTCTGGCCTGTTCGGGCTTGGCGAGTCGCTGCCGTCACAACGGTCTCGCTCGCTGGCTATTCGCAGTGATATCCTGTCCGATCCCAACAAGCTCGCAACGGCTCAGGCGGACCTGGCTGGTGCAGCTGCCGGGGCGCGTGTCCTGTCGCCCGGTGATGGTCGCGGCGCGCTGGCGATAGAGGCTGCCGGCACGAAGGCGCGCACTTTCGCGAGCGCCGGCGGACTGACCGGTCAGGTCACGTCGGTGATGGACTACGCCGCGCGCCTCGCCGGTCATGCTGGCGTCAAGGCCGAAGCGCTGGATTCGGCGAAGGCCGCTGCGCAGTCGGTGCGGCAGGAAGTGAAAGACCGTCGTTCGAGCGAAGAGGGCGTCAACCTCGATGAGGAGCTGGTGAAGATGACGACTTACCAGCAAGCCTATGCCGCTGCGTCGCGTATGATCCAGGCGGCCAAAGACCTCTACGACATCGTCCTGAATATGGTCTGAGGAATATAAGCCATGACACGGATTTCTTCCGCGATGATCCCCATGTCCGCGATGATGGACATCGGCAAGGCCCAGCAGGAACTGGTTGAAGCCGCGCGTCAAAGCTCGGCGCAAACGAAGGCGACCGACCTCAAGGGCTATGGCCGCGAGGCGCAGACGCTGGTTTCCGCGCAACGTCTGATCGCGCGCATGGATGGCTTCCAGGCGACAACGCGCGAGCTCAACACGCGCATGCAGATCCAGGATGTCGCGCTGGGCCGTTCGGCCGATGCCGTGAACAAGCTGAAGCAGGACCTGTTCCAGAACCTTGGTCTCGACAAGGGTGAAGGCATTCGGGCGCAGCTCGACGAGGCCTTCTCGGTGCTCAAGGATGCAATGAATACCAATATTGGCGGCCGCTATCTCTTCGGCGGCGTGATGAACGATCGTGCGCCCATCACCGCCACCTCGTTGTCCGATCTGGCCGCCCAGCCACTGACATCCGTGATCGAGCAGGGCGCGGAATCGCAGACGATGCGTGTCGAAGAGGGCCGCACGCTTCAGGCCGGTGTCGTCGCCGACGACGTGATCTCGAGCGCGATGGCTTCGATCAAACGCCTGGCCGAGATGGACGCCGGACCCGACGGTCCGTTCGGTGGAAATCTCACGGATATCCAGCGGACTGCGATCCAGGCGGAAATGACCAGCCTCAACACCGCATTCAACACCGTACTGAGTGCGCAGTCCGAAAACGGCCGGCTGAGCAAGGAAGTCGATTCGGCCTCGACCCGGCTGACGGCGCGCATGAATGCGCTTGATGAGGCGGTGGGCGGGATCGTGAATGTCGATCTGGCAGAGGTGGCGGTGCGGTTGAATCAGGCGCAGTTTGCTTACCAGGCATCGTCGAGCGTATTCAACACGCTGCGTGGCCTAACGCTGCTCGACGTGCTGAAGTAACCGACGCACTCTCATTTCTCCCGCTTTTGCGTTGCAACAAGTCTCGCGGCGACGGCTTGCTTCCGCGTGGCGGAGTGGCAGGTTGGCGCAAACAGAAGTCCGAGGGAGGACACGTCTTGATCCATAAACTAATGACAGGCGTCGCGCTGGCGATGCTGACGACCGGTGTGGCCAATGCGCAGGTCGCGTGCGAGTCGCTGAAGGGCTATCTCGCGCCCGATGTGAAGATCACATCGGCAACGGCTGCGACCTCGCCGGTTCCATTGTGCAAGATAGATGGCGTCGTCGGGAAGGAGATCAATTTCTCGGTCTGGCTGCCCGATGCGTGGAACGGCAAGTTCGTGATGGGCGGGCAAGGCGGCTTCGCCGGTCGCGTCGAGAACCAGACCCTCGGTATGGGGGTTCTCCAGAAAGGTTACGCGACCGCAGGAACCGACACCGGTCACAATGGCCCCGCGGGGGCAACCGACGGCGCCTGGGCAATGGGCGACATGGAACGCATCGTCAATTATGCGCACGCGGCGATCCATCGCGTAACGGCGACGTCGAAGTCGCTCGTTCAATCGCGGTATGGCCGCGCGCCGGAGAAATCCTATTTCGCAGGTTGCTCGAACGGAGGACGCGAAGCGTTGCAGGCGGCGCAGCGATATCCGAACGATTTTGACGGCATCATCGCGGGCGCGCCCGCGACCGACTTCCTCAACATCACGGGCGGGTTCTCAAACATCACGCAGAAGATGTATCCCGATCCGAAGAAGCTGGACTCGCCCGTGCTCGACAAACCTGCGCGGGACACCCTGTCGAAAGCGGTTCTCGACAAGTGCGATGCGCTCGACGGGTTGAAGGATGGCATCATGGCCGATCCGCGTGCGTGCACGTTCGACGTCAAAACCATCCAGTGCAAGACGGGTAAGAAGGACAATTGTCTCACGCCGCAACAGGTTGGAGCGGTAGAAGCGATCGTCTCGCCGCCGTTGGCGAAGAACGGCAAACCGTTTTATCTGGCCTATCCCTATGGCGGCGAGACGAACGATGCCGGCTGGGGAACGTGGCTTGCGGGACGCAAGGACGGGATCGGGCCTGGACAACCCAGCCTGGCGTTCGGGTTTTCCGGCGGCTTCATGCGCTACTTTCTGACTCAGGACCCGACCTGGGATCACTCGCGCACGAACCTCGCGACGCTGCCGGGCGAGATGAAGGCGCTGCAGGCGACGATGTCGCCGACCAATCCCGATCTGTCAGCTTTCCGCGGGCATGGCGGCAAGCTGCTGATGTATCACGGCTGGTCGGACTCGGCGCTCTCGCCTTTCATGAGCATCAACTATCTCGACAAGGTCTACGCCAACGATGCGACGGCGAAGAGCGACGTTCGCATGTTCATGCTGCCGGCGGTTGGCCACTGCCAGGGCGGGCCGGGGCCGGACCGCGTCGACTATATTGATGCGCTCGACAAATGGGTGAGCACGAAGACCGCGCCGGACGAACTGATCGCCAGCTTCCCGGCTGGCGGTTCGCGTAAGCTGTGCGCGTATCCGAAGAAAGCCGTCTTTGGCGGCACGGGTGACGGCAAGAGCCCGGATCAGTTCCAGTGCAAGTAGATCCCATGGGCGTGACGACGCGCTCTTGCAGGTAAAGCCTGAGAGGCGCTGTGTTCCGATTGGGGGGCGGAGCGCTCTCCGCCGGACTGCCGGGCAGGCGCCCGGCGGTCCGGCGCGCCGACAGTTCTGCACTGGCGACAACCAAGGCTCCTGGCGCAAGGCTGAGCGAGACACCCCATAGAAGAGTGGCGATCCACGGCCGAACTGGGGTAGGGACCGAGGATGGGCGAGAGTGTCGAATTTCCGCGGCCGCCGAACAAACCAGATGACGAGTCATGCTGTCATCGGGGGTGTAGCCCTTGCATTTTTGACTATTACTGGGACGCGCTCGCGCGCTGGGAACAGATGGTGCGAGACCGCGGCGGGGACCCTGGCGCGGTTCTGTTGAGCCTCGGGCGGCAGCGCTAGCGTATCAAATTGCCGGTTCCACGGAACGTCTGCGCGAACCAGCCATTTGACGTTGGTGGTTCCGGAGACTTAGCGATG
>CANJXY010000145.1 GCA_947478925.1 Hyphomonadaceae bacterium | reverse complement strand
CTCAAGATCGGCTACCTGCCGCAGGAACCGAAGCTCGACCCGACCAAGACCGTGTTCGAGAACATCGCGGCCAAGTGCCCCGAGAAGATGATGGTCGACGAGTTCAACGCCATCTCGGTGAAGCTGGGCGAGGACTACACTGACGAACTCATGGAGCAGATGACCAGGCTGCAGGAAGAGATCGACGCCGCAAACGCGTGGGACATCGACGCAAAGATCGAGATGGCGATGGAAGCCCTGCGCTGCCCGCCAGGCGAGGCCGACGTCACCAAGCTCTCGGGCGGTGAGATCCGCCGCGCCGCCATCTGCGCGCTGCTGCTTTCTAAGCCCGACATGATCCTGATGGACGAACCGACCAACCACCTCGATGCGGAATCGGTGGCATGGCTGCAGAATTACCTGTCGAATTTTCCGGGCTGCGTGATCCTCGTCACTCACGACCGTTACTTCCTTGATCAGATCACGACGTGGATCCTCGAGCTCGATCGCGGGCAGGGCATTCCCTACGAGGGCAATTACTCCGTCTGGCTGGAGAAGAAGGCCAAGCGCATCGCGCAGGAATCGCGCGAGGAAGCCGGCCGTCAGAAATCGCTCAACCGCGAACTCGAATGGGTCAAGGCCAGCCCCAAGGCGCGCCAGGCCAAGTCCAAGGCGCGTATGAACGCGTATGAGGAAAAAGCGGCGGCGGCCGAGCGCGAGAAGATCACGACCGCACAGATCCGCATCCCGCCGGGCCCACGCCTCGGTTCGATCGTCATCGACGCGGAACACCTCAACAAGGCGTTCGGCGAGAAGCTGCTGATCGAGGACCTGTCGTTCAAGCTGCCGCCGGGCGGCATTGTCGGCGTCATTGGTCCCAACGGCGCGGGCAAGACCACCCTGTTCAAGATGATCACTGGCCGCGAGCAGCCCGATGGCGGCACGTTCAAGGTCGGCGAGACGGTGAAGCTGGGTTACATCGACCAGTCGCGCGACAGCCTCAACGACAAGAACACTGTCTGGCAGGAAATCTCAGGCGGTCTCGACATCATGGAGATTGGCGGCATCGAGCAGCCGAGTCGCGCCTATGTCGGCGCATTCAACTTCAAGGGCGGCGACCAGCAGAAGAAGGTCGGCCAACTCTCCGGCGGTGAACGCAACCGCGTCCACCTCGCCAAGATGCTGAAGGAAGGCTCGAACCTGCTGCTGCTGGACGAACCGACCAACGACCTCGACGTCGAAACGCTGCAGGCGCTGGAAGCAGCGCTCGAGGATTTCCCCGGCTGCGCCGTGATCATCAGCCACGATCGCTGGTTCCTCGACCGCGTCGCGACCCACATGCTCGCCTTCGAAGGCGACAGCCACGTCGAATGGTTCGAAGGCAATTTCCAGGACTATGAGGAAGACAAGAAGCGCCGTCTGGGTGCGGACGCGACCGAGCCGAAGCGCCCAACGTTCAAGAAGTTCGCGCGGTAGGGCGCTTCAGCCTGGTTTGCGGAACCTGTAGATGATCTGGTCGGTCTTGCCTCGGATTGCCGGGTTCATGACCATCAGCGTGTGATCGTCAGCAGGCTTGCGCAGGGCAGGGCTTTCGCCGTCGAACCTGAAGCCGACTGCTTCGATCTCGCGGCGCAGGACCGCCGGGTCGATGCGGTGTACGGTGTCCGGCGCATTGACGGTGTCGGGGTTCGCCACGTGGTCGACAACCAGATATATGCCGCCGGGCTTCAGGGCGTCGAAAGCCTTCTTGTTCATCTCGGCGGCGAGCCCGGTCGGGAACACCTTCATGTGCAGGTCGTGATAGTTTTGCGACGTAAAAATGAGGTCCAGCTTCTCGGGAAAGGCGAGGTCATCGAAGGATGATCGCAGCGTTACGATCTGGTCGGGATAGGCCCGCTGCAATGTGTTGAGCGAGTCGTCATAGAGCGCCGGTTTGGCCTTCATGAACGCCTCCGGGCTCCACGCATAAACCTTGCCCGTTTTGCCCACCTTCGCGACGAAGAGGCGCGTGAAATATCCCGCGCCCTGCATGATGTCCGCGACCCTCCAGCCTGGCTGGATGCCAGCGAGATCGAGCACCGCGGCGCCCTGGCGTTGAGTGTCGATTGCAACGTCTTCGGCAGGGCGCCGTGGATCGGCGATCGCTGTTGCGGTCGGGATCGGGGCTGGGGCGGGTGGCGTGGTGGTGCACGCCGCCAAGCAGACGGTCGCCGCCGCTGTCAGCGCCAGCCGCCGCGCGGCAATCAGTCCTGATCCGAAGTGTTGCGGCTTCATGCGCATTTCCGCCCGTCCAGAGTTTGAACGCACCTTGGGGAAATGATGCGCAGGGTCAATTCACGCTTGCTCGGGCGTCGACAGAGCGGGGCGCTACGCCACCCGCAGTTCGCCGGTGCCATCCAGCGGCACGCCCTTGGGCCAGGTCTGCTCGACGCGCTCACGGCTGACACCCATCACTTCCGCGACGCGGGGAAGGGTGGGCTTCTCGCCGAGCTTGAGCAGGCGATCGGCGGCTTGAGCGATCTGCAGCGGCGTGAGCGGCGGTTCCTGCCGCGCCAGTTCGACTGCCTGCACGTGGGTCGTCATCCGCAGGTCGCGGAAGGCGGCGGCGCGGCGGGCGACGGCCTTGCGGGCGATCTCGCGGAGTTCTTCTTCCGTCTTGGGCGCGCGGCGCGCGCGAGAAGATTTCGTCTCGGGCGCGGCGGCCCCGGCCGGCGTGGCATCTGCCGGCGCGTCGGCCCTTGCAACTTCAGAGCGAGCCGTCTCGGCACGAGCGGCTTCCAGCGCGACTTCCGCCGCCGCCATGTCGGCAGCTTCCTTGCGGCGCAGGACCTGGCGGGCGGCCATCGTTTCGGCATCCATCGCTTTCCGGCCTTCGACGATCCATGCCATCGCGGGCTTCGCGAAGGCGAAAATGTAGAAGACGAGGTCGATCGTGGCGGCGGGCGGTAAATTGGCGCCCGCGGGCGCGTTGATCTTCACGATCTCCCAGCCCATGTGCACGCCGATATTGGTAGCGAAGGCAAAGCCCACGCAGCATGCGAGCGCCGGCAGTAGTACGGCCCAGTCGACGCGGCCGCCATCGAGCTTGCGGTGCTTGATCGCGTGCATGGCGCCGGACGCTGCGCAGTTCACGAGGCCGATGCCGAACGCCATCATGCCTGCGAACGCGGCAACGCACATCCAGCCGATGTTCAAGTGCGGCCAGAACATGCCGATGACCCCGCCCGTTGCGAGCGTTGCGCCCGACAGGGTGAGGCCCCATGCAAAGATCGACGACCAAGTATAATCACGCTGTTCCATGCCCTGAAGATCGCGCGCGCGAGTGTACGAGTTCCTAACGTTGGTTCCGCGTTGCTGAATCAGCGGGATGCACGCCCGACGGGCGCATCGTTTCGCGATGCTTCGATGAGATTGCAGCTGTGCCGCCGGCATTGGGTGGAAATTTCTGCCGGTCACTGCGCAGATTTTGCCGAGGCGCAATCGCCCTGCGGCGGCCAATTGCGGCTGTCGCCGATCGCTGCAACGTTCGCCGGACGGAATGGCAGCACGCCTGGACAATAAGTGGGAAGATCGTGACGTTTCAGATCCGCCGGATCGCGTTCGGGGTTGCGCTTGCTTCGCTGCTTGCCGTGGCGGGCGCTTCAGCGCAGACGGCGCCAGCGGGCTGGCAGGCGAAGGCCACGCAGCAGTCGTGGATCGCGACATCGCCAGCGCAGAACAATGGCGATAGGGTGCGCTTGGTGTTCTACCCGGTTGCCAAGGCAAGCGGCGAGATCGATGCTTGGTTTGATGCTGAGATAGTTCAGCGGACAAAGGGCAAAGGCATCCTCTTTTTTCAGGACCCGACAATTCATCGCAACCTGGGTTTGCCTCCGTCACCGCTTTTGCGACGGGTGGCTGCCTTGTCCAGGATTGGACAGGCCAGAAGCATCGTCGTTGCAAACTTCGGCTATGAAACGAATGAAGGCCGGCAATTTGCTCAAATCATCATGCCTGCTTGGCCGGGCAAACCGAGCGAGGCCTATCTTTCGGCGGTGAACCAAGTGATGGCCGCGTGGAAGGATGGTGTCGTCTATCGAGCCGGCTCATCAGCTCAAGCGCAACCCGCGGCGCCGACCGCAAAAAACTGACTTCGTCGGACTGCCTGGAGCTGCTGGGTCCCATGCTTCTGCAGGCTGTTGGGAATCCGTCCGGACAGGGGGGGCCAATGGTGACGACATGGGCTGCGACCGAACAGCGAGCGGCCGGCCGCCAAATTCCATTGATTCAAGGGGTAGGGGGGACGCCGGTCGACTCGGGCCGTCGGGCGTAGCCATTAGCAATGGTTAACGAGCCTTGAATCCCCTATTTTCTCTTCCGTGGATAAACGAAAATATTCCCCCGTCGGGCGTGTTGACGGTCCATTAGGGATGTGGCGACACTATATCTAGCGTCGGGGCTGGCGCGGGATACCAAGCAGTTGGGTTTCGCCGGTTTTGGCCGGGATTAACGATTTTTGGCCTCTAACGAGAGTTTTCGATGTCCGCAGAAGCCGTCACGACTGAAAAAAAGACCGCCGCCCGCCGTGGCAAACCCATGGCGCAGTCCAAACTTCGGATCGTCGAAGGGGTCCGGACGGACCCGTCGCGGGACGCCCTGCTGACCGATTTCGGCAAGAAGACGCTCGACGACCGTTATGTTCTTCCCGGCGAGTCGTACCAGGACATGTTTGCCCGAGTCGCTTTCGCCTATTCGGATGATGCCGCGCATGCACAACGAATTTACGACTACATATCGAAACTCTGGTTTATGCCTGCGACCCCAGTCCTGTCGAATGGCGGGGCGGATCGAGGCCTGCCGATCTCGTGCTTTCTGAACGGGGTTTCCGACTCGCTGGACGGGATCGTCGAGACCTGGAACGAGAACGTCTGGCTGGCATCTAACGGCGGCGGCATCGGCACCTATTGGGGTGAAGTCCGCTCGATCGGGGAGAAAGTCGGCCAGAACGGGCAGACCTCAGGCATCATCCCGTTCATCCGCGTGATGGATTCGCTGACGCTTGCGATCAGCCAGGGCTCGCTGCGCCGTGGCTCGGCGGCCTGCTATCTCGACGTGTTCCACCCGGAAATCGAGGAATTCCTCGAGATCCGGAAGGCGGCGGGCGACTTCAACCGGAAATCGCTGAACCTGCACCACGGGATCAACATCACCGACGAGTTCATGGAAGCCGTGCGCCAGGACGCGCCGTTCCAGCTGAAATCGCCGAAGAACAATCAGGTGATGAAGGAGATCTCGGCCCGCAAGCTCTGGCAGAAGATTCTCGAGCTTCGCATGGCGACGGGCGAACCCTACCTTTTGTTCACGGACACTGTGAACAACTCGATGCCGGCGCACCAGCGCCAGCTGGGCTTCAAGGTGCGCCAGTCGAACCTGTGCTCGGAGATCATGCTGCACACGGGCCTCGACCACCTTGGCAATGACCGCACGGCGGTCTGCTGCCTGTCGTCGGTCAATGCCGAGAAGTTCCTCGAGTGGAAGAGCGAGGAGATGTTCCTCGAAGACGTGTTCCGCTTCCTCGACAACGTGCTGGAAGACTTCATAAAGCGTGCGCCGAAGGAGATGGCCCGCGCGGTCTACTCCGCCCAGCGCGAACGCTCGGTTGGGCTTGGCCTGATGGGTTTCCACTCGTTCCTCCAGAGCCAGAACGTGGCGATGGAATCGGCGACGGCGAAGGCCTGGAACAATGTGATGTTCAAGCACCTGCGCCGCGGCGCGGATGCGGCCTCGGTGAAGCTGGCGAAAGAGCGTGGCGCTTGCCCGGATGCCGCGGACTGTGGCGTCATGGCCCGCTTCTCCCACAAGCTCGCGATTGCGCCGACGGCGTCGATCTCGATCATCTGCGGCGGCACCTCCGCCGGCATCGAGCCAATCCCCGCCAACATTTACACGCACAAGACCCTCTCGGGTTCGTTCTCGGTCAAGAACCCCTTTCTGGAAGCGGTGCTGGACAAGACCGGCAACAATACATCCGGTATCTGGACCTCGATCCTCGAGCATGAGGGCTCGGTGCAGCACCTCGAATGCCTCTCCGAGCAGGACAAGCTGGTGTTCCGCACCGCCTTCGAGATCGACCAGCGCTGGGTGATTGAATTGGCGGCTGACCGGACCCCCTATATTTGCCAGGGTCAGTCGCTCAACCTGTTCCTCGCGGCAGACATCGATAAGTGGGACCTGCACATGCTGCACTGGACGGCGTGGGAGAAGGGCCTGAAGTCGCTCTACTATTGCCGCTCGAAGTCGATCCAGCGCGCGGGTTTCGCGGGCTCCGAGAAGGAAAAAGCAGTCACCTTCGCTAAAGAAGAGAAGACCGATTACGAGGAATGTCTCGCCTGCCAGTAAACGACAGGCAAGGCGGCGGGCGCGTCCCGATTACGACAGAATCTTTGCAATACCGAAAGGCGGCTCTCAAAAAAGAGCCGCCTTTCAGCTTATTACGTGTGCGGAAGCTCTCCTATCTGACGTTGTGAGGGGGGGCATTCTGCGGTACATTTGGCGTTGAGTTAGACGATCCGCTGGATCGGACGGGAACGCAATTTGGTCAAACGCGTTAAATGTTTGGCAATTAGGTGGGTACAACCTTACGGTTCATCAACGTCTGGGACGAGCAGTTAAAATGATTGCAAGCCTAGCAGGTAGCGTCGTGGTCATGTCGTGCCTCAGCTGCACGACCCCTCCGGCCGACTCGCAAACGATCGTCACGCAAATCGATCCGGTGTACGGCGCTCAGTCGTTCGCCTCGAGCGATCGTCCGATCGACATCATCATCGAGCAAACCACCGCGCCAGACTTTGGACCGCCGCTGCGTGTGGGCAATGATTTCAGTCCGACCAACATGGCGAGCCCCTTGGCGGCCTCACGCTTCGAGGCGCTGGATCTCGCAACCCCGATGCCGGTTCGCGGCATGAGGGGCGACAGGTTCGGCGGCGAAGTCTCGTTTGCAGCCTCCGCAGAATCGACCGGCCTCGGCCTGGACGTGTCGTTCACGCCGCGGGCGCAGATCGAACGCAACCGCGCCGGTAACAATGTGGCCCGCACGGGCGCGGAATTCCGCGTCGGTTCGAACCTTGTCGACCGCGACCTGCGGGGCACGAAGGTCGCGGCCCCGTCGTGGTACTTCTTTGTCGGCGCCGATAACGAGGCGCTGGTCTGGAACATGGCCGACCAGAAGGCAATGGATGGCGCGACGCTGCGCGACCAGGCGACAGTCGGCGACCTGCAGGCGGGTGTTGCGTGGACGACCGGCCAAGGCGCCCAGCTCTCGCTTGGCCTTGTCGAGCGCAAGCTGCGCTTCAACGACATCGCCGGCGACCAGGACGTGAAGATCCGCGAGCAGTTCGCTGCGTTCAGCTACACACAGAAGTACTAGTCGCCCTTCGAATTCCGATTTCTGCAAAGGCCGTCTCTCCGAGGCGGCCTTTGTGCTTTCACACACGCGTTCGCGATCTTGCTGAGCCTGGCTCGCGCGTTTCCTGGAGCGAGGCCTGCCATTCACGTAGGCAGTCGGTCAGCGACATAACCTCGCCCCTGCAGGCGAACGATTGGAAGCACGACAAGCCTCAGGCTGGGGATGGAAACGGACACGTGCTGAGGCGGAGAGGGCGTCGGGCAAGCTGCGCCCTTTGTCAGTGGACCGGGCGAATACATGATCCAGCACCGCCATCAAGCAGACTATGTCTGGCGTCGAACAAAGAAGGACTGGTTGTAGGCCGCCTGACGGTGAACGCGCTCAGTGCTCGGTGCTGAGCGTGCCGCCCCATGCACGAGCTGGTCTCCATTCTGAGGGCGAGGGCGCCAGGACTGAAGGTGCTCCACACCACGGGCAATGCGCGCAATGCCCGGGTGAATAACGGCGCGCTGGATCCGGGCCCGGCCCTTCTGATCAAGCCGTTTACGTTGGATGACCCCGCACTGAGACTGCGTGCGTTGCTGGAGAGAGACCTGCTGCGGCGGTGATCAGCGCTTGCCGCTGGCCGGCGCTGCAGCTGCGGCTTCCTTAAGGCGGGCGCCGCCGAGGATGCCGTCCATCGCGTAATTGCCTTCGTGACAGGCGTATTCGAAGACGTTGCCCTTGCCAGGCTTGAACGCGTACTCGCCCGACCACGCGGCGGAATAGTGGACGGGGTCCTCGACGCGGAACTGGTAGAGCAGCTCATTGTCGGCGATGCGCGTGAAGCGCTCGGTGACAGCGCCTTCAGGCGACAACGGCGTCTGCGTGCGCGAGGACTGGGTCGGGTTAACGTTGCGCGTTTCAGAGACGAGCGTATCGCCCTCCCACCATGCAACGCTGTCGCCCAGCCACGGCTTGATGGCAGAAGGCTTGTGACTGGCGCGCGCCTCGGTGGCGGAGGCGTAGATCGGAATGATGCGTGCGTCGTGGACCATCTCGACGAGGATGACGAGGTAGTTCGACGTGAGATGGAATTCGTAGTTATTGTTGTAGAGGCCGCTGAGCATGACCGGCCCGCCGCCATCGCTCTGCGCGATCAGGCAGCGCTCGCGCAGGGGCAGATCTTCCGGGCCGGCATATTCGCCATTGCCCGAACGGTATTCGATGCCTTCGCGGATGGGCAGGGCGAGGCTCTTCGCGCGGTCGCGGAACGGGATCTTGCCATCGGCGGGTTCGACGATGAAGGACGAGCGCGCCTCGCCGCGCACGCTCATCAGGCCGATGCCGGGGTCGGTCCAGAAAGCATT
>CANJXY010000144.1 GCA_947478925.1 Hyphomonadaceae bacterium | reverse complement strand
GCCGCGCGATCGCGGATCGAGTCCAGCTCCTCCGAAATCCGCGTGATCCGGTCAGCCGCTTCGCGAAGATGCAGCCCCTGATCCGCGACGAGTAGCTGTCGCCCCTCGCGTTGCAGCTGAACCATGGCGTCACGCTGAGGCAGGATATAGCGGCGCAGAATGAGGATCGTGCTGCGGAACTCGGCCAGGGGAATTGCCGGCAGGTTCTCCTTCGAAGTGAGCAACTGTTCTTCGAACTCGTCTGCCTCTTCCTTCAACTGTTCAACCACAGGCTCGATCTTGTCGATCAGCTTGTCGGCAAGTGCAACTACCAGGCCGCCTGGCGAGAGATTTTCAAGTACCCCCGAAGCAACATCCTCACGCACCTCGTGAACGGCCTTGACCGGGTAGGACCGCATCGAGATGACAAGGTTGCGGGTCGCCCAGATCCGCACCGAAATCATGTCTTCAGGTTCAGCGCCCGGATTGTGATTGATGCCGCGAAGGTTCAGCAGCACGCCATCCTCGTAAGCCGCGCAACGCGGCCGGGTTTCCGATTGCAGCAAGGCCGAGATCACGGTCTCGTCGAGATCGCTTGAGTTTTCCAGCCAGTCACGGGTCTCGGCCGCGAGCCGGTTGAAGTGCAGCCAGCGCCACCCGGAGGTCGGGCAGGCTGCCGTCGGCTTGACCGTTGACCAGTCCACCTTGTCGATCGCGCCGTCGGGTTTGAAATCGAAGCCGAAGATAAAGGCTTCCGCGTTCGGTTCGGCGTAGTTGTTGCGTTCGATAGGTGAGACGGGCATCGGCGACTTCACTTGCTGTCGTGGGCTTGTTGTCTGGGAGCTTGTCTCACCGGTTTTAGCCCGGTTTCGGCAAGCGGGGCTAGCGCCCCGCTTGAATGAACGCTGGTGCTGGCATCTAAGGGTCCGGCGGTAGGCAGCGCTGTAAATGGATCTGCAATGAGCGGAGTTGAGATTTCCCGGCGGCTGGATGTAGAGCTTGTCCAGCGAGGCCTTGCCGTCTCGCGTGCCCAAGCGCGCGAATCCATCGAAGCGGGCAAGGTCATCGTGAATGGTGTTCCGGCGACAAAGGTTGGGCAGATCGTCGCCGCAAACGCAGTGATCGAAGCGGTTCTGCTGCACCCATGGGTCTCGCGCGGCGGAATCAAGCTGGCTCATGCCCTTGATGTCTTCGATGTTGACGTGGCTGGACGTCATTGCCTCGACATCGGTTCGTCTACCGGTGGCTTCACCGATGTTCTGCTGTCGCGCGCTGCGCGACGGGTCGTTGCTGTTGACGTCGGAACCGGCCAGTTGCACCCGCGTTTGCGCGATGACTCGCGAGTCCTCTCACTTGAGTCGACGGATGCGCGCGGACTCGACGCCGCTGCGATTCTCGAGCCGCCGAGCTTGCTGGTCTGCGACGCCAGCTTCATCGGGCTGGCCAAGCTGCTGACCGTGCCGCTCTCGCTTGCCGCACCGGGGGCGCGTCTGGTGGCTCTGTTCAAGCCGCAGTTCGAGGTCGGGCGCGAGAACATCGGAAAGGGCGGAATTGTCAGCGATCTTGCCGCCACCGATGCGGCAGCCCGAGACCTGGAGTTGTGGTTCGACCAGGCGGGATGGTCTGTGGAAATGTGGACGGAAAGCCCAATCAGCGGCGGCGACGGCAATCGCGAACGGTTGTTCCTGGCCGTCAAAAACTGAAGCCGGAATCAGACGAGCCGCGCTGCTTGCGCAACGCGGCTCGCCCTCACAGGCCCTGGGTTGGGGGGACGGGCCTGTCCTCTGAAGGCGGCCCAGATCTCCCGAAGAGACCGTAAGCAGCCTAATCTTTTACGCGCCAGTCGCCGTAGTAAGCGTCCCGGCACACTTCAATCGGTCTGTGAATTTCTGACCCATCCGGCAACCGCGTAACTTGCGTCGCTTCCGAGCAATCAGACCCCGCAAATTCGCCATCGCGTTTATAGGTCGACGTGCCGGACGGGTAAAGATCAGGCCGGTATCGATCGTGCGATGAATCGTCTCGTCCGTGGGCGCGATCACCCGCATCGTACGGATAAACCCCGGCCGGCGCGGGATCGTATCCGTAATCATCATAGCGTGAGCCGCCATAGGCGGGGTTCGGGTTGTAGGTCGAGCCCGGCGCATAGCCGTAGCCGGACGCCGTTTGCCGCGGCGGCACACAGCGTGTTGTGTCTTTGCCGATTCCCTGGCCAACGAGACCGCCCAGAACGGCGCCGACAGCTGTGCCGTCACCGCGATGTCCGCTGGCGGCGGCATTGCTGCCCAGCACGCCACCGATCAGGCCGCCGAGAATGGCGCCGCCGACCTGGTTGCCGCGTTGCGCTTCTGCGCAGCTGCGGGCGCGATACGTCCCCTGTGCTGAGGCCGGCATCAGGGTGGGGACGGCGGTGGCGATCAGGGCGGTGAGAATAAGAAGAGATTTGATCCGCATGGGAAACTCCTCCGACAAACTCGGACAGATATCACCATCCGCTTTTCCACCTGAACGGCGCATGAAGAGCCCGTTAGGGATGATCAGCGGCCCGTTTGGCCGCGATGGCGGAGCATCTGATCGGCCAGCACGCAGGCAAGCATTGCTTCCGCAACCGGAACGGCCCGGATACCGACGCAAGGGTCATGACGACCCTTGGTGCGGATATCGGTGTCCTCGCCCTGCGCATTCACCGTGCGGCGGGGGGTGAGAATAGAGGAGGTCGGCTTTACGGCGATCCGCGCCACAACAGGCTGTCCGGTGGAAATGCCGCCCAACACGCCGCCATTGTTGTTCGAGAGGAACTCGACAGCGTTACCTGAACGGCGCATCTCGTCGGCATTGTCCTCGCCCGACAGCGCAGCAGACGCGAAGCCCGCGCCGATCTCGACGCCCTTAACGGCGTTGATGCTCATCATCGCTGCTGCGATATCGCTATCGAGTTTGCCATAGATCGGCGCGCCCCAGCCGGGCGGCACGCCCTCAGCGACGAGTTCAATGATCGCGCCACAGGACGAACCTGCCTTGCGGGTCGCATCCAGGAACTCTTCCCATTTCGGCGCCATCTCTGCGTCGGGACACCAGAAAGGGTTTTGCTCGACCACATCCCAGTTCCAGTTATCGCGCTTGATCGCGTGTGGCCCGATCTGCACCACCGCTCCACGAATCGTGACGCCGGCGCCGAGCGCGATCCGCGCCACGGCGCCTGCAGCAACGCGTGACGCTGTCTCGCGCGCCGACGAACGACCGCCGCCGCGATAATCGCGCACGCCGTATTTCTGGTCGTAGGCGTAATCCGCATGTCCGGGGCGATAGCTGTCGCGGATCTCGGAATAGTCCTTCGAACGCTGGTCGGTGTTCTCGATCATCAGTGAGATCGGTGTGCCGGTCGTAACGGGTCCCCCGGTGCGGTCATCCGCGAACACGCCGGACAGGATTTTTACGAGATCCTCTTCCTGGCGCTGCGTGACAAAGCGAGAGGTGCCCGGTTTCCGCTTGTCGAGAAACTGCTGGATGAACTCCGCTGTCAGCTTGAGGCCCGGCGGGCAGCCATCGACCACGCAGCCGATCGCTGGCCCATGGCTTTCGCCCCAGGTCGTCACGCGGAAGAGATGGCCAAAGGTGTTGTGCGACATGAGTGCGGTTTAGTGGCCAGGGCGGGGGAATGCAAATCCGCGCTGGCAGGACGCGAGCGCGGCATCGTTAACGCCTGGCGGACCGCTGCAATTCCGCTGGCTATTCTCACGCGCGATGTCACGGTGAAGGGGGATAGGCTGTGGGGGGCTTGCATGCCGGACAAACTTGCTATCAGCGCTGATGCGGCCATCGCGCCCCCCGTTGCGCCGCACGCCAAGGTCATCGGCTTCTGGCAGTGCTGGGCATTCACTGTCGGCACCATGATCGGCACGGGCATCTTCATGATGCCTGTACTTCTGGCGCCCTATGGCGGGCTCAGTTTCAGCGGCTGGCTGATCGCAGCGGGTGGCTCGATCGCGATTGCGCTGTGCCTCGGACGGCTCGCCGCGCGCACGACCCGCTCGGGTGGGATGCAGATCTTCGTGCAGGATGCTTTTGGCAAACTGCCCGGCTTCCTCGTGGGGTGGAGCAACTGGGTCGCCTGCGTGATCTCGACAGCAGCGCTCGCCGTCGGTTTCGTCGGCTATCTCAACGCAATCGTGCCCGGCCTCGCCAGCGAGCCGGGCTATCAGGCCCTGCTTGCGCTCGCCGTCATCTGGTCAGTGACGCTTGTCCTTATCCGGGGTGTCAAGGAAGCTGGCTTTGTCCAGCTCCTGTTCACCATCCTTAAGCTGGTTCCGCTCGTTCTCGTGATCATCTGGGGCTTCCTGGCCGGCAAGGCGGAGAACCTTCCGCCGGTGAACCCCTCTGGCCTTGAACCGCTGGCCGTCTTGTCGGCGACAACGCTCCTCACCATGTTCGCCTTCGTCGGACTCGATACCGGCGTCATGCCGGCCGGCAATGTCAGCAATCCGACCAGGACGCTTCCGCGCGCTGTGGTCTTCGGAACGCTGACGACCACGCTGGTCTACATCCTGTCGACGGCGGCGGTGATGCTACTCATTCCGGCCGGCGAGCTGACGATGTCGACTTCGCCATTCGCGGACGCGGTGCGCGGCATCGGCGCCTGGGCGCCGCCGCTGATTACCGCGGGCGCGCTTGTCTCCATCATCGGTTCGATGAACGGCAATATCTTCGTCACAGGCCAGCAATCCATGGCTGCGGCCATCGAAGGCGTGGCGCCACGCGTTCTGGCGAAGCTCAACAAGGGCGAGGCGCCGTGGGTGTCCCTCATCTTCAGCTCAGTCCTCGCATCCGGCCTGCTGCTCCTCAACTATTCGCGCGGACTCGTCAGCGCGTTCACCTTTCTCATTATGATGACCACGGTTGCCTGCCTGGTGGCCTATCTCGCCTGCGCGCTCGCCGTGTTCAAGTATTCCTGGCGCGATGCTCGCGCGTGGGCGGCTGTTGGACTGATCGCGACGCTTTATTCGGCCTTCGCGATCTTTGGGGCCGGACAGGAGGCGCTGATCTGGGGCTTCGTCCTGATCGCGCTAGGCGTGCCGGTCTACTACGTCGGCCGCCGTCCGGCGGTCATCGTGGCGGCCGCTCCAGCCTGATCCATCTGGCGCAGGCGCCGGCGCATCGATAGGGTCCCTCAAAACAGATCCGGGAGCCGACGCCATGACTTACAATTTCAAAGGCAAGACCGCCGTCGTGACGGGCGCCAGCCGCGGTATCGGCGAGGCTATCGCGCGAACGCTGGCGGCGGATGGCGCGAAAGTGGCGCTGGTGGCGCGCTCGGCGGACAAGCTAAAGGCGCTGGCGGCGGAGCTGCCGAACGGCGCAGTGGCGATCGAAGCGGACATGAGTTCCGGCGATGGCTGGCGCAAGGCGGCTGAAGCTTCTCTCGCAGCGCTCGGTGATATCGACATCCTCGTCAACAATGCCGGCGTCAGCGCGGCGCAGGCGCTGGGCAAGGTGACGCCCGAGGGGCTGGATGAAACACTCAACGTCAACGTCCGTAACCTGATCCTGCTCACCGATGCGCTTTCGGCTTCGCTGATCAAGCGGAAGGGGAATGTCGTGAACATCTCCTCGGTATCGTCATTCTCGGGCGCGCTGGGGCAGATCGCGTATGCGACATCCAAAGGCGCTGTGAACTCGTTCACGCGCAACGCTTCGATCGACTTCGGTCGCGCGGGGGTTCGTGTGAATGCCATTGCGCCGGGTGTAATCGACGACGGCATGTGGTCGACCGCGTTTAACAAGGGGCTCGACCGCGAGAAAACGCTGGAGCGGATGGGGCGTCTGGTTCCGCTGGAGAAACGCTGGGGTACGGCGCAGGAAATCGCAGATGCGGTGGCGTTCCTTGCATCAGACAAGGCGGCGTATATCACCGGACAGGTTTTGCGTGTTGATGGCGGGATGATTGTCTGATGGTCGACAAGGTTATTCCCGCAACGCCTTCTGCGGAGGACTATGCGAAGTCCGCTGCGAACTCGCCTGACGATGGGGCGTGGTTTGCAAGGACCGATCCGTTCGCACTGTTCGGCGAGTGGCTGGACGACGCCAAAAAGAAGGAGCCGAACGACCCCAACGCCATGGCGCTCGCGACCGCCGACGAGAACGGTGCGCCGGATGTGCGGATGGTCCTGCTGAAAGGCGTTTCGGGCGACGGGTTCGTTTTTTACTCCAATGCTGAAAGCCGGAAAGGAACGCAACTGGCCGCCAATGCCCAGGCCGCGCTCTGTTTTCACTGGAAGAGCCTGCGGCGGCAGGTGAGGGTTTCGGGCAAGGTGGAGCTGGCTTCCGAGGCGGAAGCCGACGCCTACTTTTCGAGCCGTGCCAAGGACAGCCAGATCGGCGCGTGGGCCTCCGAGCAGTCGCGGCCGATGGAGGGTCGGTTCGAGCTGGAGAAGCGCATCGCCCATTTTGCCGTGAAATATGGCTTTGGGACGACGCCCCGTCCGCCACACTGGAAGGGCTGGCGGATCGTGCCGACCCGGATCGAGTTCTGGCGTGATCGGCCTTTCCGCCTGCATGACCGGCTTGAGTTCATCCGCGAGGCTGGCGGAATGCCGTGGCAGACACGGAGGCTTTACCCTTAGGTGGTGAGCCTTGTGGTTGGAGGGCCTCCAGCCGTGTGGCAGGTTTCCGCAACAACGAGTCAGGTAAACTGACCGTAGGGAGTCGGGTATGTCTCTGCTGAAGCGCTTACTACTGGCGATGGCTTTGTCGGCCTGTTCGGAAAGCGCAATCGCACAGGAAGCCCCGCAGACGACTGAGCATAAGGAGCCCTGGTGGGACTCGCCATGGGGCGAGCAGGACCGGCTCGGCAACGTCAACACCCTTTCCGCCGAGGGCGTGAAGAAGGCTGCGGGTCTCATAAAGACCGGCAAGGTATATGCCCTTGGCATTCCGACCGGGCCGGAAAGCGCAGCTTATGGAACGCGTGTCTATCAGGTTGAGCGGACGCCGGGGCCGAACGCGGATTTTACCTCCAACGGAACCCAGCGCGTGACGTCCTTCGACGAGCGGGTCATCTCATCGATGGGCATCGGCACGCAGATCGACGGGTTTGGGCATCTGGGCGTCGATCATCACTACTATAACGGCGTGACCGGCAAGGAAGTCGCGACTTCGCGTGTTTTCCAGCCAGCTGATATTCCACCGATTGTGACGCGCGGCGTGCTGATCGACATGACGAAGCACTATGGCAAGCCGATGCTGGAAGTCGGCGACACCTATAACCGCGCCGAGATTGAAGCGGCCATGAAGGCGCAGGGGGTCACCATCGGGAGGGGTGACATCGTGCTGTTCCATACCGGCTGGATGGCCGGGATGATGATGAAAGACAAAGACACCTACCGCTCGAAGGAGCCAGGGCTCGGCGAGGACGGAGCAAGTTTCTTGGCGGACCTTGGCGTCGTTGCCGTTGGGTCAGACACCGTTGCGCTCGAGGCGCTGCCGTCGCCGCCGGGTAAGACCTTCATCGTTCACCAGACCTTTCTGGCGAAGCGCGGTGTCCACGTGCTCGAGACCATCGATACCAACCAGCTGGCGGCGGACGGGGTGAAGGAATTCCTCTTTGTGCTGGGGATCCCGCGTTTCGTGGGGACCGTGCAGATGGTGATCAACCCGGTCGCGATCACGTAGCAACGGGACGCGGGCGCGATCTTGCGCGCCTGGCGGCGGCTGAACGCCAGCTACCTGTGAAACTTTATGTGGGTGGGCTGCGTGCGCTAGCGAGCCCGCGCTCGTCCTTCGACAGACGGCGCTTCGCGCCTTCTCAAGGATGAGCGCTCGGGGAGGGGCGGAGCCAATAGGCTCATGGCGACCAGCGCGGCCAGGCCGCGCGTCTGTCGCACCGTGGACAGCAAGGGTGGTGTTGAGATCGATCCCTTCACATCTCGCAATCGTTCGGCGTGAGCGCGGAGATCCGGTTCAGGATCAGCGTGCCAGCTCGCCAACGCCAGAACGCGGCGGTTCGTATCGAACGGTGTGGCTGCAGGGGCCGCCAGAGTGTTCGGGTGGTTCGGTTGAGCGGATGAAATCGCTGAGATCGAGTTCCTGACGCACGAGCGGCTGGGCGGCGCAGGCGGCGCGGATCTGATCGCGCCGCCATTCGCTTTGGCGGAGCCTGGGCGAGTGATCGCGCCAGCTGGGTTTGAGCTTTGTGGTACGGCGGAGGCGTTTGAGATTTGGCAATCTGCTCGAACACATGCGCGAGCCGGGCGATGAACACAGCGAGCGGCGCGAACCACGGTGGGATCGCGGGGATCGTGCTCCAGGGGGGCTCGCTCGAGGCTCATGGGCGGCGGCCGGAAGCCCGGCCGGTCTGGGCGACACCACTCCGCCGAATTCCTCAGGCTATTCATTTGGAATTACAGAGAAATCCTGCAGGCGTTTCCACCGCGTCTGCGCCAGGTGTTTCCAATAAAACGGCGTGCAAGGTGCGCGACTTTGGGCTGGCTCTGCCGCGCGAGGCCAACGGCCTGACCCCAAATGTGTTCGTGCCCGCCCGGATGACCGGACGGGCACGAGGAATACACTATTCTCTGGGAATTGGGCGGCCTCTAAGAAGCGCTAGCCAAGGACTGGCTGCCCAATGCGAAGAGCGTAGCTACTACTTCTTCTTCTTAGCAGCTTTCGCCGGTTTTTTGGCGGCGGCTTTCGCCGGCTTCTTCGCAGCTTTTTTGGCAGTGGCCATTCTAAGTCTCCTTGATGG
>CANJXY010000143.1 GCA_947478925.1 Hyphomonadaceae bacterium | reverse complement strand
GCCGCGGCGACGATGGATCCGCCAGAGAATGCTATGGTCCACCATTTCTTGCCTAGCTTGCGGCCGTGATGGCGGAATTCAAAAGCGACACCCCGGAAGATCAACGCCAGCAGCATCAGAAAAATCGGGAGGTAGAGCGCAGGCATCAGGGCGGCGTAGGCCTTCGGGAACGCGGCGAAGAGGCCGCCGCCGCCGAGGACGAGCCAAGTCTCGTTGCCGTCCCACACGGGGGCGATGGCGGACTGCATCTGGTCGCGCTCGTGGCCGTCCTTTGCGAAGGGGAAGAGGATTCCGACCCCGAGGTCAAAGCCGTCTAGGACGGCATAGAGAAAGACCGCGACGGCGATAAGGACCGCCCAGATCATGGAGAGTTCGATTCCGAACATGACTCAGGCTCCCTTCTCTGTAGCGCTCTTGACGCCTGTGCCGAGCGGCGAGCCGGGCGGTTCGCTGGTGTCTTTCGGTGGCGGCTCCTCGGTGTCGGGGCCTTTCGACATGAGGCGGAGGATGTAGAGGGCGCCAGCGGAAAAGACGATGGCGTAGACAACCATGAAGACGAGGAGCGACAGGCCGACAGCGCCGGCGGCGACGGGCGAGACGGCGTCAGCGGTGCGCAGGACGCCGTAGACGACGAAGGGCTGCCGCCCGACTTCGGCGGAGATCCAGCCGGCGAGTACGGCAATGAAGCCGGAGGGCGCGGCGAGGACGAGGGCCTTCTGGTAAAGTGTCGCGCGCTCGAGGCGCTTCGTAATCCAGACGAAGGCGCCCCAGAGCCCAAGACCGACCATCGCGAGGCCCATGCCGACCATGATGCGGAACGCCCAGAAGGTGATCCAGACGGGCGGGCGGTCTTCCTTCGGGAAGGCTTTCAGGCCCTTGAGTTCGGCGTTGCTGTCGCCAGCGACGAACCATGAGCCCATGCCGGGGATGCCGAGTTGTGCGTGCGTGGTTTCGGCCTTCTCGTCAGGCCAGCCGAAGAGGAGCGTTGGCTGCTGTGATTTCGTTTCCCACCAGCCTTCCATCGCAGCGACTTTCGCGGGCTGGTATTCGTGCGCAACCTTGCCGCTTTCGTGGCCGGCGAGAACCTGGATCGGTGCGACGATCGCCATCATCAGGATCGCCATGCGGAGCGCGGCGAGGCTTTCGGGCTTGGCGCGTTTCATGAGTAGCGCAAACGCGGAGGCGCCGGCGACGACCATCGCCGTCGTGAGGAAGGCGGCGAGCACCATGTGTGCGAAGCGCGAGGGGAGCGACGGGTTGAAAATGACGTCGACAAAGCTGGTCGCGAACATCGTGCCGTCTTCGGCGAAGTCGAAGCCTTGCGGGGTCTGCATCCATGAGTTCGCAGAGAGGATCCAGAAGGCGCTGAACAGCGTGCCGATGGCGACCATGCACGTGGCGAAGAAGTGGAGCTTCGGCCCGACCTTCTTCCAGCCGAACAGCATCACGCCGAGGAATGAGGCTTCGAGGAAGAAGGCGGTTAGGACTTCATATGCGAGGAGAGGTCCGATGACGCTGCCGACCTGCGAGGAGAACTCGCTCCAGTTGGTGCCGAACTGGTAGCTCATCACGACGCCGGAGACGACGCCCATGCCGAAGGAAAGCGCGAAGATTTTGATCCAGAAGAGGTAGAGATTCCGGAAGACCGGCTTCTTCGTATAGAGCCAGAGGCCTTCCAGCACGGCGAGAAACGAGGCGAGGCCGATCGTGAAGGCCGGGAATATGATGTGAAAGCCGATGGTGAAGGCAAACTGCAGGCGCGAGAACAGCAGGGCGTCGAAATCCATTATCGAACTCTTTTCCCGACCAGATTGGGCCTGACGAGGCCAGGTCCGGGTCGTTCAGCTTGTTGTCGACGGGTTCAGCCAGGCCGACCCGGTTCCGGCTGCTGATCTAGGTAACAGATGTGACTGACGTAGACTGTGCGGAAGATGACATTTCGCACCGAGCATGCGGCATATTCTTCCGCTATTCCACGGGTTGCCAATCCGCCGGCGTTGCGTGCGCAAGCGCCCACATGCTGTTATGTCGGCGCAGGAGACCCGCCGTGATTCTCATTGGCCAGTATGACAGTCCGTTCGTGCGCCGCGTCGCCATTGCGATGCGGCTGTACGGGCTCGCGTTCGAGCATCGGCCCTGGTCGGTGTTCGGGGACGCGGAGAAGCTGGCTGAGGTGAACCCGCTGATGCGCGTGCCGACGTTGGTGCTGAATACGGGCGAAGTGCTGATCGAAAGCTTCGCGATCCTCGATGCGCTCGACCACATCGTGGCGCCCGCGCTGGCGATGTTGCCGGCGGGTGGGCAGGAACGGCGAGAGGCCTTGAAAGTGTGCGCGCTGGCGACGGGGCTTGCGGACAAGGCTGTGTCGCTGGTCTACGAAGCGAAGGTGCATGATCGCTCCACGGCGTCGTGGACCGAGCGGTGCCGGTCGCAGATCGCGGGGGCGCTGCGCGAACTGGAAGCTAGCCGGATGTCGCACCGGACGGATTGGTGGTTTGGCCCGTCGATCGGGCATGCTGATATTGCTGTGGCGTGCGCGCTGAGATTTCTGGGCGATGCGCATCCTCGATTGTTTGATCTGGCTGAAAGCTGGCCGATGCTGGCGGCGCATGTCGCGCGATGCGAGGCGCTGGATGAGTTCCAGCAGATCCAGCAGCCTTTCAAGGTAATGCCGCTGCAATGACCAAGGCTGTCGTCAAAAAATCTGCGGCGAAGTCGGCAGCAAAGCGCAAGGCGCTGGCGCAGGGCGTGTTGCCGGATCGAGAACTGATGCAGATCGTGCGGGAGGGCGCGATCACGGCCGAGGGCGGAATTCTGGAAGATCAGGTGCAGCCGGCGTCGCTCGACCTGCGGCTGGGCAAGGTAGCCTACCGACTGCGCGCGAGCTTCCTGCCGGGTAAGCAGCTGGTGGCGGATCGGCTCGACGAGAGCCTGGTGATGCACACGCTGGATCTGACCAAGGGCGCGGTGCTGGAAACAGGATGTGTCTATCTCGTGCCGTTGCTGGAGAAGGTGAAACTGCCCAAGGATCTGTCGGCGGCGGCGAACCCCAAGAGTTCGACGGGGCGGATCGACGTGTTCGTGCGTGCGGTTTCCGACCGGGCGCGGGCGTTCGATGGGATACCGCTGGGATATCAGGGCGAACTTTATGCCGAGATTTCTCCGCGCACATTCTCGGTGCTGGCGCGGACGGGCGACCGGCTGCTGCAGTTGCGCGTGCGGCGCGGCGTGCAGACGGCGGTGCGGGATATGACGTTCAGCCTCGACCTTCACCCCACCAAGGCGGACATTGTCGGCTATCGCGCCAAGCGGCATTCGGGCGTGATCGACCTTTCGGCGATTGGCTCGCATGCGGTGGATGATTTCTGGGAGCCGGTGCGGGCGCGCGATGGACGCATAGTGCTCGATCCGGGAGAGTTCTACATTCTCGCCTCGAAAGAGAAGATCGTCATCCCGCTGGACGAAGCGGCTGAGATGGCGCCGATCGCACCTGAGCTGGGTGAATTTCGCGCGCACTATGCAGGTTTCTTCGATCCGGGGTTCGGCGTCACGCATTCCAAGGGCAAGGCCGTGCTGGAAGTGCGTTCGCGCGATGTGCCGTTCATCCTCGAAGACGGACAGCCGGTGGGTCGCCTTGTGTTCGAGAAGCTGACGTCGAAGCCGGATGTGCCGTATGGCGCCGAGGGCTCTTACTCGACATATGCCGGGCAGGGTTTGCGGCTGTCGAAGTATTTCGAACCCGCGGACGAGTGACGCTCTCAATTCGCGTGGAACGAAGTTTCTTCACAATTTTCGAAGGTTACTCTTTCGTCATTTTGGAAGTGCGCCTACAGTCACCCGCGTAGGATCAAGGGTACTGCGCGCGTGACAGCGGAAGTTCTCTTTGCGTTGTGTCTGGCTTCGCCGCTTGTGTTTGCGGCCATGGTCTGGCTCACCCGCGCCGGACCGAAGCGTGCGGCGGCGGCCCTGGCGGGGTGTGCGACGGCGGCGGTGTTCAGCGTTGGCTGGGACGCGCTCGCTGCAAGGCTGGGATGGTGGAACTATCCTTCAAGCGGAGATCTGCTGGCGACACTGGCATTCTCTACGACGTGCGCTTTCCTTTTCGGCGGCGCAGCCGGGCTCGCTGGCTGGCGGATCATGCGCGCTATGGAATGGACCGGGGCGATCACGTTCTTCGTCGCGTTTGTCGGCGTCGGCCTGCTGCGTGACCACGCGCTGGAAGTGAACACGACCATGATGGCGTTCGGGCCAGGGCCGATGCCGCAGGTGATGTCGGCCATCGGCTACCTCACCATGGCGCTGGCCGTGCAGATCACCATGCTGGTGGTCGCCGGACCGCCTCGCAGCGACGCAATGCGCGCGGGAAATTAGGCGCAGCTAGGCTCTGGGGAGTGCGGCTGCTTCGCGGGCGAGTGCGCCGATCTCGTCCCACTTCTTTGCATCGATGAGTTTGGGCGGGCAAACCCAGCCACCGCCAACGCAGGCGACGTTCGGACGCTTGAGATAGTCGCGCGCGAGATCGAGCGAGATGCCGCCGGTGGGGCAGAACTTCACCTGTCCGAAAGGGCCGCGCAGGGCATCCAGCATGGCGCGACCGCCGGCCTGTTCCGCCGGGAAGAACTTGAAGCGCGTGACGCCGTGATCAAGCCCGGCCATGAGCTCGGTCGCGGTGGCGACGCCGGGCAGGATTGGGATGCCAACCTCGCGCGAGGCGGCGATCGTGGCGCCGGAGAGGCCGGGCGTGACGATGAAGGTCGCGCCGGCTTCGTGCGCACGGTTCACGTCGGTGGCGGAGAGGATTGTGCCTGCACCGACAATGGAATTGGGAACCATGGCCATCTCTCGGATGCAAGCGAGCGCGGCGGATGAGCGAAGCGTGACTTCGAGGACGCGGAGACCATTGCTGGCAAGGGCAGTCGCGAGGGGGATCGCGTCGTCCACGCGCTCGATGGTGATCACGGGGATCACCGGTTGTATGGCCATGAGCTCGTCGACTGTCATCGTAGTCATGCCGATGCCCCAAGAAGACTGAAGATGCCACCCCCGGCCTCTGCATCACCGGCGAGGTGGCGAAGGGACGCGAAGAGATCGCGGCCATGGCTGAGCCCAGCAGGCGGTGCAGAAGCGCGCGGGCGCCGGGCGAGCAGCGCGGGGTCGACCAACAGTTGTAGCGTCCCGCTTTCGGCGTCGAGGATGATGCGGTCGCCATCCTGGATGCGGGCAAGCGGGGAGTCCTGGTCGGCGCCGGGCGTAACGTGGATGGCGGCGGGGATCGCGCCGGATGCGCCGGACATGCGGCCATCAGTGATGAGTGCGACGCGGAAGCCCTTGTTCTGCAGTGCGGTGAGCGCGGGCGTGAGCGAGTGCAACTCCGGCATGCCGTTGGCGCGCGGGCCCTGAAAGCGAACAACGGCGATGACATCGCGGTCGAGCTTGCCGGCCCTGAAGGCCTCGGAGAACTCGGATTGGCTGGCGAAGACGGCGGCGGGCGCGTCGATGATGCGGCGATCTTTCGGCACCGACGAGATCTTGATGACGCCGCGGCCGACGTTGCCGGTGAGCAGGCGGATTCCGCCTTCCATCTCGAACGGCGACGACACGGGCCGCAGGATGTTTTCGTCGAGCGATTTTGCGACGCCGGGCCGCCAGGCCAGCTTTCCCTCGTCGAGCCAGGGTTCCTGCGTGTAGGCCGCGAGACCCGCGCCTGCTACGGTGATGGAGTCGCCATGCAGCAGACCGGCGCTCAGCAATTCGCGCGTGATGAAGGCCATGCCGCCCGCCGCATGGAACTGGTTTATGTCGGCAGAGCCGTTCGGATAGATGCGCGAGAGCAGCGGGACGACGGACGAAATTTCGGAGAAGTCGTTCCAGTCGACGATGAGACCGGCGGCCTGTGCCATCGCCGGCACGTGGAGCGCGTGGTTGGTGGAGCCGCCGGTCGCCATCAGGCCGACGATGGCGTTAACGATGGATTTGGCGCTAACGACATACGCCATTGCGCCTTCGCCAGCCTTGGCCAGGTTCACGCACTGCGCGGCGGCGGCGCGCACTAGCGCTTCGCGAAGCGGCGTGTCGGGATTGACGAAGGCCGAGCCGGGCAGGTGAAGACCCATCAGCTCCATCATCATCTGGTTGGAGTTGGCCGTGCCATAGAAGGTGCACGTGCCGGCGGTGTGATAGGAGGCTGCTTCTGCCTCCAGCAATTGTTCGCGCGTGACCAGGCCGAGAGCGAACTGTTCGCGGACCTTCGCCTTCTCTTTGTTGCTGATGCCGGAGGGCATCGGGCCGGCGGGGGAGAAGATGACCGGCAGATGGCCGAACGAGAGTGTGCCGATCACGAGGCCAGGCACGATCTTGTCGCACGTGCCGAGCATCAGGCCGGCGTCGAAGGCGTCGTGCGTGAGGGCGATGGCGGTGGAGAGAGCGATCACGTCGCGCGAGAACAGCGACAGCTCCATGCCGGGTTGGCCCTGCGTGACGCCATCGCACATGGCGGGCGTGCCGCCGGCGACCTGGGCTGTCGCACCGATCGTGCGCGCCGCGTCCTTGATGAGATCGGGATAATCCTTGAACGGCTGGTGCGCGCTCAGCATGTCGTTGTAGCTGGTGACGATGCCGATGTTCGGCGCGCGGCTGCGCATGGTGAGCTTGTCGCCCAGCGGAGAGGCGGCGAAGGCGTGGGCGAGGTTTCCACAGGACAGGTGCTGGCGGCCGGGGCCGGCCTTTCGTGCAACCTCGATCCGCTCGAGATACGCGCGGCGGCTATCGCGACTGCGATCCTCGATCCGCGCGGTGACTTCGGCAATCTTTGTATGAAGAACCATGTCGTGCCTCGCTGGCGCCTTCATACGGCTGTTCGGAGCCTCAGGCCAACAGCCAGTCGAGAATCATCGTGCTGAGGTCCGCGCCGTAGGTGTGGGAGAGATCGGCGATGGGCCGGTAGGTGACGTTGGCGCCTGCGGCGGTGAAGTGTTTCGCGGCGTCTTCGGCCATCTTGCGCGGGAACATCCAGTCTTTGTCGCCGTGGAGGATGTGAATTGGCAGTCCGCGCATCCGGTCCGTCTCGGCCATGGCGGTGAGCATGGGATGGAAGGCCGCGGCGACGGGCGCGAGGTGGGTGAAGGGTGAACCCGTGGCGAGGCCGGACGTGTAGGTGAAGGTGCCGCCATCGCTCATGCCGGTGAGGAGGATGCAGGTGGGATCGATGGTCCAGCGTTGCTGTACGAAGCGCAAGATCTGGGCCAGGCGCGGCGAGTCCGGATCGCGGCCCTGGATCGCCCATGTCTGTCCGACGGAGCTCGGCGCGACCACGATGGCGCCGCGCGTGCGGGCGGCACGCACCCAGCTCCACAGAAATGCGCGGCCATTACCCGAGCCTCCGTGCAGCGCGACGACGACAGGATGCGGTGTGGCGGGATCGTAGGTCTCGGGTACATAGGCCCAGACGGCGTCACGCGCCTTGTCGTCGCCGAAGCAGATGATGCCAACATCATCTGGCGCGGGTTGATGCATCAGTCGGCGTGCGAGATCCGGGTCGTCGCGATACGATGGGTCAAGGAAAGAGTGATTGAGCTGCGGCAGGATGCCAGCGAGGGGGTAGAGCGTTTCGAGTGCGCGCGGATAATGCCGGAGAGCGCGCCATGCTTGCGTGAGATCTTCCGGTGGGCCGGCAGCTTCGATGAGTCCATCGACGGCGGCAAGCGCCGACGTGGCGCCTGCATCCAGCACGGGACGCAGTGCGGAATAGGGCTCGGGCCATGCCGGCATGGCGAGGGCATCGCGTAGCGGTTCGGGCTTGAGGTTCGCGCGCTGTAACTGGTGTACATAGCCGATTGGATCGACGTGGCGCATGACGTAGCCCAGCGCGTCGAGCGTCGCGACGAGTGGGAGCAGATAAGCGTTGAGCTGCTGGATCGGTGGCGTTGTCATCGTGGACGCAACTATTCAATGCGCCACGTAAAACGTCGAGACTGAAGGTCTGTTCATAAAAGCAGGGAACTGCAGAATCTGCTGTTCGACGTCTACACTGAACTTTGTGTTCAACCTCCGGTCATGTGGGATCGGCGATGGTGTCCATGTCGCGCAGAGATTGAAGCGCGAATTGGAAACCGGAGTAGGCACTATGAAACGCATTCTTACAGCTGCCTTCGCGATGGCGCTCCTAGCGGGCGCTGGTGCGGCAGAAGCCCAGGGCCGCAACCGCGTGCAGATCGACCAGCGTGGCACGGGCCACGGAGTTGCTGTCGCGCAGAACGGAGATCGCAACGGATCCGTTACGGTGCAAGGCGGCCGCGGCCACTACTCGCAGAGCATGCAGACTGGCTACGATAATTTCCTCCGCGTTGACCAGTACGGCACGCGTAACTCGGCCACGACCGATCAACTCGGTGAACGCAACCTAGCGGTCACGGCGCAGGAAGGTCTCAACCTCAAGGCCCAGACGTTCCAGCGCGGCTATAACAACGTGGCTGGTACGGCCCAACTGGGGGTCAACAACCGCGCCGTGACGGATCAGGCGGGCTCGAACAACGCCTCGGCCATCATCCAGACCGGCAACAACCAGGACGTCGCCGTCCGCCAGACCGGCACCGGCAACATCTCGGTCGTGGTTCAGAGCGGATACAACTAGCGACTAACGGATCAACGGCCCGGCGGAATGTTCCGCCGGGCCACTCTCCTCCCGAGGAGGTTCAGGTGACCAGCCGAATTCATCTTTTTTCTGCGGCTCTCCTTCTCGCCGGCTGTTCGTCGGCTGCACAGGTATCGCCCGACACGGCGATCATCGCGCAAGACGGGCTGCAGACTGCGAATGGCTTTGATAGCGCGTCGCCAGATAACCCGGGGCTTGATGGGGCCCCGCCGCTTGCCCCCGTGTTGGCGCCTCCCGTTGTCGCGTTTGCTCCGGTGCCGCT
>CANJXY010000142.1 GCA_947478925.1 Hyphomonadaceae bacterium | reverse complement strand
TCCGCCAACTTTCGGGCCGTGTTGTCGGTGCCGATCAGCAGATAGCCGATGATAGCGTCCTGTTCGTCGCGCAGTGCGGTGACGGACACCACGGCGGGGAACCGACTGCCATCCTTGCGGATGTAGGTCAGTTCATAGATGTCCTCGATCCCGCGCGAGGCTTTGAACACAAGCGCCTCGAAGCCCGGCGTGATCGGGGTCGCAAGTTCGGCGCTCAGGGCTTTGGCGCGCGCAATCAACTCTTGCGGATCGGAGATGTCGGCCGGCGTGATCTTGTTCATGACATCGGTCGCCGCATATCCGAGCATGCGCTCGGCGCCGACGTTGAAGATCTGAATGACGCCTCTTGCATCGGTCGCGATACTGGAGAAGTTGGCGCTGTTAAAAATCGCGCTCTGCAGCGCGCCTGCTTTCAGCAGCGCTTCTTCCGCAAGCTTTCGAACCGTGGTGTCGGTGCCTCCGGAAGCGCCAATCCGGGCGCTCGCTTGGTCACTGTCGTTGCCCATGGCTTGGTTCCGGGAACTCGTGCTCGTCCGGTCTTGGACGACAGACCTAGGCGTCAGGTTCCGAGCAAGGCGTCGATGCCGATGCGGAGTTGGTCTGGCGTATAGGGTTTCCCCAGAAAATGCGCGCGAGAAACAAAAAGAGATCGCAGCTCGTCCGTTGCCTGGTTGCCGCTGGTGTAAAGCACGCGCAGATCCGGATGTAGGGTGATCGCCTCGCGAGCCAGATCGCAGCCGCCCAACCGTGCATCCTTCAGATTGATGTCGGTGAACAAGGCATCGATGCTTTGCACGGAGCGGACGATTGCCAATGCTGATCCCATGTCATCTGCGACCAGCGTGCGGTGCAGCCACTCGTCGATGCAAATCACGGCAAGTTCACGCGTGAACGGCTCGTCTTCCACGATCAGGATCACTGACAATTTCAGGTTCTCCGCGATTTGCCGTTCGCTGGCCGCAGTGATGGCTAGCTAAGCTGCGGCTGGTTTGTCTGAATCCGACCGGATCTGCTCGAACAACAATACGTCTGTTCTCCGGAACGCGCCATGTTTCTTCGGCGAACTCGAAACAGTCCTCCATTTGGGCTTCGTCGCGCGCATGTGTGCGCTACCGTACCAAATTCAAGCTACCCACTCGCTACGCGCAAGCCGCGCTTGAAGTATTCTCGACCTTGCGACCTTGTGGCGTCGCTCACCCTAGGCCACATCCCGTTTCACGGCTGACGGACCCGGGGACGCAGGCAGTTTGAGTATCGTGGTTTCGGCGAGCTCCCGCCTTGTCGGCACAGGGATCGCGAGGGGCGGGGGTGTTGAGTGGGCTCAACCGGTGGACGCAACACATCCCCTAAATCGCTCGGCCGGCGCTTGTTCTGATATCTGGCGATGGATGCGCTCTTCAGGCAGCCAATCTGCCTCGCGACGTTGCGCCACGCGCACCGCGGACCAGCCGACCGGGCAGCGCGCCAGTGGGGTTCCCATCGAGATAGGTGATTTTGCCAGCAACGATCGTCGCGACATAACCTTTCGCGCGTTGCATCAGCCTGCGCCCGCCCGCGGGTAGGTCGTGCACCGTCGTCGGAGCGAGCAGCGCAAGTTTGTCATAGTCGATCACATTGAGATCGGCGCGCAGTCCCGGCAGAATCATTCCGCGATCCGCGAGGCCGACCAGCGCCGCTGTGTCAGCTGCCTGGCGCTTGACGACGAACGGGAGCGACAATTTTGGCCCTCGCGATCGATCGCGCGTCCAATGGGTCAGCAGCGACGTGCTGAAGCTTCCATCGCAGATCATGCCGAGGTGTGCGCCGCCATCCGACAGTCCGGGAACGGTGTCCCTGTGCTGAAGCATCTCGTGGGATGCATCCAGTGAGCCGTTCCCGTAGGACAGGAAGGGGAGATAAAGCAATCCGCGTCCGTCATTCGACAGCATGTGTTCAAGCGCGACCACTTTGGGCGCGACGCCGCGCGATGCGGCCAAAGCTGCAACGGTGTGGTCCGCCTTGGGTTCATAGTCCGGGTTTTCAGGATCAAGCGGGTACATGCCCGCCCAGTTGGAGAGGTTGGCGCCGGCGAAAGTATCTCGTGGGTTGGGCGTTTCGGCGAACAAGCGCGCTCGAAAATCTGCATCGCGCAACTTCGCGACTTGCTGGTCGACCGATAGATTCGCAATCAGTTTGTATGTTTCATACGAACTGAATGGATTGACTGTCAGGTCCAGCCCGAAAAGGACCCCCACCGCGCGTGTCGAAACCTGCGCTTTCATGGGAAGTCCCGCGTCAACCGCATCATGCAGTGCGCCGAGGAGTAACTTGTAGGAATCTGGCGCGGCATGACTCTGCGCAAGGCTAAAGCTTAGTGGACGGCCTGATTTCTCCACGATGCGCCGAAACATCGCGAACTCTGTCGCGGGATCGGGTCGGAAGTCGCTGACGACCTGCAGCACGCCAGCCCCGCGCCCACCGTTGGCTGCAGCGAGTCCCAAGGCGATTCCTGTCAGTTCGTCTTCTTCAGCTGTGAGCGTCGGTGTCGGTTCACCAGCCCGGGTGCGGTGGTTGAGAGTGCGGCTGGTGGAAAACCCCAACGCCCCGGCTTCGACTGCGGCCTTTGCAATCGCCGCCATCTGGTGGATGTCGTCCGGGGTTGCTGGCTCCCGCGCGACACCGCGTTCACGCATCACGCGGACGCGCAGCGCCGCATGGGGCAACTGCGTCGCGAGGTCGATATCGAAGCGCCGCTGCTCAAGGGCGTCGAGATACTCTGGAAAGCTTTGCCAGTTCCACGGAAGTCCCGCGGCGAGTACGGGGAACGGCAGGTCCTCAACGCCTTCCATAAGATAGACGAGGCGGGCGCGATCCTCAGGCAGACAGGGGGCAAATCCGACGCCGCAATTACCTTGCACCACCGTTGTGATCCCGTGCCACGATGACGGTTGCAAGCGTTCGTCCCATGTCGCCTGGCCGTCATAGTGCGTATGGACGTCGACGAAGCCCGGCGTGACGATCATTCCTCGCGCGTCAATCTCCTCGATTCCATGCCCCGAGACGGTGCCGACTTGCGTGATCCTTTCACCGGCGATCGCCACATCGGCCTCGAACGGCTCGCCACCACTGCCATCCACTACAACGCCGCCGCGGACCACCAGATCGAATGCAGCTTCGGCCATCAACTGAGCTCCCGGTCTCCCCGAAACGTGCACTTGGGATGCAATCAAGTCAAACTGGGCGCCAGCCCTTCGAGAACGGCAAGAGTGCACTGGTGAACTCTCGTCTGATCGGCCGACAGCGTGCGAACGACAGCTCCTGGGCAACCCGGACATCGGTAACACTGTTTCCGTCCGGGCATTTTTGGCTTTAGGTTGCGTCCCGCGTGAGCTGCATGGTTGCAGCGGTAGAGATGGATGGGCGCAGCTCGCGTGCTCAATTTAGCTTCCGCCGACTTGGTCAGCAATTGACTGATCCCGATGTCCAATCTGTCTCAATTCTGGCGCGCTGGATCTCCGGTGAAACAAGAGCAATACTCTGTAACGCTCGACGAAGTGGGCAGTCCAAATTTGTGCGTGCGGTGGGCGTGCAGCTGCCTTACATTTGACAGGCAAAAAGGAAGGACGGCGTCATGGCGATCGATTTCCAAATTCCTGACGAGGCGAAGGCCATCCGCGAACGTGTGCGCCAGTGGGTGCATGATGAGTGCGTGCCCGCGGAAAAGCGCTTGCTGGACGGTGGTGAATACAAGTCCATTCTCGCCGAGCTGCGCGAGAAGGCGCGCACGCAGGGGCTGTGGTGTCCTTTCATCCCCAAGGAGCATGGCGGGATGGGCCTCGGGCCGCTTGCCAACGCTCTTGTGCAGATGGAGCTGGGTGAAAGCATGCTCGGTGCCTTGTCGATGAACACGCAAGGGCCCGACGACGCCACCATGATGACGTTGCTCGAGTACGGCACGCCCTACCAGAAGGAGAAATTCCTCAAACCGCTGCTCAATGGCGAGAAACGCATCTGCTACTCGATGACCGAGAAGGCGGCTGGCGCGGATGCCACCGGCATGCAGACTCGTGCCGAGCGCAAGGGCAACGACGCCTGGATGCTCAATGGTGAGAAGTGGTTCTCATCCGCCGCCAGTGTCGCCGACATCGCGCTCGTAATGGCCAAGACCAATCCCGATGCACCGCGCCACAAACAATTCTCGACCTTCCTCGTTGAGCTGCCCAACCCTGGCTACAACATCAAGCGAGACATCCACACCATGGCGGTCGAAGGCCCCCTGTCAGCAGTACTCGGCCACACCCACTCGGAGATCGAGATCAAGGACCTTGAAGTGCCGGCTGAGAATCTGCTGGGCGGAGAGGGTGAAGGTTTCTCGATGGGCCAGCATCGGCTCGCTTACGGCCGGTTACGGCACGGCATGCATAACGTCTCGATGGCGCAGCGCGCGCTCGACATGGCGACCGAACACGTCGTCAACCGAACCACCTTCGGCAAGAAACTGGACGAGCGGCAGGCCGTACAGTTCATGCTCGCCGAATGCGCCAGTCAGATCTACATCGCGCGGCTCATGCTTTTGCACATCGCCTACAAGGCCGAGCACAAGATGGACATCCGACAGGAAAACGGCATCGCCAAAGTCTATCTCGCCAACATGGTGCACAAAGTGGTCGACACGGCGATCCAGCTGCACGGCGCGCTCGGCTATTCGCGCGATACGCCGCTCGCCGCATGGTACACCCACATCCGTTCGCAACGCCTGGTTGATGGGCCTGACGAGGTTCATCGCTGGACGACAGGCCGGAACGTGATCAAGGCGTTCAAGGCAACCGGGACGACTGCTGGCGCCTGTGGTGGCGACCTGTTGTGATCGTCGTGCCTGAATTGGACTGCGATTGGCCATAGCGTCGCGTATCGAGCGATTTCTTGCGGGTTGGTGGTCAAGTATCAACCGGCGTAGGGTGGCATTCGAAGTTCTTCAGGTCGTCTGGCGGGCATTTTCAATCGAGGAGGCGATCCGCGCCTCTGACCTGGCCCTGAGCATAGCTGCGTAATAATTGGAGCACGCGGCCTTTTGACCAGACCGCGCGAGTGGGTCTGTTGACCCCGGCAGGTAAAGGCCTACAGCAACCTTCTTAGGGGAAGAGTCGAGGGACGGATCAGATGGCGCAGGCCGGGCTCAAAGCTACGCACGCGCGTGCGAGAGCGGCGCTTTGCGCTGCGCTGGGTCCTCTCATACTGTCCGGTCTTCTTGCGCCGGCGCAGGCGCAGCAAGCAGACAGTTCGCCCATGCCAGACGTCGATACCCTGCCGCCCAAGGCCGGCGACAACGCGCAGCAGGTCTTCGAGGCACCCTTCTTCGCGCGCTACAACCCCTTGTCGGCGGCGGACATAGTCGTCCGCGTGCCGGGCTTCGAGATCAACGACGGCGATGATCGTCGTGGCTTCGGGGCTACCGGTGGCAACGTCCTTATCAACGGCGAGCGCCCCAGCTCCAAGGCCACTATCTCCGAGCAGCTCAAGCGCATTCCGTCCACTTCCGTGCTGCGCGTCGAAATCCTCTCGGGCGGCGGCTCGTCTGACGCCAGCGGACAATCGCGCATCGCAAATGTCATCCTTAAGCCAAGCGCAGGCATCTCGTCGCCGACCAATTATATCCTTGGTTTCCGGCAGCTCGAGTATTCCGAACGCATCGGCTACACGATGCAGCTCTCAAAGACCTTCAGCCTTGCCGACAACCTCGAACTCGCTCTCGATCTGCAGGGGCCAAACATTCGTGGTCGCACGGTCGCTTATGAGTCGGTGCGCTCGGCTGTTGGCGGGCTAACTCAGTATCGCCAGCAATACACCCAATCGAATAATATTGGTCTTCAACTGGCGGCCAACCTCAAATGGCGCGCGGATGCTTATGACCGGGTCAATCTCAACGCCCTGATTGCCCCGACCGACAACTCGACCGGCATCGGCTCCGTCGTTTACGCGCCGGACAACATGCTGCTGAAGCAGACCTATGGTCGCGCCGACTACCCCACCAACTATCGTGGCGAACTCGGCGGCGATTGGGAGCGCACATTCTCCGAGGCGTTCCACGTCAAGTTCATCGCGCTCGGCACGATGTCGACCGTCGACATGACTCAGACGCTCAACACCTTCGTTCGCGGCGCTCCTTTCAACACCGAGGTTCAGACGTCGCACGTGCAGACAGGTGAAACGGTCGGCCGCGCCGTCGCAACCTGGCGCGCGACCGACACCCACACACTTGAGTTCGGCGGAGAGGGCGCCTCCAATTTCCGCGAGACTAGCCTCGGCCTCAGCAATCAGGCGCCCGGTGGTGAGCCCATCCCGGTCGTCTTCGACGTCGCCAACACGCGCGTTATCGAAGCGCGCGGCGAAGCTTTCTTCACTGACGTATGGGCCCTCTCCAATGTGGTGTCGCTCACAAGCGAATTCACGTTTGAGGCCTCGCGCATCACGCAGACAGGCGACGCCGCAAAGCAGCGCGAATTCACGTACCCCAAGCTCCAGGTCGCGGCATCGTGGAAGGCAGACCCGAACAACGATGTCAGGGCAAGCCTCAAGCGCGACATTGCGCAGCTCGACTTCGCCGAGTTCGCATCGTCGTTCAATTCGATCGACGCCACCACGATTGTCGGTAACCCTGGTCTCGAACCCGAAAAGGCCTGGAAGGCCAAGCTTGAATGGGACCGCCGCTTTGGCAAGAAGGGCGCATTCACCCTCGGCCTGTTTCATGACGAAGTACAGGATGTACGCGATCTCGTCGTGATCGGCGGCAACGACGCCTATGGCAATATCGGCGACGGCGTCAGGAATGGTGTCGAATTCCGCGGAACACTGCCTCTTGATGATTTCGGCTTGCCCAGCGCCGAACTACGCCTCTCTGGCGTCTATCAGCAGACGCGTGTCACCGACCCCCTTACCGGCAATATGCGCTCGTTCTCATCGGGGGATAACAGCACGCCAGCGCCGCGCAGCGGAAGCTCAAATGGCGGTCCGCCGCCGCTCAATGTCGGCAATCGCGACTGGGGCTATGTCGCGTCCTTTCGCCAGGACATCCCGGCGTTGAAATCATCCTTGAGCATCAGCTTCGCCCGCAATGCGGACCGCAAAGAATACAAACGCATTGAGCACATCGACATCAGCCGGGGCGATCGCGTCGATGTGAACTGGGAGACCACTGCCATTCCTGGCGTCACATTGCGTCTCGGCTTTGGCAACATTTCTTCTCCCCAGGAAATCCGTGAGCGCACCTTCTACACACCAGACAGAAGCAGCGGCTCCGTGCTGCGCACCGAGCGGAGGTCAAATGGCGGCGGCTCAGATGGAACCCGTTCCTACACCATCCAGATCGCCGGTCAGTTCTAGGCAGGGGCTATACCGGCTGCCGCGCAGGGGGAGTGGATTGCGCTCTCGGCGATGTTGGCGCCGGAGAGGGCTTCACGTGCAGGCGAACCGTTACATAGGTCTTCGATGTATCCGGGCTCTGGACTTCCTGGCCAAGAACCCCGGGCGGTCGTTTGACTGAGCGCAAGCTGCGACGTCTCGACGGCTGAATGCAGCGTCGCTAAGGTGCGGTGTCCTACTTTGAAGAGGCCATCATCGTAACTCGCCGCTGCAAGCTGGGGTGAGCTGCCCCGGTAACCCCGGAGGCTGTTTGGCTTTCTTGTTGCTGGCCTCGCTGCTGGCTTGGTCTCGAGCACTGCGGCCGTGGGCTCCCAAACCAGGGATCGGCCTGGCCAGGTCGGTGAGAGTGCCGCTGGCGCGGTAGCGGCAATGATCGGTAGCCTAGGATATCTCGCTGCGATCATTTGGGCTGCCAGCCCGCAGCTCGCGCTTATGCTGGCCATGCCCCTAAGCTTTTCTGCGGTCCTGATGCTTGCCTACGCAGCTTGACTTGTGCGGCGGCCGAGCAAGACCCTCGTTCATGCAGAACATGTCGATCGAGCGTTCAACGGCATTTCGATAATCTTGTCCGCTGCGCTTGTAGGCGGCTTCAGCCTGGTTTCCGAGTTTCTCATTCGCTGGCTCGGAGAGCCAGGCGCCTTTGTTGGCGCCGCTATCCTAGGCCTCGCGGATGCGCACGCAACCTCCGTGTCCATGGCGACGCTAGCGGCGGGAGACCGTCTGACTGTCGTCGCTGCGGCGGCCGGTGTGGTCCTCACGCTCACCACCAACATGGCGGTCAAGATCCCGACGGCGTTTGTAGCGGGGAGCCAGTCCTACGGACGTCATGTCACGATCGGTGTCGGTCTTCTTCTTGTTGGTCTTTGGAGTGGAGGCTTGCTGGTCTTGCTCACGCGCCAGTCCGTCCTAGGCTAGGACTATGGGGCGTGTCGAAGCTGCAACGACGAGAAGCCTGCAGGGTGGCGCAATGAAGCGCGGGGCCACTATTGGATCGGGGCTTTCGGGCGTAGTTATGTCGCATCATGCTTCAGCGCCCTCCCGATGCCCCGCACACGAAACTGATAGAACTTCAGGTCGATCGGCTGGAATACCTATTTGATCCATTCGACCCGTTTCCGACACCAACGCGGGACTTGTCGCGTGGCGCGGAAGATTTCATCGTCGGGTGGGCGCGTGAGCTGCCGCACAACGCAGCCATCGGGCTTCGCCTCCATTTGCGCGATGAAGAGGCCTCAACCACCGATGTATCCGCCTTGAAATGTGCCATCTCGCGTCACTTCACCTACAAGGCTGATCGCGTCAACGGTGACCAGAAAGAGTTGCTTGCAATAGGCCGCGTGGCTCTTCTGATCGGCATATGCGTGCTCGGTGTCTGCATGGTGGCCCGACAAATCGTCCTGGGCATGCTACCTGGCAGCTCCATCTCCGGCGTGGTGGGTGAAGGGCTCGTGATTGTTGGATGGGTTGCCAATTGGCGTCCGATCGAGATCTTCCTTTACGATTGGTGGCCGATGTCGCGCAAACGGCACCTCTATAAAAGGCTTGCCATCGCCGAGCTGGAGATAGTGCCGCCTCAGGGTATTGCTGTGAGTCCGACGGAGTAGGGAGGTGTCTTCGTTTCCCCTCGAAGCTAGCGGGTTCCAAGCAGCCCGCCCATAGTCGCCTTGTTGACGGTGAAAGCTCGGAACTTGGCAACGCTGGTCT
>CANJXY010000141.1 GCA_947478925.1 Hyphomonadaceae bacterium | reverse complement strand
TCTCTCGAACCTCCTGTCCGCCGAAAAAATCCCGCACCAGGTGCTGAACGCCCGCCACCACGAGCGTGAAGCCCACATCGTCGCGCAAGCCGGCGTGCCGGGCGCGATCACAGTCGCGACCAACATGGCCGGCCGCGGCACCGACATCCAGCTCGGCGGCAATGTCGATATGCGCGTCGTGGACGAAGGCGAGGCGCGGGCCAAGGAACTGGGTCGCGACCTGACCGAGGACGAAGCGAAGGACCTGCGCAAGAAGATCGAGGCCGACGTTGCAGCCAAGCGCGCCGAGGCGCTCGCCGCCGGTGGTCTCTACGTCTTGGCGACCGAACGTCACGAAAGCCGCCGCATCGACAACCAGCTGCGTGGCCGTACCGGCCGCCAGGGCGACCCCGGCCGCTCGAAATTCTACATCTGCCTTGAGGACGATCTCCTGCGCATCTTCGCGGCCGAACGCCTCGACAGCATCATGCGCGGCCTTGGCATCAAGGAAGACGAGGCCATTACCCACAAGTGGATGAACAAGGCGCTCGAGACCTCGCAGAAACGGGTCGAGCAACGCAACTTCGAGATCCGCAAGAACCTGCTGAAATTCGACGACGTCACCAATGACCAGCGCAAAGCGATCTTCGAACAGCGCATCGAGTTCATGCGTGCGCCGAACGTGTCGGACACTGTCAACGACATGCGCACGCAGCTGATCAACGACATGTGCCTGCGTCACATGCCGGAGAAAGCCTATCAGGATCAGTGGAACCTTGCCGACCTCGAAGAAGAAGTCGCCGACGTTCTGGGCATTGCCGTCCCGGTACGTGAATGGGCCGCTGAAGAAGGCGTTGCGACAACCGAGATCTCGCAGAAGCTCAACCAGTTCGCTGACAGCTTCTATGCCCACAAGGAATCGCAGGTCGGCACCGAGCGTATGCGCTGGCTCGAGAAGCAGATCCTGTTGCAGGCCGTCGACACGCGCTGGCGCGAACACCTCTGGCATCTCGACCAGCTGCGTTCGGTCATCCACCTGCGTGGCTATGCCCAGCGCGACCCGCTGAACGAATTCAAGAACGAGGCCTTCACTCTGTTCGAACGCCTGCTGAGCGATCTCCGCGCGGACGTCACGCGCATGCTGATGCGCGGACAGTTCATCTCTGAACAACCTCCGGGCGACGATCCGGGCACGGGCCGCCCGAGCGGCTTGCCGACATCGCGTCCGACGCCCGCGCCCGCGCAAGCCGCTCCACAGCAGCAGCAGCAGCAGCAGGGACAACAGCCGCAAGGCTCGACGCCCGAAGCCTGGGCTTCGACGCTACGCAATGCGCCCTGCCCGTGTGGCTCGGGCAAGCGTTACAAGAACTGCCACGGCGATGTGACGGCGACGGCGCGCGCCTGATCCGATCCGCGTTGACCTGACACAGCATCCCGGAAGCCTTGCGGCCTCCGGGATGTTTTCGTTTCAGTCCGCCGCCGCCAGCTCGCCCTGATTGGCCGGCTCTTCGCGGATGCTGAAGAGATGCCGTGTCAAAAGCGGCAGCACGCCCACGAGCGCGATGCCGGCGCCGATCATGATCGTGTTCGTCACGCCGATGCTTTGCGCGATCAAGCCGGCGATCAGGATCGAGACTGTCATGCCAGCGCCGTTGACCACCTGGTTGAAGCCATTGGCCCGCGCCAGCTGGTTCTCCGGCAACAATTTCTGCTGCAGGCTGACCGCGAGAATGGTGAAGATCATCATCCCGAAGTCGCCAAGGAATTGCTGCGCGACCAGAAACACGATCGACCCTTCCTTGAACGCTGCCGCAGGGATCAGCATCAGGAGGCCCGCGACGCTGATGCAGAAGGCCAGCACGATCGCAGGGCCATAGCCAACCGCCTTGGCCATCGGCCGCGCCATCAGCGAGCCGAGCAGCGCACTGACGCCGCCAACCGAAATGACGATGCCGATGACGGCCGGGCTCATGCCGAGGTCCCGCATCAGGAACAGCATGAAGGTCGCAAAGAAGAACCCCGCCGACACATACCAGAACGCCGTCGCCGTGATGATCGCCCGCATCGGCGGGCAACCGGCGATGGCGCGGAAACCGATCACGATGTCCTCACGCAGCGTGTCCAGCATGGCAGGTTTCGGTCCGGCAGATGCGGACGGCTCCTCGACAGCGCTGGTTGCGTCGCGGGGAATTTTCCAGAGCCAGAACGCCGACCAGATGAAGGTCAGCGCATCGACAATCATCGCAACCGGCGCCGTCAGCACAGCAATCAGCAGGCCAGCAGCGCCCGGACCGGTCAACTCCGCCAGCGACTCCGTCGCCTGCAACCGCGAGTTGGCATTGACCAGCTGGTCCTTGCTGACGAGACGCGGAAGAACCGCGACATCGGCATTCTGAAACAGGGCGCTCGCCGCCCCCGTCGCCGCTGCAAGCCCGCACAGCATCCAGAAATTCAGCAGGTTGAAATACCACGCCAGGGGCGCGGCAATGACGATGACAAAGCGCAGGAGGTCGAGCGCCACCATAAGGCGCGTCTTGCTGGCGCGTTCGACAAAGCCGCCGCCGAGGGCGCCGGCCAGCATGTAAGGCGCATAGCTGAGCGCAGACAGCAGCGCGGCCTCCCATGGCGTCACGGCCAGCGCGCCGACCGCAATGATGGGGATGGCAGTCCGCGTGATGCGGCTGCCGAAAGCAGACAGGATCTGCGCTGTCCAGAGCCGGTTGAAGTTGGCGTTGCCCCACAGCGGCGAGGAGCGCCTTAGAAAATCAAGCATGATAGCTTCCAGGATGAGTTCGTTTTTGCGCGCGTCAGTGACGCGGACAGTGACAGCACTGATGTGCCAGGCCGGGCAGGTTCCCGGCGCGAACTAGACGGTCTCGACCCTCATGGGCGATCTCCAGTGGAAGCGGGGCGGTTCTGACCCTCCAAAGTCATCAAGTCAATTCGCCGGAACTTGCCGGAGCCCGATCCGTTGCTCTCTCACACCTGAAAACAAGGATGAAACAGCCATGGGACATACCGACAAGACCCAGCAGCAACCCGAGAACCAGCTCTGGGAGCAGCTCGGCAAGGTTCACGCCGGCATGCTCGGCCTAGAGGGCTCTCATGCTCACATGCAACCGATGGGGCATATGGCCGACAAGGATGGCGCCCCACGCATGTGGTTCTTCACATCCCGCGCAGGCGACCTGTTCCGTGAACTTGGCGCAAGCTCACACGCTCACTTCTGCCTCGTCGGCAAGGACCAGGACTACCATGCCTGCCTGATGGGCGATCTGCACGAGAATCGTGACCGAAGCCGCATCGAGGAATACTGGAACGACGTTGCCGGCGCGTGGTTCAAGGGTAAGGACGATCCGGATATCGCGCTGCTTGAGTTCGACCTGATAGACGCTGCTATCTGGGCTTCAACCCGCAATCCCATCCGCTTCGCCTGGGAAATCCGGACCTCGCAGAATACGGACAAAGAGCCTGATGTGGGCGCGCGCGCGCATGTCGACTTCACCGCGCCGAAAGGTTCGACCAGCCGCGAAGGCCCCGGCAAGCGTACGTAGTCGGACGCGTCTGAGGCCGCTGCCGCAACGCGCGGTGGCGGCCCGATCTTCTAGGCAAGGCCTTCACGGCCGATTGCGTAGAAGCGCTCCTTGCGCTGGGCGCGCAGATCATCCGGCGTCAGACCGCTGAGTGTCGCCAGAGCCTTTTCGAGCGCGTCGCCAACATCCTGGATCGCCTGCCGCGGATCGCGATGCGCGCCGCCCATTGGCTCGGGCACCACGCCATCCACGATCTTGAACTTCAACAGGTCCTGCGCCGTGATCTTCATCGCTTCAGCCGTGTCCTTCGAGCGCTTGGCGTCGCGGAACAGTATCGAGGCGGCCCCTTCCGGCGAGATGACCGAATAGATCGCGTGCTCCATCATCAGCACCTTGTTGCCCGAGGCGAGCGCAACCGCGCCGCCCGAGCCGCCCTCGCCCACGATCACCGAAATCATCGGCGTATCCAGCGTCAGGCATGCCTCGATCGATCGCGCCAGCGCCTCGGCCTGTCCGCGCTCTTCCCCGCCCTTGCCCGGAAACGCGCCGGATGTATCGACCAGCGCGATGACAGGCAGATTGAAGCGGCCCGCAAGTTCAAGCAGACGCACCGCCTTGCGATAACCTTCCGGCTTGCCCATGCCGAAATTGTGCTTGAGGCGCGTCTGCGTATCGCGGCCCTTCTCATGACCCAGGACGACGACTGGCTTGCCGCGGAAGCGCGCGAGGCCGCCCAGGATGGCGTCATCATTCATGAACTTGCGATCGCCCGCGAGCTCGACAAACTCTTCGAACAGCCCTTCGACATAGTCGAGAAAGTGCGGCCGTTCCGGATGACGCGCGACCTGCGTTTTCTGCCATGCGCTGAGGTGGGAATAGATCTGCTCAAGCTGCTTTGAGGCTTTCTCACGCAGCTTGCCGACTTCGTCCTGCACAGCAGCCCCGCCGGTGGCTTCCAGCTCGGCGATCTTCTTTTCGAGATCGGCAACCGGCTTTTCGAAGTCGAGATAGGTCGAGACGGCCATGGGGAGGCTCCGGGATCTGAGACGGCGAGATAGCCCTCGCGCCTCAACCGGGCAAGGTTGCCGGTGTTAACCCCTGGAAAACAAGGCTCTTTCCGCGCGTTTCAGGCGAAAAACTGCCCGGCGATCACCGTTCTTGCCCTGCCAATCAGCTTTACGCGGTCGCCTTCGAGGCGGGTCGTGATGTGCGCTCCGCGCCCAGGATAGGCCTGGAAGCAGGCGAGTTCAGGCTTGCCGAGAAGCGCCGAGAAGTAGGGCGCGATGATGCAATGAGCCGAGCCCGTCGCGGGATCCTCCGGAATGCCCGAGCCCGGCGCGAAGAAGCGCGAGACGACATCAAAGCCCTCGCTTGCGCCCGGCGCTGCGCAGATCAGGTTGCCGCGGCCACCGGTCGCGCCGCCGGAAATTTCGTTCACCCGAACAAGATCGGGTTTCAGCGCGCGCACCTCGTCTGGCGTCGCAAAGATCGCCATCAGGTAAGGCCCGGCGACAACACGCTGCGGCGTTGCACCCAGCGCGTCGGCGAGCCCCTCCGGCATCGGCACATCGCGTGGCGGCTGCGCGGGGAAATCCATTTCCAGACGCCCATCCGCAAGACGCTTCACGCTCAGCCGGCCAGATTTGGTGTCAAACCCGATCTCCGGTCCGTCATAGCCAAGATGCGAATAGAGCGCGTGCGCACTCGCCAGCGTTGCGTGACCGCACAGCGGCACTTCAAGCGCTGGCGTGAACCAGCGCAGATCCCACACGCCCGGCCCCTTCGCCACGATGTAAGCTGTCTCAGCGAGATTATTCTCGGCCGCGATCGCCAGCATCACATCGTCCGCGAGGAAAGCCTCCATCGGCATCACAGCCGCAGGCCCGCCTGCCATCGCGCGTTCTGCAAAGGCGTCGATCTGGAAGAAGCGATACGTGCTCATCGAGCACTCCTGTCATCACATGCTGCCGACTGAGACGCGCGGTCTATCCTCCTCCGCCTCAAGCGGAAAACGATAATTCCTCATGGATCGATTAGCGCAGCTCGCGTCCTTGGAAGCCGGTCATCCCGGCCGCCACTTCGCGAACAGCGTCGCGAATGCCTCCGGATCGCGCGAGGGCCAACCATGATCGACGGGGCCATTGCCCTTGCCCAGCACCTGCGCGCGGGCAATCGCTTCGAACAGAAACGCGCGCGAGAGCGCAATCGCGTCCTTCAGGGACAGGCCGCGCGCCAGCCCGGCGGCAACGCCAGACGCCAGCGTGCACCCCGTTCCATGTGTCGCCTGCGTCGCGATGCGCGGGCCATCGAAGAAGTGCTCGCCCTTGTGCGTCGCCAGAACATCCACGATCACATCTCCGGGGATGTGTGCGCCCTTTATCAGCGCTGCGAGGGCGCCCATGTCGAGCAGCTTTTCGGCCGCCCGCCGCTGACCATTGAGCCCATCGACCGATTTGCCCGTCAGCACTTCCGCTTCGTGCGTATTCGGGGTCACCAGGGCTGCGCCCGGAACCAGCAACTTGCGCACCGCATCCACCGCATCCTTCGGCAACAGGACGTCGCCGGACGTCGCCACCATCACGGGATCGATCACGCGCGGTATCCTGGGCGCCAGATCCTCAAAAGCCTCCGCCAGCGTCTCCACCAGAATTTTGTCGCCCAGCATCCCCGTCTTCAGAACATCGGCGCCGATATCGCTCAGCACGGCCTGCATCTGCGCGCGCACGACCTTGGGCGGCGTCGCCACCACGCCGTTGACGCCGAGTGTGTTCTGGATGGTCAGCGCGGTGATCGCCGTGGCGGCATACCCGCCCAGCGCCGTCACAGTCTTGATGTCGGCCTGTACGCCCGCCCCGCCGCCGGAGTCAGACCCGGCGATGATGAGGACGCGGCCTTTCGGCCCTTCTGCTTTGGTGTCTGCCATGCGCCCTCATAGCCCTACGCGGCGGGGGACGGAAATGGCATCTTGAAATCGAATGCCGCCACCGTCGGCCCATCGCGGGCCAGCAGATCCAGTTTTGTCTTTGCGTCGATCAGGCCCGGCGTAGTTCCCGCCGGAATCCACCAGAGCGCGAGATAGACAGGCATTTCGACAAACCAGTCCCGGCGCCGGCGCATCACGCCGCGGTGGACCACATTGCGATAGGCGAACGCCGAGAGGTGCTCGATCGATTCCCACACGCTTAGGTTGATCGCGAGGCTGGGATCATCGAACACCGATCCGTCGGCATTCCCGGCCTCGCCGACCATCCGCCAGACAAAGCCCGGCGCGGCCTCGGCCAGCGCATTCACCTGATCCAGCGCCGCCTCGAAATCCGCGTTGACCGGAGACCCGCGCGGCTCGCGAAAGCGCGCCACGTTTATCTGCGCGATGTGCCACCGAGCGGTCATGCGCCATCATCCGCTGACGGCCCGGCTACGCGCAAGACCGTAGGCGCAGATCAGCCCGCGTTGCGGATCGGAGCGCCCTTGCTGAGGCGAGCAAACGTCTGTTCGAACTCCTCAGACTTCGCCCCTTCAAACTGAACGTGCGTGCCTGACTTGTCCGTACCCAGCACCTTGTAGGGGACTTGCGTATCGGCAATCCTGATCCGCCCGGTCTCACCGCTGCGCATCGCTGTGTCCGTCGCCAGCAACGCGCCACCCTTCGACAGGTTTTCCACGGTTACTTTTTGCTGCTTGTCGACCAGCATGCCAGGCGCACGCACCTCGTACCGCGGGTCATCACGACGGTCGACGTCTGGCGAGGAATTGCGCACCACGCGCACGATCGTCTGGCGCAGACGTGCAATCGAGTCGTCAACGTCCTTGACTGTCCCGCTGAGCGACCGGGCGCCGTCACCGGTCCTGGCCGCTTCGCTGAGCACCACGGTCACAGAATCCGAAACGTAGGAGGCAGCCCTTGCCGTCTCCTCGACATGGCGGGCGATCTCATTAATCGCGGCGCTCTGCTCTTCCATCGCCGCGGCGATCACGGTCGAACCTTCATCGACGCTGGAGATCTGGCGGGCGATTTCCGCAACCACATCCGTAGTCTCGCGCATGACCAGCTGGATGCCGGAAACATGGCGACGGATTTCTTCGGTCGAGCGGGCGGTCTGGCTCGACAGCGATTTAACCTCGCTCGCCACCACAGCGAAGCCGCGACCCGCATCGCCCGCGCGCGCCGCCTCGATTGTCGCGTTGAGCGCCAGGAGATTTGTCTGGTCCGCGATCTCGGAAATGATGTTGGCGACACTGCCGATCTTGTCGACGGCTTCGGCAAGATTTGCGACGGCCACGCGCGTGCGCTCACTGGTTTCGACTGTCGCAGACGTCGTTCGGCGGGCACTGATCAGTTGCTGCGAGACTTCCTGAATTGAAGCGGAGAATTGCTGCGTAGCAGCGGTAACGCTTGTTGCGCTCATCATCGCCTGTTGCGCCGCTGCAGCGACGCCCTGGCACTGGTCCGTCACGTTGGATACAGAACCGCTCATCTGCTGGGCGAGGCGCGCCATTTCCGCCGCCTGATGGCTGACGTGAGTTACGGCTGATCCCGCTTCGGATTCGACGGTGAGCGCCATCTCGCGCAAAGACTCGCGGCGGTGCATTTCGGCTTTTTCCGCGTCTGACGCTTGCTGACCGCGCATGCGTTCTGTTTCGAGCAGATTCCCGCGGAACACTTCGAGCGCGCGGACCATATCGCCGATTTCGTCCTTGCGCTCAGCGCCTTCGGACTTTGCGGTCAGATCACCGGACGCCAGCTTGGTCATGACACCCGTCACGCCGGCCACTGGGCGAATGACGCGCCGGAACAGAAGAAAAAACGAGCCTGCGGTCACGAGCAAGGCCAACCCGACGATCGCATAAACGATGATCGAGAAGGTAAGCGCTTGGTCCTTCGCCAACTGTTCGAGCTTGGCCTGTTGTTGTTGCGCACCAAGGACAATCTGATCAACCACGGCGCGGTGAGCAGCGTAAGCCTGCGCCGCCTCTGCAAGGGCTGAGTCGACGGCGACCGTGTCCGCGACGCGAACCGACGGGATCAGCTTCTTCTCGATAATGTCCCAGAACTTTGACGCTTCGACGTGGGAGTCATTATGGATAAGATTGTAAAGCGCCTCATTGGGAGCGCCTTCCCAGCCAGCCTTGTCGCCCCAGAACGCGTACCGGTCCTGATACTCCTGCTTCAGCTTCGCAAGGCGCGCGCTGTGGGCGTCGAGTTTTTCGGGTTCATCGTGCGTGAGCCGGGCCTCGAGATACGCCTCGATCAGATAGGCTGGCGGCGGCAGCACGTCCGCAACGAGATCCTTGGCCCTCACGATGTCGCCATAGGCCGCGCTGTTGATCGCCATCCGTGAGGCTGAGAACTGCTGAACACCGACTGAGCCGGCGAGCATTGCGCAAACGATCCCCGCCATCAGAAAAAGAATCGAACGTACGCGTAGATTCTTCATTGCTCGCTGGCCCCCACTGCTACGGGCACAGCTTCGCTTGAACTCCCTAACAAGTGCGAAACAGATTGAGGGTCTCAAACGACAGACCGGCCGCGCTGGTGAGACACCATCGCAGCGACGACTTCCCATCATGCAACCAGGGTGGTCTGGCGCAGGGCGCCCAGAGAGGGGTTGGTGCTGCAATTTT
>CANJXY010000140.1 GCA_947478925.1 Hyphomonadaceae bacterium | reverse complement strand
GATGAAGAAGAGGAGCAGAACCGAGACCAGGCGCGCATCGCCCCATTCCCACCAGGTGCCCCAGGTGGTGTAGCCCCAGACCGAGCCGGTGATCAGGCCAACTGCGGTGAAGACGGCGCCCACGGGGGCGGCGGATTTGGCCGCGACATCAGCCAGCGCGTGACGCCAGACAAAGGAGATGAAGCTCGCCCCAACCATGAAGGCGTAGGAGAACATGCAGAGCCACATGGCGGGCACATGGACGAACATCATCCGCGCGCGCTCGTCCTGCTGAAAATCCTCGGGGGTGCGGAAGAAGCCTATGCCGAAGCCTGTCACGATGAGGGCGATGCCGAGGATGGTGAACCCCCACGCCGGCCATTTCGAGCCCGCCATGAAGCGGTGCGGGTTATGGAAGAAGGACATAACGGCCATGGGCCAAGGGCTCCCGAAACTCACCCGTCCGCGTGGGCACTCTGAACACGTAGTCTAGTCACGCAGCCCGCCCTCCGATGGTCACAACTTGCGGAACGGCCCTGCGGCGAAATCTCTAATCGATCGCCGTTCGCAAGGCCATCGCCGCCCCGAAGGGCGAGGTCGCAACCCCGAACAAGGCCGCCGAAGCCGTGAGCAGCAGCGGCCCAACCCAGTCGGCGCCATTGGCCGCAGCGTCAAGGGCGGCAGCGCCGAAGATCATGGTCGGCACGTAAAGTGGCAGCGTTACCAATGCGATCAGCAGTCCTCCCCGGCGCATACCCGCTGCGAGCGCCGCGCCGATCGATCCGAAGAAAAAGAAGGCCAGCGTCCCGATCAACGCGGCCAGCACCACGAGCCCGATCGCGTCGACCGGACCCTGCAGCATGATCCAGAGCACCGGCGCCACGATCGCAAGCGGAATCCCGGTCGCAATCCAGTGCGCCAGCGTCTTGGCGAGCGCGATGCCCTCCATCCCGATGCCCGAACCGGCATAGGCATCGAGCGTGCCGTCCTCGAGATCGGCCTGAAACAGGCGCTCCATCGGCAAGAGGCTCGAGAGCGCCAGCGCGATCCACATGACCCCTGGCCCGGCCGTCTGCAGGGCGGCCGTCTCCGAGCCGACCGCGAACGGCGTCATGCTGGCGGAAGCAGCAAAAAAGCCCACCGGCAGCGCCGCCCCGCCCCCGCCGGACCAGGCCAGCTTCAATTCACGCCCAAAGACCGAGAACGACCCGCTCACGTTTTCGCTCCGGCTTTCAGGCTGGCCAGATCAAGGACGCGCGAGCCGGCAAAACCGTCGCCGTGGACCGCCGCGATCACCATGCCCCCGCCAGCGCGGTGGTCCGCGACAAGCTGACTCACCAGGGCGCGCCCTTCGGTATCAAGCGCAGCCGTCGGTTCATCGAGCAGCCAGACCGGGCGCGGTTCGATCAAGAGGCGGGTCAGCGCCAGACGTCGCTTCTGCCCCGCCGAAAGCCCCCGTCCGGGTACCGAGCTGCGGTTCGTGAGCCCAACCCGCTTCATGGCTGTGATCGCCGTTTCAGTGTCCCGTCCGAAGTAGCGCGCCCAGAATTTGGCCTGTTCTTCGGCGCTTTCGGAGGGTTTCACGGCGTCGAGGTGGCCCAGATAGTGTCGCGGAGCGTCCTCGCCGCCGCCTGCGAAGCGCACAGTCCCGGCATGAGGGCGGGTCAATCCGGCGAGAATGCGAAGCAGTGTCGATTTGCCTGAGCCATTGGCGCCGCGCAGTTCGAGGGCCTCGCCGGCGGAAAGCCGCAGCGACAACCCTTCGAACAGCACGCGAAGACCGCGCGCCGCCGCGAGATTTTCGACCTCGAGGACCAGTGATAAGGCGCCTGCGCCAGTCAATTCCTTTACCCCTTTGGGCTCAATTGCTTCCCATAACGGCGTCCTGTAGGAACGCCGCCAGCGCGGGGGGCCGCCGGCTCCCGCACGTCGATATTTCGATGCCCCGAAAGGCGCCCAGCATGCCGTCCCTCGACAGTTTCAAATCCCGCAAAACCCTCCAGGTCGGCGCGAAGACGTACGCCTATTACAGCCTTGAGGCTGCAGCGCAAAACGGGCTGGGCGACATTTCCCGCCTGCCGGTGTCGCTGAAGGTTCTCCTGGAAAACCTGTTGCGCTTCGAGGATGGCAAGACGGTCACCCAGGACGATATCAAGGCTTTCGCCGGCTGGCTCAAGGACAAGGGATCGGCCGAGGTCGAGATCGCCTACCGGCCTGCCCGCGTGCTGATGCAGGACTTCACAGGCGTGCCAGCCGTGGTCGACCTTGCCGCCATGCGCGACGCCGCCACAAAGCTCGGCGCCAACCCCAAGGCGATCAACCCGCTGGTCCCGGTCGACCTCGTGATCGACCATTCGGTCATGGTCGACAATTTCGGTCGCGCCGACAGCTTCAAACAGAACGTGAAGCGCGAATACGAGCGCAACATGGAGCGCTACGAGTTCCTGAAATGGGGCCAGGGCGCGTTCGACAACTTCCGCGTCGTCCCGCCCGGCACCGGCATCTGCCACCAGGTTAACCTCGAATATCTGGCGCAGACGGTGTGGACCAAAGAAGAAGGCGGCGAAATCGTTGCTTTCCCCGACACCTGCGTCGGTACGGATAGCCACACCACCATGATCAACGGCCTCAGCGTTCTTGGCTGGGGCGTCGGCGGCATCGAAGCCGAGGCGGCAATGCTCGGCCAGCCCGTCTCCATGCTCATTCCGGAAGTCATTGGCTTCAAGCTGACCGGCAAGCTGCCGGAAGGCGCGACCGCAACCGACCTCGTGCTGACCGTCACCCAGATGCTGCGCAAGAAGGGCGTCGTCGGCAAGTTCGTCGAATTCTATGGCCCGGGCATCGACAATCTCAGCCTCGAAGATCAGGCCACGATCGCCAACATGGCCCCCGAATACGGCGCCACCTGCGGCTTCTTCCCGATCAGCCAGGAGACGATCAACTTCCTGTCCTCGACCGGCCGCCTTGCCGAGCGTGTCGCGCTGGTCGAAGCCTATGCCAAGGCGCAGGGCTTCTGGCGCGCCGACATGAAAGACCCGGTGTTCACCGACACCCTGTCGCTCGAACTCGCCAGCATCGAACCGTCTATCGCTGGTCCGAAACGCCCGCAGGACCGCATCGTTCTGCGCGACGCCGCCGACAATTTCGCGATCTGCCTCGACAAGGAATTCGGTCGCCTCGACAAGGCGAATGTGCGCGCGCCTGTCGAAGGCAAGGATTACTCAATCGGCCATGGCGACGTGGTGATCGCGGCGATCACGAGCTGCACCAACACCTCGAACCCCAGCGTGCTGATCGCGGCAGGCCTGCTCGCCCGTAACGCCCGCGCGCGTGGCCTGACCTCGAAACCATGGGTGAAGACCTCGCTCGCACCGGGCAGCCAGGTCGTCACGGATTATCTCGCCAAGGCCGGCCTCACCGAGCACCTCGACGCGCTCGGCTTCAACCTGGTCGGCTATGGCTGCACCACCTGCATCGGCAACTCCGGTCCGCTGCCGCCTGAAGTTTCAGCTGCCGTGGCGCAGGGCGATCTCGTCGCCTGCTCGGTTCTCTCCGGCAACCGCAACTTCGAAGGCCGCGTGAACCCCGACGTGCGCGCGAACTATCTCGCCTCCCCGCCGCTGGTCGTCGCCTATGCCCTCGCCGGTTCGATGAACATCAACATCACCAAAGATCCGATCGGCTACGACGACAAGAATGAGCCGGTCTATCTTGCCGACATCTGGCCGACCTCGAAAGAGATCGGCGAGACGGTCCGCAAGGTGGTCACCGCCGAGATGTTCGCCACGCGTTATTCTGACGTCTTCAAAGGCGACGAGCAGTGGCAGAAGATCAAGGTTGAAGGCGGCGCCACCTATGGCTGGCCGATGGCGTCCACCTACGTCCAGAACCCGCCCTATTTCGAGGGCATGACGATGACGCCGGAGCCCGTGACCGACGTCAACAGCGCCAGCATCCTCGCCCTGTTCGGCGACTCGATCACCACCGATCACATCTCGCCCGCCGGCGACATCACCTCGGCCGGCCCCGCCGGCAAATACCTGCGCGAACATCAGGTGCCGGTGACGGAGTTCAACTCGTACGGCGCGCGTCGTGGCAACCATGAAGTGATGATGCGCGGCACCTTCGCCAACATCCGCATCAAGAACCACATGGTTCCCGGCGTCGAAGGCGGCGTGACCAGGAAGAACGGCGAGACCAAAGCGATCTACGACGCGGCAATGGAATACATCGCTGAAGGCACGGGCCTCGTGATCTTCGCGGGCAAGGAATACGGCACGGGCTCCTCGCGTGACTGGGCGGCCAAGGGCACCCGTCTGCTGGGCGTTCGCGCCGTGATCGCCGAGAGCTTCGAGCGTATTCACCGCTCCAACCTGATCGGCATGGGCGTGATCCCGCTGCAGTTCCCTGAAGGCCAAAGCTGGAAGTCGCTGAAGCTCACGGGCGCCGAAAAGATCACGATCCAGGGAGTGGCGAGCCTTTCACCACGCCAGTCGGTAACGGTTGAAATTGCCTATGCGGACGGCTCAAAGGCCGCGATCGAGGCAAAAGTGCGCATCGATACGGAGAACGAGCTGGATTACTACCGCAACGGCGGCATTCTCCATTACGTGCTGCGGCAACTTGCGCGCGCTTCGTAACCTCAGGTGATCGGGGGGTCACAGCCTCTTGATTCGTAGTTTTGTGCGGCCGCGAGATAACGGGTCGGTATGAGATCTATTCTCGCCACTTTGGCTTCCGCGCTACTCGCTCTTGCGATCGCGCCGTCCGCGCTGGGTCAGCGCGGCGGGATGAACGTGCCCGAGCATCCGACCCGCCCCGTGGTCATGGAACTCTTCTCCAGCCAGGGTTGCGGCAACTGTCCCGTGGCCAACGCCAACATCGTCAAGCTGGCCGAACGCTCCGACGTCATCGCCATCACCTTCCCGGTCAACATCTGGGACTATCTCGGCTGGGACGATACCTTCGCAAAGCCTGAGTTCACCGAACGCCAGAAGCTCTACAATCGCGCGCTTGGCTATCGTGGTCCCTACACGCCGCAGGTCGTCTATTCCGGCCGCTTGCACGGACCCGGCACCAACATCGCGCAGATCGAGGAACGCTTCGCGGTCCGCGACATCAGCCCCTACGCTGCGACCGTGTCGTTCGAGAAGGATCTCGTGCTGGTCTCGGGCCAACTGCCCGACAAGGTCACGAAGGCCGGCATCGTCGTCGCCCACTTCCATCCTGGCCTGACGAAAGTCACGCCCGGCGGCGGCGCGAACAAGGGCAAGCCGATGACCTACTGGAACCTTGTCACCAAGCTCGAGCAGGTCGGCGAGTGGAAAGGCGGCGCACAGCGCTTTCCGGTCAGATGTCCCGAAGGCTGCGTCGTGATGGTGCAGAAGGGCGGCGCTGAGGGCGAGATCCTCGGCGTCGTGGAAAAGCACTAGCCTCTATTCGGCCAGCACGTTCAGCGGCGTCGCGAACGCCCCCCAATCCAGTTCCGTGAGTGCGAACGCCCAGGGCGCGGTCTTGGCGTTGATCGCCTGCGCCAGCCTCACGGCTTCAGGCGAGGCGTCTTCAGCAGTCGCCGCGCTCACCGTCACCCAGCCATGGTCCTTGATGCGCCAGCAGCGCACCACGATCGCAACACCCGACGCCAGCCGCGTGACATGCTCGGCAACCGGCGCACCAACCGCCACGCGCGCGGCGGAGGCCACATCCGTCGGTGCAAGGCGCGTCAGGGCTTCGGCAACCAGCTTGGGTCCGAGCGCAGCAAACAGCAAGCGGCGCTCATGCGGCGGGGCAAGCGCAAAGACGCCCGTGCCAGTGCTCTGCAATCTGTAGGGCGGACCTTCCGAGGGGCGCACATCCGCACCCGTTACATCGCCCGGCGCGATCCGCACCACATCAAGATCGAGCCAGGCCGACGCGCGCTGCAGCGGCGGCAGCACGCCATTGCCGACCGCCCACGCCTGCAGGTCATCGGGCTTGCGGACATAGGACTGTCCGTCGCGATAGCCGACCAGCAGCTTTGCGAAATCATTGCCCTCGCCATCGCCGACCTCGATCAGCGCACCCGTGCCGCGCTGCGCCGGATCCCCAAGACCGATGCGGTCGAACTTGCGGTCGTCCCGCGTCATCGCCTTGGCGTAGGTGATGTGGGCCAGCGCCTCGGTCAGCTCTTGCATCTTCGCGTCAGTGACGGGATAGCCGCCCTTCTCCGACACTACCCAGCCCTTCGGCCCGCGCACAATGTGGTAGGCCTCCTCAGCTGTCGTCACGGTCACCATGCCGACGAGTGCGGCTTTCGATTCGAACGCCGGCAGCACCCGCCGTCCGACTTCAGAGCGAACCAGTTCGTCCGCCGGCGGCATCCAGGCAACGCCGCCGAGCACCAGCGAGACAGCTGCGGCCCCGGCCAGAACGATCAGTGTCCTGCGCGACGGTTTACTCATGCTGCGCCTCCGCGACGCCGATTGCGCCAGGCGAATACGCCGATACCTGCAAGCGCCACGAGGATGGGCGGCAGCCAGACGTTGAGGAACACCAGCCAGGCCTGCAGCGCATCGATATCGCTCCGGAACTCCCGCTCGACGCCGCGCAGCTGCCGGCGCGCATCTGTCGCTTCGGTGCGATACTGCCCGATCTCCGCGAGCTCATCCGGCGTCGAGGCCGCCCCGCTCGCGCGTCGCGATTCCAGAGCCTGCAGCTTGCCTTCGGCGGCCTTGAGCACGTCCTCGAGCCGCTTCTGTTCCGCAAACAGGCGCATGCGCGCCGCTTCGCGCAAATCATCGACACGCTTCATCGGCCGCGCCGCCGGCGCGCGCGAGCGCAGCTCGGTCAGCGCCGGATCGCCACCGAGATTGTCGAGCGCGTTGAGCACGAAGGCTGCATTGTCGGCCAGTGGCACGCGCGTCTGCGGATTAACGTAGAAGCTGTCGTCGAACATGTCCGTGTCGGCGATGAGGATCACGTCGCCGGCCCGCGCCGACTGCGAGGTAAAGGGCGGCATCCGCGCCATTTCCTGTCGGCGCAATTCAGCGACCACCGGATCAGCATCCGCCTTTGGAACGGGCGGCTCCTTGAAGGTGGACTGGAATTTTCCGGAGATACGCGCCGCCAGCACCTGCTGCGAACCGATCGGCTGATAGGCGTCCATCACGGCGCGTGGCTGCGGATCGCTGGCCGCCAGCGTCGCCGGGATCAAAGCAGCCTTGGCGCTCGTCTGGATCAGCGGTTCAACCGTCACGCCTGACGGCGGTTTGAGCAGCAAACGCCCCGGCGCGCCGAAATTGATCGGGCGCGAGAGGTCCGACGTGATCACGTCCACGCGCGACATCAGCGCCGGCGGCGGCGCCGGGAAGAGCGGCTGGCCGACCTGCAGCGTGCGCCCGCCGCCGATATCGACATTGACCGGCAGCGCCAGCGTCTCGTCCGCGACGGTCTCAGTGTCTTCGGCAAGACCCAGCATCTGGCCGATCCGGCCGAGCGTGGAGGCTGCCGGCGTATTGTCGTGTTGCGACAGCGCGCTGCGCGAAACCGGATCTATGGCAATCAGGGCTGCGCCCTCGTGCACCAGAAACTGGTCGATGACATAGGACTGCCAGTCGTCGAGTGCGGGGGGATGCACCATCAGCAGAACGTCTGTCCCCACCGGTAGCGCGCGAAAATCCTGCGGCACGATGGTAATCTCATAGGCCCGCCCTCCCTCGCGCAGGATGAAGGCTGATCCAGCCTCCGATGGCTGCAGCTGGTACGGCAGAAGCGACGACAACACGGCCACCTTGGGCGGCGCGGGGTCGTCCAATTGCGAGATCAGGCGCACGAGCTCGTATTCCAGCAGCGCGTCGCGCTCCGGCGCCAGGAACGGAATCGCGATGTCGTCTGCGGATGTGTTGTGGCCGATGACGCCGAAATAGAGTGGCTCGCCGCTTGTTGTCGGGCCAGCCGTCAGGCCGGCGGCGACAATGCGATCCTCTTCATCGGAGAACGGTGCGGGCTGCACCTCGCGCACTTTCACCTTGCCATCGCTCTGAGCTGCGATCTCGGCCATGAGCTGGCGCACGCGGTCTGCATGGGCGCGGATGGCGGGGTATTGCGCGCCGACATCGCGCGAATAAACGAATTCCAGCTCCACGGGCTCGATAAGCCGCTGCACCACGCGCCTGGCCGACGTCGAGAGCGTATAAAGGCCATTGGCGGTGAAGTCGGCGCGCGCCCCTGGCAGCCAGCGCCACGCCGCAAGATTCAGCCCAACGAAGATCAACACAGCGGCAAGGCTGACGAGAATGGCGTAGTGACTGCGGCGCATGGTCATCCGCCCTTCCGCCCGCTGACCCAGACCGCATTGAGCGTAAGCCACAGGCCGATGAAGCCGAGATAGAACACCAGTGAGCGTAGTTCGAGCACGCCGCGCTGGGCCGCCTCGAAATGGGTGAGCAAAGAGAAAGACGCCAGCATGTCGGCCATCACTGGCCCCAGCGCATTGCCGACAATCGGCAGGCCAGCCGCCGTAAACAGGAAGCCGACTGCCACCGACAGGACGAAGGCCACCACCTGATTGCCAGCTGCGGCAGACATGGCGCAGGCGATGGCGACATAACTACCCGCCATCAGGAAGCTCATCAGATAGCCCAGCGCGATGGCGGCATTGTCCGGCGCGCCTAGCCAGTTGACTGAAATCCACATCGGCAAGGTGAGCAACAGCGCCGCGCCCGCGACGGTCCATGCCGCGAGGAACTTGCCGAGCACCAGCGACCAGGTCGGCGCCGGCAGGGTGAGCAGCAGTTCGAGCGTCCCTCCCCTCGCCTCGTCGGCCCACAGACGCATGGCCACAGCAGGCAGGAAGACAAGGTAGAGCCAGGGGTGAAACAGGAAGAAGGGCGAGAGATCCGCCTGATTGGTATCGAAGAAGCCGCCAATTTCGAAGGTGAAGGCGCCGAGCGCGATCAGGAAGATCGTCATGAACACATAGGCGAGCGGCGTCAGGAAGTAGGCCGCCAGCTCGCGCATGAAGATGGCGCGCATCGTGTTGAGCGCAGGCTTTGCGTCCGGGATCAGGTCTGCGATCACGCTGCCTTCTCCACATGCGTCAGCGCATGGAACGCATCATCCAGCCGCCCTGACGGTGTGGTCGCCGCAAGGCCGGCCGGCGTTGTATCCGTGATGATAGCGCCGCGATCG
>CANJXY010000139.1 GCA_947478925.1 Hyphomonadaceae bacterium | reverse complement strand
CTGATGCCTAATCGTCCGATAGCCAAGCTGACGCTGTATGGCGATTCGATCTCGGGCAACTGCCTGAAGACGAAATGGACGGCGGACTATCTCGATGTCGAGCATGACTGGGTCGAGATCAGTGTTGTCGAGGGCGGCACGCGGTCGGATGGCTTTATGCAGATGAACCCGTCGGGTCAGGTCCCGGTGATGCGTCTGCCGGATGGACGCATCCTGCCGCAGTCGAACGCGATCATTCTCTATCTCGCCGAAGCGCATGGCGGTCACGACCTGATCCCGGCCGATCCGTTCGAGAAGGCGAAGATGATGAGCTGGCTGTTCTGGGAACAGTACAGCCACGAGCCTTACATCGCCGTGCGGCGGTTCCGGAAGAAGTTCCTGAACCAGACGGATGACGAGCTGGATCCGCAATTGCTGGCGCGCGGGCGCCGGGCGCTGGGCGTGATGGAAATGCAGCTGACGTTTTCCAACTATTTCGTCGGCGAAAGCCTGACCCTCGCTGACATTGCGATTGTCGCCTACACGCGCGTCGCGGACGAGGGTGGCTTCGATCTCGCCGAATTCCCTAATGTGCAGCGCTGGGTGGCGCGGGTCGAGACTGACCTTGGCATCGCGCACACGAAGAAGGCTGCCTGATGTATCGTTATGACGAATTCGACGAGACGCTGGTCCGGGAACGCGCAAAGCAGTTCCGGGGACAGGTGGAGCGGCGGCTCAAGGGCGAGCTTAAGGAAGAGCACTTCAAACCGCTGCGGCTGCAGAATGGCGTGTATCTGCAGCTGCACGCCTACATGCTGCGCGTGGCGATCCCGTATGGGCAGCTCAATGCGAAACAGCTGCGCGTGCTCGCGACGATCGCTGACACGTATGACAAGGGGTATGGGCATTTCACGACGCGGCAGAACATCCAGTACAACTGGATCAAACTCGCTGACATGCCGGAGGTTCTGGACCGTCTTGCTGATGTCGAGATGCATGCGATCCAGACGAGCGGCAATTGCATTCGCAATGTGACGTCGGATCACCTCGCCGGCGCCAATCTCGACGAGATCGAGGATCCGCGTCCGTGGTGCGAGATCATCCGTCAGTGGTCGACCTTCCATCCGGAATTCTCGAGCCTGCCGCGCAAGTTCAAGATCGCGGTAACGGCGGCGGAAACGGATCGTGCGGCAGTGCGCATCCACGATATCGGCCTGCACATGAAGCGGAATGCCGAGGGCAAGATCGGATTTCAATTCATCGTCGGCGGCGGCCTCGGGCGGACGCCATATATCGGCGTCACCGTGCGCGAGTGGATCGCGAAGGAAGACCTGCTGAGCTATCTCGAAGCAAACATGCGCGTCTACAATCGCCATGGCCGCCGGGACAACAAGTACAAGGCGCGAATCAAGATCCTGGTGAACGAACTCGGCCTCGAAGAATACACGCGTCAGGTCGAGGAAGAGTTCGCCGCGCAGAACAGCTGGGAAAAGATCATCCTGCCGCAGGAGGAGATTGACCGGATCGGCGCTTACTTCGCGCCGCCGAAGTTTGAAGCGCTGTCAGCCACGTCCGCTGCATTCGATGCGTTCAAGGCGGGTGGTCGTGAGCAGGCACGGTGGGCGAAGAACAACCTGCGGCCACATCGCGTGCCGGGTTATATCTCGGTTCACATCGCGCTGAAGCCGCAAGGCGTGGCGCCGGGCGACGCGACATCCGACCAGATGCGCGTGATGGCGGACATTGGCGAGCAATATGCGCTCGATGATATCCGCGTCGCCCACGAACAGGACATCGTCTACCCGCACGTGAAGCTGGACGACGTGCCGGCTGTCTATGCGGCGCTCAAGGCGGCCGCGCTGCATGCGTCCAACGCGGGCATGGGATCGGACATCATCGCGTGTCCGGGGCTCGACTACTGCAACCTCGCAAACGCGCGCTCGATCTCGGTCGCCAACGAGGTGCAGGCCGTGTTTGCCGACAAGGAATTCGAGGACGAGGTCGGCACGCTGCACGTCAACGTGTCGGGCTGCATCAACGCGTGCGGCCACCACCATGTGGGTCACATCGGCATTCTCGGCGTCGACAAGAAGGGTGAGGAATTCTACCAGATCCTCTTTGGCGGACGCGCGGACGAGAAGGCGATGATCGGGACGATCCAGGGTCCGGGTCTGCGCCACGAGGAAGTGGCGCCGGCGATCCGCCGCGTGATCGGCAAGTATCTTGAGATGAGAGCGGCCAGGACCGAGAAGTTCATCGACACCATGACGCGTGTCGGACAGGCCCCGTTCAAGGACGCGCTCTATGCCTCTGCTTAAGAACGGCAAGATCGCGCAGGACGAATGGACGTTTGCCGAGGATGGGGCCGGGCTTGTCGATGGGCCCACGATCGTCTCGCCGGCGCGGTTCATGAGCGAGCACGAAGCGCTGCTGGCGAGCAATCGCCCAGTTGGCGTGCGGCTGACCAATGCGGATGAACCTGACCAGCTGGCGCCGTGGCTCGACCGGCTCAGCCTGATCGAACTGGCTTTCCCGAAATACACGGACGGTCGTGCCTTCAGCCAGGCCCAGCTGTTGCGGCGACGCTACGGCTTCAAGGGCGAGGTGCGCGCGACGGGCCAGATCCTGCGCGACCAGTTGCGACTGATGATCAGGTCAGGCTTCGACGCGATTGTCTTCGATGATGCCGATGCGGAGGCCGTCTACGAGATTTCCTCGCGTGAGCTATCAGAATTCTACCAGCCCGCTGCCGACACCTCAGCGTCTATATTCCTGAAAAGACATGGCAAAGCCTAGTCGGTCGGAAGCTGCCCAATGAGCGCCCTCGCAATGGTTCTTGAAACACCCGAACAGAAGGTGGAGCGCCTGAATGCCGAACTGCGGGGTAAGTCTCCGCAGGAAATCATCCGTGCGGCGGTGCGCGAGTTTGGCCGGCGGCTGACCTATGTGTCGTCGTTCGGGGCGGAAAGCGCGGCGATGCTGAGCTTCATCGCGGAAGTCGATGCGGGCATGCCGATCGTGTTTATCGACACGGGCATGCACTTCCACCAGACGCTGCAATACCGCGACTCGCTGAGCGCGCACCTCGGGCTCACCGACGTTCGGACGTTTCATCCGGTGAAGGACGAGGTTAAGGCTGTCGATCCAAAGGGCGTGCTCAACAAGACGGACCCCAATGCCTGCTGCGAAGTGCGCAAGGTGCGCCCGCTGGGGCCGGCGCTGGAGGGGTTCGATGCCTGGATCACGGGGCGCAAGCGCTTCCATGGCGGTGGTCGCGCCAACCTGCCGGTGGTTGAATACTTCGAAAACCGCTTCAAGGTGAACCCGCTGGTCAACCTGACGCAAGAAGACCTCCAGGCGCTGGTTGCGGAGCGTCACCTGCCGCCGCACCCGCTGGTGGCAGAGGGCTATCCCTCGATCGGCTGCTGGCCGTGTACGGCGCGTCCGGTGGACCCCAACGACATCCGCTCGGGTCGCTGGGTGGGCTTCACGAAGGAAGAGTGCGGCCTGCACCTGAAGCGTCAGGAACGTCCCCGCGTGTTCTGACGAGACACATTCTGACGCAGCGTCAGCAGGCTAACGCGCATGTAATGGGCGCCGAACCGCGCAGCCGACCCACGGTGAGTTCCATGGGTGGGCATCGCCGATCGCATTTGGTAAGCAACCCCATAGGCGGGGCCACGTTGCGATAGCAAGCGCGGATCCGCTGGGGGCAACTGCGCGCTTACAAGAGGTTGCGGCATGTCGATCTGGTGGCTGATCCCGGCGTTCGTGGGCCTCGTTGGCGTTCTGATGCTGGTGGGCGGCGTCCTGAAACTGTTCAAGGCGCACTTCGGCGGCGGCCTGATGCGCGTCCTGTTCGGTGGTCTGACCCTCGCCGGCGCCATGATCGTCGGCCTGATCGGGCTCAACTTGCAGACCTACACGCAGCTCTCGAAAGAGCGGTTGGCGGGGCAGGTGATGCTCAAGAAGAATGGCGATTTCGACTATACAGCGACGATCGATCTCGCGGACGCCGAGGGCAAGCTGCGCGGTGCGCCAAAGACGTACCAGATCACCGGCCAGCGGATTCACATTGAAGGACCGGTTGTGAAGTTCAAGCCGTGGGCCAACGTCATCGGCATGGATTCTCTGTTCAAGGTGACTGAGGTTTACGGCACCTATGTGAACCCGAACTGCACCAACAAGTACGCGCCGCGGCGCGAGTCGACCGAGGAATGCAAGCCGGGCGATTTCTTCGGCTGCCTCGGCCAGAGTTGGCAGATGCTGAACCTGGCGGACTTCTCGCACACGTCGGCGAGTGGGCAGCTGATGGCCGATGGCGCCATCTACGACATCTTTGCCAGTCAGGATGCGTTCGAGCTGAAGCCGAGCTTGAGCAATAAAGTGGCGATGGACCTGCAGGATCAGGTTGCACCGAACGGTCCGGCGGACTGCGATCCGGTGACGAGCCCGGTCAACACGCCATCGGGCGCGGTTAAATATCGCGCGCCAGGCGCCGTGCCGGCTACGCCGCCGGCGACGACGCCAACGGCGCCGACGCCTTAAGGCTCAACGGCTCTCGCCCATGTCGGCAAGGGCCCAGTCGGTGAAGCTCGCGAGATTGCCGCCAGAGAACAGGAAGCCACGCACGCCGGCGGCCTTCGCTGCATCGAGATCAGCTTGCTTGTCGCCGATCAGGAAGGAGCGCTCCTTGATGACCGGGAAGTCGGTCATCGCGCGGATAAGCATGCCTGGCTTCGGCTTGCGGTCGAAACTATCCTTCCGGTAGCGGTCGATCGTGCCCTCCTCGTGGAAAGGGCAGTGATAGATGCGATCGATATGGGCGCCGGCGCGCGCGAGCTCTGGCGCCATCCAGTCATGCAGGATCTGCATCTGCTCTTCGGTGTAGAAGCCGCGTGCGATGCCGGACTGGTTGGTGACGACGAAGACGAGCCAGTCCAATGCGTTGAAGCGGGCGATGGTCTCGCGCGCGCCTTCGACCCATTCGAAGTCCTCGACGCGGTAGACATAGCTGCGGTCGATGTTGATGACACCGTCGCGGTCGAGGAAGAGAGCTGGGCGTGGCGCGGCGGGCATTGCTATGCGGTCTGCGCCGTTGCTGCATCCGGGGCGGGAGGCGCATCGACGACCTCCTCGCCAGCGGGATCGGCGGGCTGGTCTTCAACCCTGGGCGCCGTCGCAAGACCACGCATCAGCGGCAGCAGCGATATGGCGCAGATGACGGAGGCGAGCGCGAAGGCTGCGCCGGGAAAGAACACGCCTGCGCCCGGTGTCGTGAAATGGTGGAAGGTCTGTGTCAGGGCGAGCGGCGCGAAAATGTTGGCGACGGACTGCACGCTGGCCATCGCGCCCTGTAGTTCGCCTTGCGCGTTCTTGGGCGTACGCACCGACATGATCTGGTTCATCGACGGCCCGAGCACGCCAGCCATCGCGCCGAACGGAATGATGATGAACACCATCCACGCCTCATCGGCAGCGGCGTAGGCTGCGAAGGTAATGACGCAGATGATGAAACCGAAGACGGCCGTGTTGGTTGGACCGAAGCGCTTGATGATCGGACCCGTGAGGCCGCCCTGCACGATGGCCGAGCCGATGCCGACGACAACCAGCGCGATGCCAATCATGCCTTCGTTCCAGCCATAACGGACGCCGGCGAAATAGTTGAACGTCGCGGGATAGACCCAGTGCGCGAAATTGAAGAGGCCCAGCGCGAGCATGAACCAGGCAAGATAGGGCACCTTGAGCAGGTGTTTGAACGTGCCGAACGCGTTGGCGCGTTTCCAGTCGAAGCGACGGCGATGTTCCTGGCCGAGCGATTCTGGAAGCACGAAGAGGCCGTAACAGAAATTGACCAGTGCAAGGAAAGCGGAGGCGAAGAACGGGAAGCGTGGATCGAACTGGCCGAGGAAGCCACCGATGGCCGGCCCGAGGATGAAGCCGAGACCGAAAGCTGCGCCCAGCATGCCGAACGCTTGTGCGCGGCGCTGCGGTTCGGTGACGTCGGCGATGTAGGCGGCGGCGGTGGAGTGGGTTGCGCCTGAGATGCCGGAGAGTATGCGGCCTACAAAAAGCAGCCAGATCGCGTGCGCGAAACCCATGATCAGGAAGTCGATCGCCAGCGTGCCAATCGACATGATGAGAACAGGACGGCGGCCGAAGCGATCCGACAGGCCACCGAGGATCGGTGCTGACAGGAAGTTCATCACGGCATAGACGGTGGTGATGTAGCCGCCCCACGGCGCGGCATTCGAGATCATCGCTTCAAGCGGGACCTTGTTGCCTTCGGCGGCGAGCGCCCTGGCGGCGAGCAGCGCGTCCTTGCCGTTGATCAGTTCGGCGACAAGGTAGGGCATCGAGGGCATGATGACCGCGAAGGCCATCATGTCGATGAACACTGTCACGATGATGAAGAAGAAAGCGTTCTTCCCTAGCTTCGATGCGCCCGAGGGCGAGCTGGAAACGTTAGCGGCGGACATGGCCGGCTCCCGGGAGGTGGACCAGCGCGGATACGCTGGCGGAGTGTGCACAGTCAATCATCGGAAGATATGACAGGTGCTGGTGACGGAGGTGTTGCTGTCGCCCGCGATTTGATGCGTTCCAGTCCCGCGCGCCATTGTTCACCCTGGCGTTGATTGGTGAATTGGAGGGGAAAGCCGTGGCGGGCGAGGTGTTCCTGCGGAACCGTGTCCCAGCCACTGTGTGTGACGCTGACCCGGGTTTCGGCGCCGACAGGCTCGAAACGCACATCGACTTCCGTCGCGTGCTCCGGGCCGAACGTCGCCTGACGCCAGCCGACGACGAGGCGTTCGCCGGGAGACCAGATGCGGATGGGACCGACTTCAAACGTCTTGCCATTGGGCAGGCGCTCGATCAGGCGGCCGCCGGCTCCCGATGGATCGGGTGGCTCGAAGGCCAGCGTGCCGGGGCTGCGCGGCGTGAAGCGGAAGAGGTCGCTGTCGGCCCACCACGCGCCGATCTCCTTCGTGAAAATGTCGAACGCCTGCATGGGAGAGCAGGGCACGCGGATCGACACGAAGACACGCGATGTCATCCGCTGGTCCGCCGTGCAACGTGGGTTGCGAAGGCCGCGAGCTGATCGGACCAGCCCTGCTCAGCGCGGGAGAGCCAAGTCTTGAGATCGGCGAGACGTGCGGCGTTGAGCGCGTAGACGCGCACGCGGGCGTCGACCTCCGGATGGGATTCGACGACAAGGCCGACGGCCTTCATCTCCTTCAGGTGACGGCTCATTGCGGGCGCCGGCAGGCCGAGCAGGCCGGCAAGCTCGCCGGCGCGGCGCGGCCCCTTGCCGAGAATCTCCACCGCACGACGGCGAGCGGGGTCGGCGAGGGCTGCGAACAGCGCGTCGACATCTGGCTTGCGGCGTGCGCTCATTCCGCGTGCGCTTTGAGAAGTTTCTTCGGCGCGATGTTGCGCCAGGCCATCCAGAGAGCGCTTTTCACGGTTGTCACATCGGCTTTTGCCAGAATGAGGCTGGTCCAGCCCTTGCGGCCCCAGCCGCCATCGACAGGCGCGAACATGGCAGGCTCGGCGTCGCACAACATCTGTTGCTGATCGACCGTGAGTTTCAACACCGCGCGACCATCCTTGCGGCCGGCCGTCGCGAAGATCTTGCCGGCGACACGAAAGTCCGGCGTGTCGAAGTGCGAGGCGGCGGTCGCTTCCGGAAGGGCAAGCGCCAGTTTCTGGAAGGCCGCAGGCGTCATGCCTCGCCGCCTTCGCGTGTCCATGTTTTCAGACCGGAATTCGTATCCCACTGTTGCGGGCTCAGGACTTCGACGGTCTGCGAAAAAGTCCAGATGTGGCCTTCAGGATCGCGGGCGCGATAGGTCCGGTCGCCGTAGAACTGCGTTTCCGGCGCGGCGAGAATTTCGGCGCCGGCATCGCGGGCGCAGGCAAAGTGCGCATCGATACCTTCGGTGAGGTGCACGTTCACGGTTTGCGTGCAGACGCGACCGATCGATTGCGGCGAGCGGTGATTGTCGCTCCATTCCGTACCAATCATGATCCGGCCATCGCCAAACACCATCTGGCTGTGCGCGAGATTGCCGGCCTCGTCCTCGAGCAGCATATCGAGCTCGAAGCCGAAGGCGCGCTGCAGGAAATCCAGCGCGGCCCGGGGATTCACGTAACTGACGGCGGGGGTGAATGTCGGATGGGCGGCCACTGGGCGATCCTTGTATTTCTCCGGATGAGAATATTTCTACAATTATGCAACTATATCGTCAAGCATAGCGGTTCCCGCCTTATGGTGAGCGCCTTGCGATTTGCGGCAGAGCCAAGCCCTATTCGACGTGTGCCCAGGCGCCGTCGGCGCCCTTGTGGAAGATCATGAATGAACCTGCGTCGATATCCGGTATGTCCTGCCCGAGCTCAAAGAACATCGCGTAGCCACCCGTTATGCGCCAGAAGCTGGCCGTGTCTTCATCACGGCCAAGGTCACCGCACATCGAGGCCGGTTCGCCCGCCGGGAGTTTCGTGCGTTCGGCAGCGTCGTATTGAAGCGCGAGCGCGTCCCCTGGCCAGCCAATGGACGCCTCGACCGGACGGACGTCGCACTTGGCGCGTTCGGGGGCCGGCACGCCTTCGAGCAGGTCGCGAATGACTTTCTTTGGGTCGGCAGGATCGGAGATGAACATGCGCACCGGCTCGACACTGAGCGCGCTGTCGCCATAGAGCGCCGACTTGGCATAGCCCAACGCGGCTGAATGCGCTCCGCCATGAACTTCCAGTGCGGTCATCACGCCTTTGCATTCGAGCGCGCGAAAGACGATCACCTCATTCGGGTCTGGCATCGGTGTTTCGGCAAACTTCCAGTCGCATCCGTCCGGCGTTTCAGTGGCGAGGCCAATCGCGGGATCGAGATCGTTCACAACGCGGGCGGAGCACAGCTGAGTAAGGGCGAGGCGGTGACCATCGTCCGGGCAGGGCGCGGCTTCGGGCTTTGCAGAGAGGGCTTCCGGCACGGGCGCAGCGGCGGGAGCTACCTGCGGTCCGCAGGCGGCAGCAAGCAGGGCGATTGAAGCCGCGCCAACCCTGAGCGTATCAAGCCGTGTCATGTGAACTTCCCCGAACAGAGGTCTAAGTCCCGGTAGCAAGGCTATCGGGTCTTGCTGTTTTCCGAAAGGTGGCGGACGAGTGTCGCGCAATTTTGCGAGCCACAGGAGCGGCCATGTCGGACGAGCGTCTTGTCGGTGTCTGGCTTCACGAAAGCCAGATCAACAGTCCTGGCGGTGCGGG
>CANJXY010000138.1 GCA_947478925.1 Hyphomonadaceae bacterium | reverse complement strand
GACGGGCGAGAGCTTGGAGGTGGGTTTTCCGCGTGAGTAGGTCTGGCGGTAGAGTTTGCGATCGCGCGCGACCTCGACGATCATTTCGTCGGACAGGGCGTTCACGACGGAGATGCCGACGCCATGCAGTCCGCCCGCGGTCTGGTAGGCCTTGTTCGAGAATTTGCCGCCCGAGTGCAGCATCGTCATGATGACTTCGAGGGCCGACTTGTTCCTGAATTTCGGGTGCGCGTCGATCGGGATGCCGCGACCATCGTCGCGCACCGTCAGCATTCCTTCGGCGTCGAGGCTGACATCGATGCGGCTGGCGTGGCCGGCGACCGCTTCATCGACGCAGTTGTCGAGCACTTCGGCGAACAGGTGGTGGTAGGCGCGCTCGTCCGTGCCGCCGATATACATCCCGGGGCGTTTGCGGACGGGCTCGAGGCCTTCGAGGACTTCGATGTCCTTGGCGGAGTAGTCGGATCCGTCCGACTTCTCGCCGCCGAACAGCTTTGCCTGGTTGTTCTTCGCCATGGGGTTCCTGAGGTCCGAATCAGCGCCGAAGCTGAGCGAGTGAGCTAGCCTGACGGCCCTGATATGGACAATTCTCGCGATTAAGAAAGCCTTGTAGTCCGGGCGATATGCGCGGCGAAAGCGCGTTATGGCGTGTGTGATCCACAGCCGATGGGGGCCATTTGGGCCTCGTTCTGCGTTCGACCGCCGGGTTTCTGCCTTGCAGTCGCTACGAGGCAGCGAGCCTGTCGGCTGGATCTGCCGGCCGGGCGCCCGTCGATCCGACGCCCTTAGGCGACGTCGGTTTTCTTCTCGTGTGCGGCGTGGATTTTCTTGTTCACCAGGCGGTCGAGTTCATTGACGACGGAGGAGCGGTGCATGAACGCTTCCTCCGGCATGTCGAGGATGATCGCGATGGTCTGGAAATGGTACTTCACCACATCGATATCGTAGGTGTCGGTCATGCCGACGCCCTCGATATAGCGAAGCGATGAACTCCACACTCGGACGATCGTCTCGTCGCCGAGATGGGCGATCTCCTCAGAGTGCTGTTGCAGCAGACGGTACATGCCACGGATGCCAGCGCCGCGATCGGACTGCGTGCGGTTGGCGTAGGTGGTAAGGTTGTCGATGATAGCGCGCAGCTTGAACGCGTTTTCCTTCGACTGTTCGGTGTGCGCCTTCACCGGCGGCTCATCGGTGAGGCGACGCCACGGTCCCGTATAGGCCGGGTCTTCCTTACGGCGGCGGCAAGGGCCGACATAGTTGCGGCTGTCGATGAACTTGCGGGGGCGCAGGACGACTTCCTCAATGCGCGATAGCACACCCTGTGCGCTGACCGGCTTGAGCAGGAACTCGTTAATGCCGCCCTGACGCGCGGACATCAGCTGGTCATGATCGATTGCGCCTGCGAGGAGGATGATCGGCGTTTCGCGTGCCATGCCGGTGGTGTTGCGGCGGATCTCGCGCGTGAATTCGAGGCCGGACATGCGGCCGGCGTCCCAGTCGACGAAGATGATGTCGGGCTTGAACGAGCGGCCGACAGAGAACGCCTCCATCGCGCTGGCGGCAGAATTTATGTTGGTAATCATCAACCGACGCAGGCTGTCGGCGACAACGCCGCGCATATACGCGTTGGGGTCCACAATGAGGATTTTCATGCGCTTAAGGTCGTTCGGCGGGATGGCGCGCTCTTCGGTCATCAGGCGGTGTTCTTTTTCTGGATGATCTGACCGAGGGCGAGCGAAACTGTTTCGCGCGCATCGGCGAATGCGGGTGGTAGGGCAGCGAGTTGTTCAAGAGCAGACAGGGCGGCTGAAATCACGGGTTCGTCGGCCTGGCCGAGCGGCGCGGCGATGCCGACGTAGGTTTCGAATGAAGCAAGGCCAGCCTTCAGCGCCTGGTCGCCCTGATCGATGGCGAGTGCCTTCGCGGCGTTGATCTGAGAGAGGGCCTTGGCGACTTGCGGCGAATGACCGGCCTTGAGACCTGCACACGTTTCGCGGATCTCCGTGAGCGCCAGGCGAATGGGCGATCGGCGGGCGACCTCGTCCTGGTCGATCATGATCGGTCGATCGATCTGACGGCGCTTCTCGCCATAATAGTCGGCGGGATTCTTGCGGCGGCGACAGGGTCCCAGAAAGATTGAGCTGTCGATGAAGGGGCGCGGCGTCTCGATCACCATTTCGAGGCGCTGGCGGAGCGCGATTGGTGAGACCGGCTTGGTCAGGAACTCGTCCATGCCCGCATCGCGGCCCGAGATGACGTGCTCGCGCGTGAGGCTGCCGGTGAGTAGGATGACGGGCAGGCGGCGCAGGCGTTCGTCTTCCAGCTTGCGAAGTTCGCGGGAAAAGGCGAGCGCATCAAAAGGATCATTCCTGTCCCAGGACAGCAGGATGAGATCGACCGGGACTTCGTCGAGCGTGGAAAAGGCGGCTTCGGCGCTGCGCACGCTTGGGATGTTGGCGACGGTGAGGTGGCGCAGGATCTCAACGATCAGGTCGCGGCCCATGCTATGCGCATCCGCAACCAGAACGGACAACGTTCTGGGGTTCAACGGCCGAGGTTTTCTCGGATCGTGCATCTACGCGCTCGCCACCCATTCTGAGTTCGAGAGGCAGAATAGCCGCTTAAGGTAAGTATCCGGTTGAGAACGGACCGGGCGGGACCGGTAATCCGGTTAATCTCGAATGAAAGCTGAAAAGGGAAGAAATTCAGTACAGCCAATACGTTGGCTTAAGGTGTGTAAGTTGCTAAGGTTCGACTCTGTCCGCAGGAGAACCGCGTTTTGAGTGACGACGAGAAGCTCGACCAGCGCATCCAGCTCGTGGCCTCCGCCAGTTTCGGCCGGGACGTCGACGAGTGGCGCCGGACGCAACAGGACCTGCCCAGCCGGTCAGAAGCCATCCGGCGGCTTGTCTATCACGGGCTGAAGCACGAAGAGGAGCATCCGATGCGCATGATCACCGCGATCATCCGGCCCCACCGCTACGAGGCAGTGCGCGAGGCGCTGATGAAGCTGGGCGTATCCGGCGTGACAGCGACGCAGGTGCAAGGGTTCGGTCGGCAGCGTGGTCAGACGGAATTCTATCGCGGCAACGAGTATCAGGTCGCCGAAGTGCCGAAGCTGAAGGTCGAAGTCGCGGTGTCGTCGGGTATGACGGAAGCCGTGATCGACGCGATCACCAAGGCGGCGGGCTCGGGCAAGATCGGCGATGGGAAGATATTCGTCTCCGGGCTCAGCGAAGTGGTGCGCATCCGCACAGGCGAGCGCGACGAGAAGGCGCTGGACTAGCACGCCCGCGAAGCCGTGGCGGGTGGCGCGGCGATGCGTTACTCTTGGGCGAAACCGGGGAAGGCTTCCTGCATGGTCATCGTATCGGGAAGCACGTAGAAGACGCCCCCCGACTTTTTGAACACGGCGCTGACGACCTTCTTGTAGAAGGTCGAAGAGACATTGATGCAGCCATGCGTGATGCGATTGTCGTCCGGCTCGGGCGAGGCAAGGCGCTCCTTGCGCTTTTCCTTCTTGCTCGCGGATGTTACGGGCATTGGATGGATCGAGACGGCAGTGGCGTAGTCGACCCACAGCACGCGCTCACCGCCGGCAGCGGGGCCATAGCCTGCAAGGAAGCGGCCGGCCGGAGTCGTTCGGTCGGTCTTGGGAATATCGTTCAGCTCACGATCACCGACGCCGGGCGCGGAGTCATCTCCCACTGCCGAGCCGATGAGGATTGGCGCCATGCCCTTCACACCGCCGTTGGCGTCAAAGACCAGGATAAGGGCTGCGGCTTTGTCGGCCACTGCGAAGGGCAGCCCGCGATTATCCTGTGTTGCGATGACCCAGCCGGCGAGATCGATCACGAGGTCGGAGACAGGCTGTCTGGGAGCAACTTCATCCAGCGCCTGCGCGTGAGCAGGGGAGGCTTCAACGAGCGGTGTCTGGGCGAGCGCTTCTGGCGCGGATCGCCCTGCCAAGGCGATTGCCATGGACAGCAGCGCAAACCCGAAAAGCGTTTTAGACGCGATACGAATGATACACGCTCCCGGTTGGGGCTTCGAGTTTGGAAAGGCCGGGCTCCCATTGAGGGAGCCCGGCCCCAGGCCAGAACGGGTTCTGACGCTCCAGCGGCCGTTGGGTCAACCCCGCGGTTTTTTCGCAGGTGCTTTTTCCATCGCATCGACGCGGCCACTGAGTTGGTCGAGGCGCTGATTGGCTGTGCGGGCATCAGTCGCAGCAGCCTGGGCGGTCGTGTTGGCCTGATTGGCGCTGGAAGCAGCGGAGGCCGCTGCGCCGTTGGCTGTTTCCGCGCGCTGTGACGCGGCTGTAACGCGCGCGTCTACCTGATCGATGCGGCTGTTCGCGGCGGCGACCTTTTCATCGACATAGCTGTTCGTCGCGCAGGCCGTGAAGCTTACGGCGCCGAGTGCGATGACAGCTGCGACGCGAGCGGTCGCTGCGTGTTTCTTGAGGAAAGACATAGGCGGCATCCTTTTTTCATGCGTTCGAGCGGGAGCCCCGCGGGTTGTCGAGGAGACTCTGTCGAGTACATCCTCCATGCCACGCGCCTGCGCGCGAACGCGCAAACTCTCACGGCGGAATCGAAACGCCATTGTCGGGGCGTTGTTCCGCGTGCGCATGGTATTTCAGTGCATGAGGTTTAGCCGCGCGGCGGCATCACCATCCGGTCAGATACCGACGCTGAAGAGGCCGTAGCCTGACCTGGAGTTGTCAGTGCTTTTTCGACCGTTCCTTCGGGAGGATGCGGTCGTGCGGGCCCGGCGGGCGGTCGCGGTTGAACAGTGTGACAAGCGCCCGCCAGATCAGCCAGAAGGGCAGCACTGCCAGCGCGCCGAGGAGAAGCGGTAGACCGCCGTTCTGTGCGGCCCACGCGGCAATGTTGATGGCGCCGTTGACGATCTGGCCGAGACCGCCGCCGATGGTGAAGTCGGGTGCGAACGGATTGAAGCCACCTGCCTGGAATACAGCGCCGACGATCACGCAGACGATGACCAGGCGCGTCCAGCCCTTCCAGCCGACATTGAACATGCGGCCCGAGAAGGAAACCGGACGGCGGCCGAGCCGGGCGTGTTCATCGCCGGTTGAATCCCAGAAGCGCGCGTCGCGGGGCGACGGCTCGAACTTCACTTCAGTGACCTTCGTAGGGACCGATGGGTCGTCCTGCCGGGGCTGTGCCATCATCCAGTCCGTAGCTGTGCGTCTCGTGACGCGGGTTTTCGAACGCTATCAGTCAGTCGGCTCAAGTCCACGGGGCGCACTGAAATCTTCCGGCTGTTCCTGCAGTCGAGGCGGGCTGCGATCTGCCTTGAGTTTCTGCACTGCGACCTGATGGGGATAGGGGATTGTGATGCCATTCCGATCGAAAGCTAACTTCACAGACCGTATGGTGTCGCAGCGCGCATCCCACCAGTCCGCGTTCGACACCCAGGCCCGGGCGCGGATGTCGACTGAGGACGTGGCGAGTTCGACTACCTTCACCCACACCGGTGGCTCATCGCGGATGCGTTTGTCCTGCTTCAATGCGTCGCTGATCAGGCGGATCGCCTTGTCGAGATCGTCGTCATAGTCGATCGAGAAAAGCAGATCGAGGCGGCGCAAGCTGCGCACCGAACTGTTGACGATGACATCGCCCCACGCCTTGTCATTCGTTATCACGACCTCGCGGTTGTCGATGGTGTTGAGCACGGTGGTGAAGGGCGTGATGTCGGCGACGGCGCCATCCTGTCCTGCGATGCGGACGGCGTCGCCGATACGGTACGGACGGAAGACGGCGATGAGCACGCCGGCGGCGACAGCCTTCAGCGTGTCTTGCAGCGCCAGTGCGATAGCGAGGCCCGCGGCGCCGATGATGGCGAGTAGCGACGCGGTGTCGAATCCGAACTGCTGGAGTGCGGCGACGGCGCCAATAGCGAAGGCGCCAAAGCGGAGCAACGCGCTGAGGAAGTTGAACAGCGTTTCGCTGCCGGAATTTGCCTTGCCGAGTTTTTGTCCAAACCTGCGAACGCGAGATCCTATCCACGAGCCCAGGAACCAGACGGCGACGAGGATAGCGATGCCTTTGAGGGCCGCGATGGCGAGGATCTGCGCCTGCTCGAGCGGGAAGCCGAAAAGCAGGTTGGCGACGATCGTGGCGGAGACGAGCAGGAAGGCGGCGCGGATCAGCGCACCGAGAATATCGATCACCATATGATCGGCGGTGCGTTCCTGCCCGTCTTCCAGCTTGCGATGACGCAGGCCAGAGAGTTGCCCGGCGGCAAAGCGAAGGGCTGCGGACACGATAAGGCCGAGCACAAAGGCGCCCAGAACGGCGATGGCGGACCACATCCATTTCTGTGCGGGCCCATGGAAATCCATGGCCCAGGTCTGGAACTGGTTGAACTGTTGCTGGAATTCCATAAGTGAAACGGCCTGCTGGGTTATTTGCCTGCTGACCTAATGCGAAATCGCGGGCGACCCAAGCCGTTTGGGCGGGGCCGGTTCAGGTCGTCTTCTTGTAGCAGCCCCACTGGCGCTGCATCTTCAAGCTCCAGGCGAGCGCGGTCGCGAAGATTTGCGCCTTGGCGTCGAGGATGCCGTCATTGCGATAGCTATTCCACGGGCCGTTCCAGGTCAGCGGGCTGTATTGAAACAGGCCCTTGTAGGGACCGGCCGGGTTGACGATGGTTGCGCGGCCGCCGGATTCGCAAATCATCACAGCGTACATGCGATCGGACGTTTCCGCGTATGCATACTTCTCCCGCGCCTCTGCGATCCATGTACGGTATTGCTTGAGTGTCGCGGCGTCGGGCGATGCGGTGGGTTTTGGGCTGGGAGCAGGTGTTGCCGTTGCCGCTGGTATTGCGGGGGGTGCCGGAGGTGTCGCGGGTTTTGTGGCGCAAGCGGTCAGCGCCAAGCCTGCACACAGCGTCATTAGGTGAAGCGGTCGCGTCGCATTTAGCACAATCTGCCCCAACGGCTTCTGCATGTTCGAGGCTATGGTACCATGATCGGCCCGGGTCATAAAGCTGGCGGCGACTAGCTATCCAACAGCGCTTCCAGCATTTCGATGCGATCAGCTTCCCGTGAGGGTTTATCCCAGCGAATGCGATGGATACGCGGAAAGCGCATGGCAAGGCCTGAGCGATGTCGCGCCGAGCGCTGCAGGCCTTCGAAGGCGATCTCGAGGACAAGTCCTTCATCCAGGTTGGCGGTGACGGAGCGGACGGGGCCGAAGCGTTCGCGGGTGTTGTCGCGGACGTATTTGTCCAGCAGGTCGAGTTCTTCGTCGGTGAAGCCGAAATAGGCCTTGCCGACGGGCGTGAGTTCTTCGCCCGACTCTGTCGTGCGCCAGACGCCAAACCCGAAATCGGAGTAGAGGCCGGAGCGTTTGCCGTGACCGCGCTGGGCATACATCAGCACGGTGTCCACGGTGTAGGGATCGCGCTTCCACTTGTACCATTGGCCGGCAGGCCGCCCGGCGACATAGGGCGCGTCCCACCGCTTGAGCATCAAGCCTTCGATCTCGCGCGTGGGCGGATGGCTGCGGAGATCCTGCAGGGCGCTGGCGTCGGCGAAAGGGAGTGTTGGCGAGAGATCGATGCGCGGATTGTCAAGAGTTACGACGAAGCGCTCGAGACGTTTGCGGCGCTGGGAGAAAGGCAAGGGGCGGAGGTCTTCGCCGTTCTCATAGAGCAGGTCGTAGGCGCGGAGTATGGCGGGGCGTTGCGTCATCAGCTTCGGCGAGACGGTCTTGCGGTTGAGACGTTGCTGCAGCTCGTTGAACGAAGCAACGCCGCCGTCGGGCGAGCGGATCAGAAGTTCGCCATCGAGCGTGGCGTTGAAGTCTGCGGCTTCTAGAAGATCGGGGAAGGCGCTGGAAATTTCGTCGCCATTGCGGGTGTAGAGGTGGCGCACGCCCTGATCGGCGGACAGCTGGACGCGGACGCCGTCCCATTTCCATTCGGCGGCGAAGTCGGTGGGGAAGAAACGGGAAGGGTCGAGGTCGTGCGCTTCCATCCGCTCGGTCTTATCAAACAGCGGATGGGCGAGCATGGGCGGGCGGAAAGGGGCGAGGGCGGACTGGATCGGCTTTGGCGCGCGGCCCTCGAGCCAGGCGAAAAGATCGAGGTAAGGCGGAGCGAGGCCATGCCACATCTCCTCGATCTCGGCGACATCGATCCTTCCGAAGTCTGCCAGCGCTTGTCTTGCAAGACGCGCAGAGACGCCGATGCGCAGGCTGCCCGTCACCAGCTTGAGCAAAGCCCAGCGGCCGGAAGCGTCCAGCGCATCGAGCCAGCCTTCGACCAGAATGGGTCCCTGCGTCTTGGTGGACTGCATCAGTGTCTCGACGATCTCGTCGAGGGCGGGCATGCGGTTGGCGCCCGGGCGTTGCGGCCAGATCAGCGAGATCGTTTCTGCAAGGTCGCCGACATAGTCGTAAGAGAGGTTGAACAGGATGGGATCGACACGGGCGGAGACCAGTTCGCGCGTGGCAGCGGGCTTTACGGACGGAATGGACAGCCCACCGGTGATGGCCGCAATGGCCCAACCGCGCGACGGATCGGGCGTGTGTCGCAGATAGTCGATCATCAGCTGGAGCTTCGTATTGCGCGACGGCGTGAGCACCAGCCGTTCGAGGAGCGCGGCGAAGTATTGCATGGGGGAGATATAGGTGGCTGTGGGGCGCTAGGGAATCCGTCTGGGCGGCAGCTCCGGTGATGACGCGGGCGGTGGGCCGAACTGTCCAGCTGATCTCACAAGATCCAGCACATAACAGTGGACACCTGCTGAATGTTCTTCGGCCAGTACGGGATAAATGTCGCTGTAGGGCGGGAAGTTCTGTGTCCCTCCTTCCCAAGTCTGCTGGCTGTGAAAATTTGCGCAGACCTTGATCTGGGTTGGGCTGGTATCCCGATAGGTGATGTCGCCGGGCGCGGCGGGGGCCTCGCCCTTTCCAACCTTCAGCTGTTCTCCGCCGGTGGTGTCACACAGGATCGGAGGCATGCCGGCTGTAGGCGTGCTGCGCGTCTTTGCTGCCGTCCCGTAATCGATGGGCGCCACGCCCGATGCGTCAAAGGCGCATTGAACCGCGCCGATGAGCTGGCCGACTTTCTGAGTCGTGAGATCATCAAGGCGACGCTCTCGAGCGTGGCCGGGGCCACCGACAATGATGAAGCCGGCAACGATGGCGACGCCTGCGACGGCCGCCGCAGCGATGGCGAGGATGGGGCCGAGATCAAGGCGCCTGGTCATTAG
>CANJXY010000137.1 GCA_947478925.1 Hyphomonadaceae bacterium | reverse complement strand
TTACGCGATCCGCAGTCTGGAAAAAGCGGGCGGCAGCGCCATTGATACCAATGGTCCTGGAGCCACGCGGCGCCTCGATGGCGTAGGTGGAGATGCGGGCGCCGTTGGTCACGTTCCAGATATCGACGCGTTCGTGCGGCAGGATATTCGCCGCCTCCAGCAGGTCGATATCGATGGAGCACGACCCCTCATAATGCAGGTCGCACTGGGTGACGGCTGCACGGTGCAGCTTGCCCTTCATCATCGTCAGGAGCATGCGGATCCTCCTTGCGCCAAATCTCGGCATGGGGCCGGGACGGGCCGTTGCGCATATCGTGAACGGAAGGCGGCCAATCGGGCCGGACAGCCGTTGCATTGCGCTTGCCTTTACGCTGGCTCGCTCCGGGTTTCTCGGCTTCGCCGATTCGGCTAAGACCTTGGCCCACGCGCCAGCTTGGTTAAGGTGCAGACGGCCCAGACATCAGTCCGGCTTTGCCTGCCTAGCGCAACCGATACACACGGCCGCTGTAAGGAGCATCTATATGGCCCACAGGTTCCGTTACGTCCAGTCCGGCGACTGCGCGATCCGCGTGGCGGTCGAGGGCAGCGGGCCGCTGGTTCTGATGGTCCACGGCTTTCCCGAAAGCTGGTCCGCCTTCGAACGCCAGATGGCGCCGATTGCAGCCGCAGGCTTCACGGCCGCCGCAATTGACGTGCGCGGTTATGGCGGCTCGGGCAAACCGCAGGCGGTCGAAGCCTACGACATGGCGTCAATCATCGGCGACCTGCAGGCCGTGGCGGATGAACTCGGCAACGGCAAGGCGATCCTGATTGGCCGCGACTGGGGTGCGCCGATCGTGTGGAGCGCATCGCTGGCTGACACGGCGCGCTTCACAGCCGTCGCCGGCATGTCGATCCCGCACATGGGCCATGGCTCGGCGCCGATTATCGACATCATGCGCAAGATGTTCACCGACAACGGCCTGTTCTTTTACATGGTCTATTTCCAGGATGAGGGCGTTGCCGAGGCCGAACTGGAAAAGGATATTCGGGATACCATCCGCCGCATCTACTATAACTGGTCGGGCGATGCGCCTGCGAACGGCTGGCCTGCAGGCAAGAAGCATGGCGAGGGCTTGCTGCAAGGAATGGTCGATCCATCGCCCTTCCCGTCCTGGCTGCCGGCCGGAGAGATCGACTATCTGGTCAGCGAGTTCGAAGGCTCGGGCTTCCGTGGCCCGCTCAACCGCTATCGCAACTTCCATCGCGACTTCGCTTTCATGTCGAAGTTTGCCGGACAGAAAATCGAACAACCTGCTCTGTTTATGGCGGGTGATCGCGATGTCGGCATTCGCATGTTCGGCCGCGACGTCGAGACACGGATGCGCGCAAACTTCGGAGACCTGCGCGGCTTCCATCTCATTGAAGGCGCTGGCCACTGGAACCAGCAGGAAAATCCCGAGGCGACGAACCGGCTTCTGCTGGACTGGCTGAAGGGCCTTCCGCGCTGATTTTGCGCTATTGCGCGGATGCGAGCGACGGTTCGGCAGGTGCTGCAACAGTGGCGGATCCGGCAAACGCAATCGCCTCCGTTACCTGCTCGCACATGAGGTTTGAAGCGATGATGGCGATGTATTCGCCGACCAGCAAAGTATCGACCTGCAGACCATTCAGCGCGTCATAGACAGGCGACAGCACCGAGGCGCCCGGCCGCAGATAGTCATGTGGTTCGATGAGCAGGCATGCCGTCTTGCGCAGGACGTCCGGCGCCGCACGGCATACTTCGCCTTCTGCCCCCTCGATATCGAGCTTGATGATCAGCGAGCGAGACGCCGGAACGCTTGCCAGGAGATCCTGCAATCGGAAGGACGGCGTCAGGCCTCCATCATGCACACGATCCGACCATGAGCTCTCCGGATCGGATTGAAGAGATACGCCCTGGTCATGCGACCAAAGGGCGCCGAAGAGCGGCCGGATCTGCGGATGATCCACGCAATTCTGTCGCAGAACTTCAAAAGTCGTTGGATTAGGCTCAACCGCGATGATGACGGCCTCAGGATAGAGTTTCGCAAAATGCAGGGCTGCGTAGCCGACATTGGCCCCGCCATCGATGATGACCGGTGTCTGCCCGCGAGCGCGCCATTTTTTGGCAAGACGCGACAGGGCCGTCTCCGCGCGCTCGCCAAGCGCGTATTCGCGCCAGCCAAGCACGCTTGAGGCAACAACAGGGTCACTTTCGCGCGGCCGTACGATGATCTGCTGCCCCTGCCAGCGCAGCGAGACAGGTTTGCGAAGCCCGAACTTACGACGAATTGCGAGCGAAGTAGCAGAAGGCAGCCCGAACGCGCGGGCAAGTCCGAGATGATAGCGAAGGCTGTTCAGGATCGGCATGGAACCTAACTAGTTCGCTGCATCGCAGCGGCGAGCCCTCCGCAGCGTTAAAATGCGGGCCGCGCTTCATCAGGTCGAGCCGAAAGCGGTCCTTCAGGGCCTCAAGTCCTAACCAGGAGTGAAGATCGACCAGCAACATTCTTGGTGAGGCAGAGGAGGACGTAAACCGAGATAGGGTAGGAATGACGGACGTACCAAGGTGATTGCCCATGAGCCGGACCCAGCCGCCAACCTTTTTGATCGCAGACGCCGATACGCACACGCGCGGCTTGCTTGCCGAGGTGCTGCGCTCCGCCGGGTTCTTCATGATCACGCAGGCACGCGACGGTAACGACTTGCTTGAGCGTACGGCCGAACTTCACCCGCGCGTCGTGATCACCACATCGCGCCTGCCCGGCCTGTCCGGCCTCGACTATACGCGCATGATACGCACGGGATACAAGGAAGTCTCGCGCCAGACCTCGATCATCGTCATGACCGACACGCCAACCAAGGCTTTCCTCGACGCCGCACAGCAGGCCGGGGCTGACGAAATGCTGGCCCGCCCGTTCTCGTCCAAATCGGTTGCCATTCGCGTTCAGTCGGTGCTGGAGCGCCCGCGCGAATTCATCGACTGCGCCGTCTATGTCGGTCCGTGCCGCCGCCGCCGCATGATCGACTCCTATGACGGTCCGATGCGCCGCTTCATCGATCCGCTGGGCGGCGCAGAGCACATGGCGCCATGGGAACTCGAACCGAACCGCGTCGCCGTGCGCTCCTGCGTGAAAAAGATCAGCGAACTCACGACCGGCCTGACGCCGGGCGACCGTCGCAAGCTGCGCGAGATTTACTTCGCGGTGAAGGAAACCGAAACGCTGGCCGACGAAACCAGGGACGGCGTGATGGGCGAGGCGGCACGCTCGCTAGGCCGTTACATCACAGCCATCGGCTCCACCGGCACGCCGGACCCGGAAGTTCTGTCGACCCATATCGACGCCATGCACACGCTAGGCATGCTGGGCAGCGAAGCCCACGAGGAACGCGAGAACCTCATCAAGGGCCTCAAGAAGGTGGTCGACAAGAAGCTGAACCGTATCAAGGCAGCCTAGACGTCTCGCTTGCCGCTTTCGCGCCCGTTACAGGGCCGAAATGGCGCCATCCACTGCCAATTTGAAGACCCTGGCGCGCCCGTCCTTGACGCGTCGGCCTGTGCAGGGGCAGATGCTCGCGACGTCTGGTTCCGCCGCGAGGCGCGGTCAGCCGGTTAGTCGATCGATCCCCGCGGGAGAGAGCAGCCACGCCTTGGACTTAGGCTGCCGCCGAAGGCGCAACCGCCCCGGAAACGCTCAGGCAAAAGGGCCGCGGGAGTGACGACAACGCTGGAAAGCGCGAGAGCAGGTCTCGCCGCCGACGGAGTAAGCGATCACCGGTCTCCCGACCGGTGCGCGTGAATCTCTCAGGCACATCCGACAGCGGGGGCACAGGTCGCGAAAGCGGCGCTGCGCAGCTGTCGGAGTGGTTATGTCGGAAGCATCTACGGGCCCCCTAAAAAAAACGCCGCTGCATGCGCTGCATTCGCGCCTTGGCGCGCGCATGGCGGAGTTCGGCGGCTATGACATGCCGATCCAGTACGCCGATGGTATCATGGCCGAGCACAACTGGACTCGTAAACAAGCCGGCCTGTTCGACGTATCGCACATGGGCCCCAGCTTCCTGGCCCTGCCCCAGCTGGGCGGCAATACGCCTGAAGAGCGGGACGATGCCCATCGCACCGTTTCGGCGCTGGTCGAAAAACTGGTTCCCTCCGACATCGCGGGCCTCGCACCCGGCAAGGTGCAGCTTACCGTACTGCTCAACGAGAATGGCGGCATCATCGACGACCTGATGATCGGCCGACCTGCTGATCCGGCGATGCAGGGCGCTCTCTACATCGTCGTAAACGCAGGCACCAAAGACAACGATTTCGCTGTCATCCAGAAGGCTGCCGGCGACGCGGCCAGACTGGAGCGCGCTGACGACAACGCGCTGATTGCCCTGCAAGGCCCGCATGCCGAGGCGGTGGTCGCGGGCATCTTTCCGCAGGCACTCGCCCTTACCTTCATGCAGTTCATTCGTTTCAAGCATTCCGACTATGGCGATATCGTCGTCACGCGCTGCGGCTATACAGGCGAAGATGGTTTCGAGATGCTGATCCCCGCTGAGCATGGCGAGGCGTTTGCCAATCGCCTGCTGGAGGATCATCGCGTAAAACCTATCGGCCTTGGTGCGCGTGACTCGCTGCGCCTTGAAGGCGGAATGTGCCTGTACGGGCATGACATCGACGCTACCAAGACGCCGGTTGCCGCCTCGCTGGGGTGGATGATCTCGAAGACCCGCCGTGAGCGTGGCGATTTCCCGGGCGCGGGCCGCATCCTCGGCGAACTCAAGGACGGCGTGCCGTCGAAGCGCGTCGGCATCCGCCCGCTTGGCCGCGCCCCTGCGCGTGAAGGCACGGAGATCCAGAACCTTGAAGGCGAAACCATCGGCGTCATCACGTCCGGCGGTTTTGGCCCGACTGTGAATGGTCCGATCGCCCAAGGCTATGTCGACACAAGCTACGCCAAGGCGGGCACGCCGCTGAAACTGATCGTGCGGGGCAAGGCGCTGGAGGCGGAGGTCGCCACGCTGCCGTTCGTGCCCGCGAAATACAAACGCTGAGAGGGACCAGAAATGACCACCTATTACACGAACGAACACGAGTGGATCAGCGTTGATGGCGATGTCGGCACTGTGGGCATCACAGCGTTCGCAGCGGAGAAGCTGGGCGACGTGGTGTTCGTCGAACTTCCCGACGCAGGAAAGTCCGTGAAGAAGGATGCCGACATGGCGGTGGTCGAGTCGGTGAAGGCCGCTTCTGACGTGTACGCGCCCGTCACCGGTGAAGTGGTCGAGGGCAATGCAGCGATCGTCGATGACCCGGCGAAAGTGAATGCAGATCCGGAGGGCTCTGGCTGGTTCGTGAAGATCAAGCTCAACGACAAGAGCCAGCTGACCGGCCTGATGGACAAGGCCGCTTACGACGCTTTCTGCGCGACGCAGTGATCAGACAGACAATGACGACTTGAGATGCACGCCGCTCCAGCCTTCCGCATGAATGATCAGGCAGAGATGGCCGCCCTTATTGAGGCGCGCCATTTCGCAACGCTTGTTGTCGCTGGCGAGCATGGACCCGTGGCGGCGCACATCCCCATGATCCTGACCTACGATGCTGCGGGCGTTCCCGCTTCCCTCGAGGGTCACGTGGCGCTCAACAACCCGGTGGCGGCACTTCCTGGCGCCCCTCTCCGAGCGCTGGCAATCTTCACTGGCGCGGACGCCTACGTCTCGCCCTCGCTATACCCCTCCAAACGCGATCATGGCAAAGTGGTGCCGACCTGGAACTACATGGCTGTCCACGTTACAGGCACGCTTAAAACGTTCAGCGACGCGGACAAACTCCTCGAACAGGTTCGTCGGATCACCGACATGATGGAACGCCCCGCCCCGGCCCCCTGGCAGGTAAGCGATGCGCCGGACGACTATATTGCGAAGATGCTCGGCGCGATCACTGGCGTGCGCCTGCAGATCGAGGCGATCGAAGGCATCGCAAAGCTCAGCCAGAACCGGCCCGAAAGCGATCGCGCCGGCGTACTCGACGGATTCACGCACTCACCCGATCCGGCTGCAAGGCAACTTGCTGCCAAGATGATCAAGGAAGCCTAAATCATGCGCTACCTCCCCCTCACCGCCGACGACCGCGCAGCTATGCTGAAAACCATTGGCGCGAAGTCGGTGGACGAATTCTATGGCGACGTGCCCGCTTCGGCGCGGCTCAAAGGCCCGGTGCCAGACCTCCCCAACTTCCAGGGCGAACTGGAGGTCGAGCGCCACATGGTGAAGCTGGCGAACAAGAACCGCGCCGCTTCGGATGGTCCGTTCTTCGTCGGCTGCGGCGCCTACAAGCACCACATCCCAGCCACCGTGGACCACATCATCCAGCGCTCCGAATTCCTGACCACCTACACGCCCTACCAGCCAGAGATCGCGCAGGGCACGCTGCAGACCATGTTCGAATTCCAGACGCAGGTTGCCGCGCTCACCGGTATGGAGGTCGCCAACGCCTCCATGTATGACGGCTCCACCGCCTGCGCCGAGGCAGCCGTAATGGCGTGCCGCGTCACCAAGCGGAACACCGTCGTCATGTCGGGCGGCCTGCACCCGCACTATGCAGAGACCACCCGCACACTGTGCGAGGCCGCCGGCATCAATGTGATCCAGCTAGCCCCAGCAGTGGATGGCGAGCTCGAACTCTCGAACAATATCGACGATAAGGTCGCCTGCGTCATCGGCCAGACCCCCAACGTTTTTGGCACGCTGACCGACCTTACGCCCGTCGGCAACGCTGCCCATGACGGGGGCGCGCTCCTGGTCACAGTGTTCACCGAGGTCGTCTCGCTCGGCCTCATGAAGACGCCGGGCGAAATGGGCGCGGACATCGCGGTCGGCGAAGGCCAGTCGATCGGCGTGCCGCTCGGCTTTGGCGGACCTTACGTTGGCCTCTTCACCTGCAAGTCGAAATTCCTGCGCCAGATGCCCGGCCGCCTCTGTGGCGAAACCGTTGATGCAGACGGCAAGCGTGGTTTCGTGCTCACGCTTTCCACGCGCGAGCAACACATCCGCCGCGACAAGGCGACGTCCAATATCTGCACCAACTCGGGCCTCTGCATGCTGGCCTTCACCGCCCACATGACCTTGCTCGGCGACAAGGGCCTTACGCATCTTGCCACACTGAACCACGAAGCTGCCTGCGATCTCGCCGACGCCCTCGGCGCCGTGAAAGGCGTTAAGGTTCTTACCTCGCGCTACTTCAATGAGATCGCCTTCGAGACGCCAAAACACGCCGACGAAGTTCTCGCTGCTCTCGAAAAACAGGACATCATCGGCGGCGTCCGCGCCTCGCGCCTCTTCCCGGATGCGGGATTCGACAACGTCATCATCGCCGCCGCCACCGAATGCGCGACCGCGTCCGATATCAAAGCTTACGCCCAAGCCCTCGCCAAGGTGCTCTAATGACCATGAACTCCACCGGCCGCCCCACCTCGTTCAGCTCCAGCGACAGCAGCGCGGCAACCACCACCGTCTCCGGCTCCAAAGGCCTCTTGCAGGCGGAAGGGCTGATCTTCGAGATCGGCTCCACCGGCAAGACCGGCGTCGATCTTGCCAAGCCCAAAGGCACGAAGAACCGCCTTGGCGGCGTCACGCGCGGCAAGCCAACCGGCCTGCCCGGCCTCACCGAGCCTGAAGCCGTGCGCCACTACGTCCGCCTCAGCCAGAAAAACTACGCCATTGATCTCGGCCTCTTTCCGCTTGGCTCGTGCACGATGAAACACAACCCGCGCCTCAACGAGAAAGTTGCCCGCCTCCCCGGCTTCGCCGATGTCCACCCGATGCAGCCACAGTCCACCGTGCAAGGCGCGCTCGAACTCATCAACGAGCTGGCCGACTGGCTTATGAAGCTCACCAACATGCCTGCCGTCGCGATGACGCCGAAGGCCGGCGCCCATGGCGAACTCGCCGGCATGCTGGCCATCCGTGCGGCCTTGATCGCGCGCGGCGAAGGCGAGAAGCGCAAGCGCGTGCTCGTGCCCATCTCGGCCCACGGCACCAATCCCGCCACTGCCGCTCAATGCGGCTTCATCATCGACGAGATCAACGCCGCCGCCGATGGCCGTGTCGATCTCGAAGACCTCAAGGCCAAGCTGGTCGAAAGCTCTGACATCGCCGGTATCATGCTGACCAATCCCAACACGTGCGGACTGTTCGAGCGCGACATCAAGGAGATTGCCGACCTGATCCACAAGGCCGGCGGCTATTTCTATTGCGACGGCGCGAACTTCAACGCCATCGTTGGCCGCGTTCGTCCAGGCGATCTCGGCATCGACGCGATGCACATCAACCTGCACAAGACCTTCTCCACGCCCCACGGCGGCGGCGGCCCCGGCTCGGGCCCCACAGTTCTGTCCGAAGCGCTCGCGCCCTTCACGCCTGTGCCGTTCATTCTGAGAACGTCGGAAGGCCTGCGCCTCGTCGAACACCACTCGGAAGCGCCGGACTCGTTCGGCCGTATGTGCGCTTTCCATGGCCAGATGGGCATGTTCACGCGCGCGCTCGCCTACATCCTCAGCCACGGCGCCGACGGCCTGCGCCAGGTGGCCGAAGACGCTGTGCTCAACGCCAACTATGTCCTCGCTCGCCTGAAGCCGGTGATGTCGCCGGCCTTCGAAGGCTATTGCATGCATGAGGCGCTGTTTTCGGATGGCTTCCTGAAGGACACGGGCATTGAAACCATCGACATCGCCAAGGGCCTCATCGACGAGGGCTACCACCCGATGACGATGTATTTCCCGCTCGTTGTCCACGGCGCCATGCTGATCGAGCCGACCGAAACAGAATCAAAAGCCGAGCTCGATCGCTTCTGCGACGCCCTTGCTTCCATCGCGCGCCGCGCGGTGCAGAAAGACCCATCGCTGAAGACCGCGCCGCACCTGGCCCCGGCTCGCCGCCTCGACGAAACCCGCGCAGCGCGCTCACCGCGCCTGCGCTGGACGCCCGAACCCCCAACGCTGAAGGCCGCTGAGTAGGCGTAGGTCAGGCAGTCCACGCCATCGTTCGTCCATGCGGATCAACGTCCGCCAGCGTGACCTCGTCGCGCTGGCCGTCTGTCCAGGTGACCACGTTGAGAACGTAACGTGTTGACGCCCGATCGCGTCCCAGCACGCTTTCCGGCTCGAAGCGTACCCACGCCAGCGTCCGACCTGCGCGTGTGCGCGCGCCCGCGTCTTCGAGGCTCGCAGCGATGGCCTCGCGCACCTCGATCGGCGGGTACTGAAAGAACACGGAGTGATAAACC
>CANJXY010000136.1 GCA_947478925.1 Hyphomonadaceae bacterium | reverse complement strand
CCAGGATTTTCTGGCCGTTCTTGGTCGCCATGCGCGCGCGGAACCCGTGGCGCCGCTTGCGCTTCAGGTTGCTCGGCTGAAAAGTCCGTTTGGTGGACACGGGTCACTGCCCCTTATTCCTTCAGGAAGGCGGGGGAACTACATGGCCGATCCCATCAAGTCAAGCGCGCGGTAACCTCTTTCGGGACGGCTCGCCCCTGCGACCTGATTGCAGCTGGTCGCCCAGCCCGTCATTTGCAAAAGATAACGGCGCCGTTAGGGAAGCAGGACGGCGGCAACAGACTAATATAGAGAGATGCGGCCCGCACTCTCCAGTTTCCTGTGAAACTGGTCTGCGCAGGCGCCGCCGGAATGGAAACGCCCTGGGGACGACAACTGAGCGAGGCGAACGACCTTCACGGGGTTGATGCCCCGGCGGATGCGCCGGCTGGCCCGAAGAAGCGATTCTTCTCGGGACTGCGCGGGCGCCTGCTGCTTTTGACCACGGGCTTCGTGCTGTTCGCCATCCTCCTGGCCTATCCCGTGCTGGCGGCGGGGTTCCGGACCACATGGCTGCTGCAGCGTGGACAGGCCGCAGAGATCGCCGCGCTCGCCGTCGAGGCAGCGCCGGACGGCCGGGTCAGCGAGGAATTGTCGCGCCAGCTGCTGGAACGCGCTCAGGTCGTCTCGGTCGCTGTGCAAGCCAAGGACTTCCGAGGCGAGATCCTGCCGCCGTCCATCGACATTGGCGGCGACCTGATCCCGATCGACATGCGCCACCAGTCGCTGCTCGACGGCATTGCGGGCGTGTTCGAGCACATGCTGGCCCCGCGGGGCCGCTTTCTTCGCGTCATCGTGGAGCCGGCGCTGACCCAGGACGAGACGATGGAAGTCATCGTGCCCGAGGCCGCCCTGAAGCAGGCGCTGATCGCGTTCTCGCGCACGCTGCTGGTGTTCTCCGTGCTCGTGGCGGCGCTGGTGGGGGGGCTCGTCTATTTTGCAATCTATGGCCTTGTCGTACGGCCGATGGACCGGCTGACCGATGGCATCGTGCGTTTCGCCAGCGCGCCCGAAGGCGCCGACATTGATCCCGCGCCCGGAGGATCGGATGAGATCCGGCGCGCCAACTCCGCACTGCGGTCGATGCAGATGACGGTCTCAGCCGCGTTCAGGCAACGCAAGAGGTTGGCCGAACTCGGCGAGGCCGTGGCAAAGATCAATCACGACCTGCGCAACTCGCTGGCGGCCGCGCAGATTGTTTCAGAAGGTCTGGCGCAATCGGAAGATCCCCGCGTGAAGCGCGCTGCGCCGCGTCTCGAACGTGCGATCCAGCGCGCCGTGAACCTCGCCGAAGCAACGCTGAGCCATGCCCGAGCGGAACCCTCGCTGCCAAACCTCAGTCAGGTGAATCTCGTGGCCACGATCGACGAGGCCGCGAATGAAGGCCTCGCCGGATGCACGGACGTCGCATGGAGCGTCGAGGCGCCTGCCCCGGTGCTTGCGGTGGCTGATGCCGAGCACGTCCATCGTATCGTCGCCAATCTCGTGCGGAATGCGGGCAGGGCGATCCACGATCAGAAGGACCGCACCCAGAAAGGCACGATCGCGGCACGCGTCTTCCGCGATGGCGCCAACGCCGTTATCGAGATCGTCGACAATGGTCCGGGCATACCGGCGAACCTGGTCACGCGCCTGTTCCAGCCTTTCGCGGGATCCGCCTCGCGTGGCGGGGCAGGCCTTGGCCTTGCCATCGCCCGCGAACTGGCGCGTGGCATGAAGGGCGAGCTTGAGCTGGCGTCGAACGGCGCGTGCGGCGCGGTGTTCAGACTGCGCGTGCCGGCGGTGGCGTGAAGCGGGCCTGATCCGCCAGCCATTCCGCCTGACGATTGGTGCGCTGCAGATTGCGTGACGCCGCCGACGAACGTACCCTCTGCGAAATTGGACGCGTTTTCCGCTGCAGGAGGGTTAACTTGCGCTACGCTCTGCTTCTCACGCTTGGTACAATACTGTCCGTCGGCGCCTTTGCGGCGGTTGCACAGACACCCTCAACGCCTGTGGCGTCGCCAGCGCCGACTGCCGCCAAGTATGATCCGACCAAGCCCTATCCAGCTTACACGGCGCCGCGCCTCAAGATCGGCCAGCCCGACCTGCAGGGTACGTGGAGCAACTCCACCCTCACGCCAATGACGCGTCGCCCTGACGTCAAGGATCGACTTGTCTACACGGAAGACGAAGTTCGAAAACTTGAACAGGCGATGGTCGACGAGATTGAGGAGGGCAATGCTCCGACCGCTAAGGACGCTCCGGCCGAGTATGTGCCGCCCGCCAATCTCAAGCCCGAATACGCAGCCGGCGGCGGCGCCGTTGGCGGCTACAACCGTTTCTGGCTCGATCCCGGCAATCTCGTGATGCGGGTCAATGGCGAGCCGCGCACGTCGCTGTTCACCACGCCAAGTGGGTCGTCCCCACCGCGCAAGGCCGGCGCCCAGCCTGCACCGGCGCCCGAGCCTCCGGCCTTCATGAAGCTGCTCGGGCCGAGCCCCACGCCCAAGGGCGGCGCGTTCGACAATCCGGAATCGCGCAGTTCCGAGCGCTGCATCACGTCGTTCGGCCGCAATGGCGGGCCGCCGATGTTCGGGAACGGGTTTTACAACAACAATTACCAGATCGTGCAGTCGCCGGACGCCGTCGTCATCGTCACGGAGATGGTGCACGATGCCCGTATCGTGCGGTTGAACGCGAAGCATCGCACCGATGACGTCCGTCCGTATTTCGGCGACTCGATTGGCTGGTGGGATGGCGATACGCTGGTGGTGGAAACGACCAACATTCCGCAGAGCCAGCAATTCATGGGCGCCTGGAAAACCCTCAAGGTGACCGAGCGGTTCAAGCGGGTTGCCGATGATCGTCTCTACTATGGCTTCAAGGTCGAGGATCCGTCCCTGTGGGATGCGCCGTGGGGCGGCGAGTACGAGTTCCACGCACTCGGCGCGCCGCTATACGAGTATGCGTGTCACGAGGGTAACTATGCCCTTCACGGCGTGCTGGAAGGCGCGCGTGTACAGGAGGCGCGTGATACGGCTGCCGAGGCAGCAAAGGCTGCGGCTGCAAAACCTGCGGCCAAGCCAGGCAAGCCCAAGCCAAAACACTGACGCTCGGTCGTCCAAAGGTTGAGGGCCCGCGTGCAACGCGGGCCCTCCTGTTGGCGCTGAGGCGTATCGGGGCTGTCAGCGCCCGGTACGCCCGGGATCAGCTCGGGGCTTTCGTGACGTCGTCAGCCGGCGACTTGTCGAGCGCGCGGACCTTGATCAGGTGCGCGTCGACGATCTGAGCCAGCTTGGCAGCGAAAGCACGAAGACCGACGTCCTTGCCATTCATCGCGTAGTCCTTGACGAGGCTCAGTGCGTTCTCGTGCGCTTCGGTTTGCTGGTCGATATAGACGTCATCGAAGTCTTCGACCTTGGCCTGGCGCAGGGCTTCGAGCTTCGCCGTGAACTCATTGTTGAGGGCGGTTGGAGGCGTAACCGCAGCGGATGCCGATAGCGACTGGAGTTCACCCGCCGCGGTCGTGTGCGCCTCGACCAGCATCTTGGCGAAGTCCTTCACGGGCTGAACCTTGGAACGTTCGAGCGCAAGCTTGCCAGCTTCGATTTCGAACATGTTCGAAAGCGCTGTCTTCTCGACGAACTCTGTCGTGCCCTTGTCGACGACAGCGGTTTCCATCGGACCGGTGGTCGGCGTTTCGGCGGGAACCGCCTGGCTGGCGGCGGTTTCCGGGCGGGAGCATGCAACGGTCGCGAGCGCCATTACAGAGGCCGCGACCATCATGGAGAGTTTTGCGTTGATCAAGGTGCGTGTCCTCACGTGATACGGGGCGGCCCCGAAGCGGCGCCGCATCGCTGACACAACGTGAGGTGTTCCCACGGGTTCCGTGGAACCCGGCCCTGCCACATGAAGATGCAGTCAGGTTCCCAGCGTCGCTACTTCACGGTTTCGATCGCAACGCCTTCACGACGCGGATCAGCGCCGCCTTCGAGATGGTCCTTGCGCGCGACGATCAGGTTGAGACCGGAAACTTCGCCCGAGACTTCCTGCGTCTTGAAACCCGCGCCAGTGAGGGCGGAGAGCCACTTCTTCCCATTGGGATTGACGCCAGCTGTCGCGTCCGACGTCTCGACGCGCACGATCGGGCCGCGCGCAACGATGTTCGGGAAGGCGCTGGCTTCCTGTGCGGTTGCGCCCCAGTCGAGCACGGCTGCAAGCGTCTTGGCGACGTAGCCGACAATGGAGTTTCCGCCCGGCGAGCCCGTGACCATGAAGACATCGCCAGCCTTGTCGAACACGATGGTGGGTGACATCGATGAGCGTGGACGCTTGCCCGGTCCCGGTGCGTTGGCGACGGCCTTGCCGCCGAGCGTTGGGGGGCGCGTGAAATCGGTCAGCTGGTTGTTGAGCAGGAAGCCATTGGTCCAGCGCTGCGAGCCGAAGCCGCTTTCAACCGTTGCCGTGAAGGAGACAGCATTGCCTTCGAAGTCGACGAACGACATGTGCGACGTGCCGGGTGTCGCCGTGTTGGTGTCGCGGCCCCACATGTCGACGATCGGCTTGTTGTGCAGGACGGCGCCTGGGTCGCCTGGTTGCGGTGCATCGCCAGGCTTGAAGCCGCTGGTCGCGCGCGATTTCAGATAGGCCGGGTTGAGCAGGTCGGCGACCGGAACCGTGACGGCGTCAGGGTCGGCGACATAGTGGTCGCGGTCGGCATAGCCGAGCTGTTCGGCCAGAACGAAGTCGCGGAGGTTGGCTTCCAGCGTCGCATCCGGACTTGCGGTCGAGATCAGGTCGTAGAGTGACATGATCTGGTTCATTGCGACGCCGCCGGATGAAGAGGGTGGAGCAGAGCAGATATTGTACTCGCGGAAGGGTCCGCAGATCGCGGGCTTCTGCAGGATGCGGTAGGCGGCAAGATCCTTCAGCGACAGGTCGCCCTGGATGTCGCCTGCGTGGACGGCATTGACGATGTTTTGCGCAATTGCGCCGGAGTAGAAAGCACCCGGACCATCCTTCGTGATCGCGCGCAGTGTGGCGGCGAATTCCGGATTGGTGCGACGGTCGCCCGCGGCGAGCGCTTTTCCATTCGGGAAGAAGTAGGCGGCGGTGGCGGGGTTCTTGCCGAGTGGCCCTGACTGGTAGCGCGCACTCAACGAGTTCGCGAGACGCGGCGAGACGATGAAGCCATCGTCTGCCAGCTTGATCGCCGCTTCGAAGTCAGCGCCCCATGGCAGTTTGCCGAACTTCTCGTGGGCCGCCTTGTAGAGCGCGACCGCGCCCGGCGTGCCGACGGATTTTCCCGAAAGGATGGCGGACACGAAGTCGAGATTCTTGCCGTTGACGGTGAAGTAGTCAGCGGTCGCCGTCATAGGCGCCGTCTCGCGTCCGTCGAAGACCGTGGTGGTGTTCGACTTGCGATCGTAGACGACCATGTAACCGCCGCCGCCAAGGCCGGAACTCTGCGGTTCAACAAGGCCGAGCACGGCATGGGCCGCTATGGCGGCGTCAACCGCGCTGCCGCCCGCATTCATCGCGGCAAGGGCGGCGTCGACGGCGCGCTTGTCAGCTGCCGTCGCCATAGCGTGGCCGGAGAGGCGCCAGGCAGCGGTCCGAGGCGCGGTCTGGGACGTGGTCGGCGGGCTGGTACAGGCGCCTGACAGAAAAATCAGGGCGGTGAAGCCGGCAAGCAGGGTCTTGCGCATGCAGGGGCGCTCCCAAAGGTCGAGTTGTTGCGCTGAGCACGTTAGCTCGTCATAGAGCCCCATATAGTGTTGGATGGCGACGGCAACTCATCCCTCTCTTAAGGCGTGCGAAATGATGGATACTGCTGGATGAGCGCGCGCCCCGGTCCCCTTAACCTCATTACCGACGTCGGCGGCCTGCTGGTCGGCTCCGCTCATGACGCCGGTGTCGCGACCGGGGTGACGGTCATCCGCCCCACATCCCGCGCCGTTGCTGCCGTCGTTGTCGCTGGTGGTGGCCCCGGAACACGCGAAACCGACGCTCTGGCGGCGGACACGCTGGTGGATGCGGTCGATGCGATCGTGCTGTCAGGCGGGTCGGTCTACGGGTTAGCGGCGGCCGACGGGGTGACGGCTTTGTTGGGTGCGCAAAGGGAAGGTTTTGCGTTGGTCCAGAACGCGGCCGTGCCTGTGTCGCCGATTGTGCCGGCAGCCATCCTTTATGATCTGGCAAATGGTGGCGACAAGGCCTGGGGCGAGGCGCCGCCCTATCGCGCGCTTGGCATGGCCGCGCTCAAGGATACGAAGACGACCTTCGAGTTGGGTCGCATCGGCGCAGGTTTTGGCGCGCGGGCGGGCGGCGAAGCTGGCGGATTGGGTTCGGCGAGCGTCATCACACATGACGGCGTTTCGGTCGGGGCGATCGCGGCGGTGAACTCGCATGGCTCCGTGACGATGCCTGGGTCGAAGGCCTTCTGGGCTTGGCCGTTCGAGCAGGAAGGCGAATTTGGCGGCGTTCGTCCGCCAGCGGACTATACGCTCGACCTCGATGATTGGGGCGGCGCCAAAAGCAATCCCGGTATGTGGCCTGCAGCGTCCGCCGCGGGTGGCCGGACCAACACCACGATCTGCTGTGTTGCGACCAATGTCGCCCTCACGCCGCCCGAAGCCCAGCGTGTCGCCAAGATGGCGATTGCGGGGGTGGGCAGGGCGGTGCGGCCCGCCTTTGCGCCATTCGATGGGGACGTCGTGTTCTGCCTGTCGACAGGACAGATCGGGCGCAGTGAACTTCGGCCTTTCGTGATCGCGCGGATCGGCGAGCTGGCAGCGGGATGCCTGGCGCGCGCCATCGCCCGTGGCGTTTACGCCGCGCGCGGCTAGGCGGCGGCGCGCTTGGCGGCGGGCTTTGCCTGATCGCCGGCGATCTGACTTTCGGCCACCGGCGCGGCCTCAACGTCTGTGTCAGGAAAGGTCAGCCTGAAGGTCGCGCCCGGCGTTGTTGTGCGGACATACGTGACCACGCCGCCATGCGCCCCCATGATGCGCCGAACGATTGAAAGTCCGAGACCTGCGCCTTTGCCGTCGCCAAATTTGCCGCGCGAATGGCGTTCGAAGATTTTCTCCTCCGCGCCTTCGGGGATGCCGGGGCCTTCGTCGGTCACCGAAATCGCAGGCGGATTGTGTTCGACATGCACAGTGACGGACTTGCCGCGTGGCGTGAATTTGAGGGCGTTCTCGATCAGGTTCTTGAGTGCGTGACTGATCGCGTCAGTATCGCCTCGCACGGTGGCGTGGCCGCCATTGTCCGAATAACCGAGATCTACGCCTGCGCGGATCGCCAGAGGCGTCATGTTGGAAACGATGTCGCGTCCGAGGTCCGACAGATTGGCGCGCGCATTAGACGGCAGCGCGAGGCGTTCCGCGTTGGCCGAGGCAAGTAGCTGGCTGGCGAGGCGGATGAGGCCGTCGACCTCTTCGACCAGGCTGATCTTGTCGACTTTTTCGCCGTCGAGTTCGAGGCGCGCCTTCACGATGGCGAGCGGCGTGCGCAGGGCGTGCGCGGCATCCTGCAGGAACTGCTTTTCCGCTTCGATGGAGACGCGCAGTTTTTCCAGCGCGACGTTGAGCGCTTTGACCAGTTCGGCGACTTCCTGCGGGGCGCCCTTGGGATCGAGCGGGCGGATGTCCTCCATCGTCTGTACGCGCTTGGCCTGGTCGGCCAGCGACTGAAGCGGGAGCAGGGTGCGGCGGACTGTGGCCGAGACAAAGAAGGTGATGAGGAAGGCGAAGGGCACCAGCGGCAGCACAATGTGGATCAGGCCTTCGCCCAGCAGCAGGCCGAACAGAAGACCGCCGGGATCCGTATGGACCACAGCGATGATGTGGCGGGTGACGCCGTCTTTTACGAAGGTCTTGCCGGCCTGCCAGCCACCCCTGCGGTTCGGTGCGTCCCATTCAGCTGGCGGCAAGCCCGGGGGAAACTCGGCGCGGTCGACGCGGTGAGCCACCGACGATCCGATCAGCTTGCCTTCGCCATCGAGAACGAACCAGTCGTACGCATCAGGATAGTGTGTGAAGAGGCTGTGCCTTTCGTTGATTGCCTTCAATAAAACGTCCTGTTCGGCATCAAACGGCATGTCGCGTGCGATATCGCCCGCAAGGCCATAGACCGTGCGCTGCTGGAGCTCGGGAATATCGTAGCCGTAGTGCATGGTGACCGAGCCGGTGACCAGGATCGACATCAGCAGCGAGATCCCGATGATCCGGGATTTCAGCCGCTGCGCCAGCGACCACGTTGCGACGCGGGCCAGCTTCGATTTTGCTGCGCCCAGCCTAAGCATTTTCGGACGCTACCAGAACATAGCCAACACCACGCACGGTGCGTATCTCAACGCCAGAGTCGGCAGAGGTCAGGAAGGTGCGAAGGCGATAGATACTGGCCTCGAGTGCGTTCGGTGTCACCTCGGCAGTCGATTCATAGACAGCGTCTTCAAGGTGGGTGCGGGTGCAGACCTTGCCGGGGCGGCGCATCAGCGTGGCAAGCAGTTGGCTTTCGCGGCGCGGCAGGGGCGTGTTGTAGCCTTCGGCTGTGACAAGGCCTGAACGCTGGTCGAACACGAGGCGACCGACGCGGATGGCCTCGGCGCTCAGGCGATCGGGGCGGCGCAGGACGGCGCGGCAACGCGAGATCATCTCGCTGAGTTCGAAGGGCTTCACGAGGTAATCGTCGGCGCCGTCGTCGAGGCCTGCGATACGGTCGTTAAGTCCGCCACGTGCGGTCAGAACGATTACAGGCGTGTGGATCTGCGCCGCGCGCAGCTTGCGCAGAAAGTCGAGACCGTCACCGTCAGGCAGGCTGAGATCAAGCAGGATCAGATCGTAAGGCGACGTCGCCAACAGCGCGTCTGCCTCTTCGATCGACGGCGCCAGGTCGTTGACAAACTGCGCGCGGTTCATCGCCTCGCGGATCGCGGCGCCCAGCTTTGGGGTGTCTTCTATCACAAGGACTTTCACGGCTCAGTCTCGCTTTGTCAGCTTGTCGTAAGTTTGGTGACGCATTCTTTTCGTTATCCAGTGCTGGGCTGCCACCTGGCGCATAGCCTGAACGTAGTTTCCGCGCCCTGTGTACCCCATTTGCATTAACATCACGCGCACCGCTCACCGGATTTCGAGTGGCTTTTAGCGGACGAAACTCGGTTCATTTTCCGGGAAACTTATTGCTTTCAGGACTTTATTGCCGCCGCGTCAGATTCTGATCAGCGCACCATGTTCCTTTGAATTTACAGAGTTGCGGTCGGCGGTTTCGATACAATGACGTCAGTCGCAACGTCTACCCGTG
>CANJXY010000135.1 GCA_947478925.1 Hyphomonadaceae bacterium | reverse complement strand
GCATCGAACTTAACGACGGCGTCATAATCCGCATCCGCGAGTTCGACAGTGTCAGCCAGCGCGGTCTACGGGATCTGCCATTCGTGGAGTTCGGCTCGGCGGCGATGCCAGTCTTTCTCGGAAAGCGCTCCACGCTATTCGACTATTTCCCCTCTGCCTCGCTCGCCATGGATGTTGGCGTCGATACCGAACGCAGCCGCTTTCTTGCGCTTGCAGCGGATGCCTCGCGCGGGCCGCACGGCAAGAAAGAAGCTGGCAACCACAAGCTGGTTCCCCAATCCGTCTGGGAGGTTGCCGTGAAGGCGCGCCGCCCAGTCGACATTGCCGCAACGGCGGGCACGCGCGTGGTCCGCATCACGGGCAATCCCAATCCCGTGCGCGCGATGAATGCCGAAATCGCGGACGCGATGAAGAAAAAAGCTCGCGTTGTGATCGCAGGTTCCGAGCATGAGTTACGGCTCATCCGAAAGCGCCTGAGCAAAGAGACCGCGAAGGGCGCGCGTCCTGCGGCCACCTGGGTCGATATCGATCAAGGCTGGGGCAACCGCGTGAAGCTGCTGGAGATGCAGCTTGAGCGGGGCTGGCGCGACGCGAACAGGCTTGTGATTTCGGCCGCTGACGTTCTGCGTAGCAATGCAGGCATCGCTGCTACAAGCAGCGGTAATGGTGAGCACCTCCTGGAGATCGGCGACGTCTGTATCGGCGACGTAGTCATCCACGAAGACCACGGCATCGCGGTGATCGCTGGCCTCAAACGCACGGCTGCGCCGGGCGAAGACCGGGCGGGCGAAGCCATCGAGCTGGAATATTCAGGCGGCACAAAGCGTCTGATCGCTGTCGAAGACGCCGACCGTATCTGGAAGTATGGCGCGGACAGGACCGCCGTGACCCTCGACGGGTTGGATGGAACAAGCTGGCGCAAGCGTCGGTTGGTTATAGACAAGGCAATGTCGGAAACCGCCGCAGACATGTCGCGGCTGGCGAAGGAGAACGCCAAGCGCCGCGCCGTGAAGATTGAACCTGATCCCGCCGCATACGACGAGTTCTCCGCCGGATTCCCGTTCTCTGAAACGCCTGACCAGGCGCGCGCCATCGTAGCTGTGCGCGAAGATCTCGCCTCGGGCCGCCCGATGGATCGTCTGGTTATTGGCGATGTCGGTTACGGCAAGACTGAGGTCGCGCTTCGTGCTGCGGCTCTGGTAGCACTTGACGGTAAGCAGGCGGTGATCGCGGTGCCGACAACTGTGCTGGTGCGTCAGCATCTCGAACAATTCAGGAAGCGTTTTGAGAAGACGGGCCTGAAGGTTGCTGCCCTGTCGCGCTTGTCGGATGCAGCCGAAAAGAAACGCGTGCGAGCAGGACTGGCGGATGGATCGATATCTGTCGTCATCGGAACGGGCGCTGTGGCGGCCAAGGGAACGGAATACAAGAATCTCGCCCTTGTCGTCATCGACGAGGAACAGCGGTTCGGTGCAGCGGACAAGGCAACATTGCGGGCGCTGGCCGAGGAGGGCCACTTGCTCAGTCTTACGGCGACGCCGATCCCGCGCACGCTGCAGAATGCTCTGCTGGGCCTGAAGCAGATGTCCGTGATCGCCACGCCGCCCGCTCGCCGCCAGCCGATCCGCACACTTGCGGGTGTTTTTGATGACTCGCAGGTTCGGACGGCGCTACTGCGCGAGAAGGATCGTGGAGGCCAGAGTTTCGTGGTTGTGCCGCGCATCACCGATCTCGCGCCTCTGGCTGAACGCATACAAAGGCTGGCGCCTGAATTGTCGATGCTGCAGGCACATGGCGACATGCCGGTCGGTGAGATTGACGACTCGATGGTGCGGTTCGCGGCTGGCTTGAGCGACGTGCTTCTCGCCACCAACATCATCGAGGCGGGGCTCGACGTGCCGCGCGCGAATACAATGATCGTGTGGCGCGCCGACCGGTTCGGCCTCGCCCAGCTTCACCAGTTGCGCGGGCGCGTCGGGCGCGGCAACCGGCGCGGGCATATCCTGCTGACAACCGAACCGGGCGTGGCGCTGACCGAGGCGACACGCAAACGCCTTCGCACGCTTGAATCGCTCGATCGCCTTGGCGCTGGATTTGCCATCAGCGCGCGCGACCTCGATATCCGTGGCGCTGGCGATCTCGTGGGCGACGCCCAAAGCGGCCACATGAAGCTGATCGGCATCGACCTTTATCAGCATCTGCTCGAACGCGCCGTTCGCGAAACGCGCGGTGAAACGCTGGAGCGCTGGACGCCGGTGATCAATGTCGGTCTCGGCGGGCGCATTCCGACGGACTGGATCCCGGAGGCGGATACGCGCCTATCGCTCTATCTGCGTCTCGCACGCCTCACGACCAAAGCCGAACTGGACGCCTTCGAGGACGAACTCGTCGATCGCTTTGGCAAGGAACCGGAGGAATCCGTCATCCTGATGCGCATTGCCCGCCTGCGTGTGCTGGCGCGTGAGGCCGACATAGCGCGCGTCGATGCGGGACCTGGAGCTATCGCTCTGACCCCGCGCAACGAGATGACAAAAAGGGCAATCGCAGCAGCAGATCTTAAACCGAGGAACGGTCGCCTATTGCTGGAAGCGGCTATCGCGTCTCCGGTCGACCGCTTGACGCAGACAGAGAAGACGCTGCGCACGGTTGCCCGCTGAACTGAACTATTTGGGTGCGCGCAGCTTCGCCAGCAAAATGCCGCCAGCCATTGCGTCCGCCTGAGGTTCGGTGATCCGTGCTGCCGTGGCTGCGGGAATGTAAGGCCGGATGAACTCGACGAGCCCGCCGACCAGCGCCACACGGGGTGCGCCGCGTTCCAGCACCGCCTCCGCGAGTCCTGCGATGTGGACAGCAGCATCTCGTAGCAGGTTGCTCGCGGCGGGCTCGCCTGCTGCCGCGTGCTTAATGACAACCGCAGCAAAGGCGGCGTAATCTGTGGGGCTGGCGGTCTCGGACCAGCGGATGACCACGGCCGGATCGGACGAGAAGTGCCCCAGGACCTCGTGCGCAAATGCTGTCTGCTTCGCGCGGCCATCCAGCGTGCGCAGTGAATAGCGGATCGCGTTCAGGCCGATATGCGCGCCGCTGCCTTCGTCGGAGACGGGGAAACCATACCCCCCGACGCGGATCGTCTCGCCCTTGTAGGTGATGCCGATACTGCCCGTGCCACAGACAACGATGCCGCCATCATCGCCTCCGAACGCGCCGAGCCAGGCGAGATAGCCATCGCCCTCGAACCAGGCCTTTGCAAAGGGGTGCTGCCACAGCTCCAAAGCCTGCCGCGCACCAATGTGGCCGGTGCCAGCAAGGCCGATGCCCGCATAGACGTTGGCTAGGGCGTCCTCGCTCAGCCCGGCTTGCGCCAGCGCTTCGCGGGCTGCGCCAAGGATGGACGCGCTGGCGGCCTGAATGCCGAACCGCATGCTTGCCGGCCCGGAAATGCCTTGGCCCAGCACGCGCCCGTCAGCTGTCTCCAGCCGCGCGCGGCACCGCGTGCCGCCTCCGTCTACGCCGAGATACAGCGCTTCAACCATTTCCCTTGTCTATCCCGATTTGCCTGCCATTCAATGACATAGGTTTTTCGGATGGAGATAGGCGAATGGGCACGGAAGACATCAGCCCGCGCTATCTTGATCTGGATGCTTGGCCAGCGGCCGACCAGATACGAGCTCTGTACGAAAGCCAGATCGAGGCGGTGGCTGCGGTTGGCCCTGCGCTGTCTGCAATCGTAGGCGCGTTGGAGCAGGCCGTGCCGCGTCTGCGCAGGGGCGGACGTATCATATATGCCGGCGCTGGAACCTCGGCGCGTATCGGCGCGCAGGACGGCGCGGAGCTGCTGCCGACATTCAATTGGCCAAGCGAGCAAGTGGCGTTCGTGATCGCTGGCGGAGAGGTTGCGCTAATGCGCGCCGTCGAGAACGCTGAAGATTCCACCGAAGATGGAGCCCGGCATATGGCTGCGCTGGATGTTGGCGCGAATGATGTGGTTCTCGGAATAGCGGCGAGCGGAAACACGCCATTCACCGTTGCCGCCGTGAAAACGGCGCGGGCGCGGGGCGCGTTGACCATCGGCATTGCCAACAACGCCGGTTCGCAACTGCTAGCGGCCAGCGAGCATCCGGTGCTGATCGAAACGGGATCCGAGCCAATCGCCGGATCTACCCGGTTGAAGGCCGGCACAGCGCAGAAGGTGGCTCTCAACCTGTTCTCGACCGCCGTCATGGCGCAGCTGGGGCGCGTATATCAGGGAATGATGGTGGATATGCGTCCTACCAATGCGAAGCTACGTCACAGGTCAGAGCAGATGGTCGCGAAGATCGCCGGCTGTAGCGTCGGCGCGGCAACGGATGCGCTCGGCAAGGCGGGTGGTGATATCAAGGCCGCGTCGCTGATGGCCATGGGCGTTTCGGTTGAGGTGGCTGTCTCGCTGCTTGCAAAGCACAATGGCAATCTGCGCTCCGCGTTGGCCGAGGCAAATCTCCGCTAGCGAACGACCGCACCACCGAGCCAAACCTTGCGGACATCAAGGTCCGGGCCGACAAGGATGAGGTCGCCGCGCGCGCCGGCAGCGATGCGTCCGCATTGACCGTCGATCCGCAAAAATTCCGCGGGCGTTAGACTCGCCATGCGCAGCGCGTCCTCGATCGAGGCGCCCAGCATGGACACGGCATTGCGCGCGGCTTGCGACAGGTCGAGATGTGCGCCGGCCAGCGTGCCAGAGGGCGTACGAAGCGCGCCGTCCCTGACTTCGATGTGCTGGCCGAAAAGCGTCATCGACGCTGACGGTGATCCCACCGTCGACATGGCGTCCGACACCAGCATCAGCTTTCGTGCCGTCTTCGCCGCGAACGCCGCTCGCGCTGAAAGTGGATGAACGTGAATACCGTCGAGGATGAGACCTGCCCACGTATGGGTGTTCGCCAACGCCACGCCCACCGGCCCAGGCTTGCGGCCTTCCAGTGGCGGCATGGCGTTGAACAGGTGGGTAAAGCCGGTGGCGCCCGCCATGAGCAACGCCTCGACGTCGCCATGCTCTGCCCCCGTGTGGCCAATGCTGACGATCACGCCCGCCGCTGTCAGTACTTTAACATCGGCCGGCGACGCTTGCTCCGGCGAGAGCGTCACCATGAGGCGGAAGGAGCGGTCTCGCGTTAGCGTGTCCATGTCTTCAGCGTTGAGGCTACGCAGGAAGTGTTGCGGGTGCACGCCGCGTCGCGGTTCAGACAGCCATGGGCCCTCGAGATGAAGACCGATCAGGCCCGGCATGCCTCCACGCACGCCTTGCTCGACCGCGTTGATAGCGCTGTTGATCTTCGCGCTTTCATCGGAGATGAGTGTCGCCATCAGGCCGGTGACGCCAAACTGGGCGTGCGCCGCCGTAATGGTTCGCAATGTTTCGACCGTTGGCGAATCGTTGAATAAAACGCCGCCGCCGCCATTGACCTGGATATCTACAAGGCCCGGCGCCAGCGTCCCGTCCAGCACTTCGGCGCCTGGCGCGAAGCCGGGTGTTACGTCTATGACCAGGCCATCGCTGACATGGACGGTCGCCTGCTCAAGCAACTCCGTCCCTGTGAACACGCGGGTGGCCGCCAGCATTGGCATGTCAGCGTGTCTCCGTGATCTTGCTGAGCATGGGCGGTCGGTCGGGTGAGCGCCCCCGGCGAAGGGCAGCGTCATTGGCGAACAGATAGAAGCGCAGCAGCATGGAGATGAGTTCCAGGACCGGCTCATCGTCGGCCGGGATATGAGCTCCGGGCAGCGTTGTGTCCGGCGAGATCAGCAGGACAGATGTGCCGCGTTGCGACAGATCGGCGGCAAGTGACTTGAGCCCGAAGAAGGCGGCGTCTCTCTGCGCGAAGATGATCGCGCGAAGGTCGGGGCCGGCAAGCGCATAAGGGCCGTGACGGATTTCGGCTGAGCTGATGGATTCGGCGTGAAGACCGCTAGTCTCCTTCAGCTTTAGTGCCGCTTCTGCTGCGATAGCTAGTCCGGGGCCGCGTCCTACCACGTAGACGGGTCCGTCGCCGTCGAGGAAGTCAGCAGCATGCGACCAGTCGGACTGCAGCGCTTGGCCCAGCACACCGCCGGCGCGGTTGAACGCGGAGATCATCGCATTGTCCTGGCGCCAGTGTGCCGTCAGGCCCAGCACGAGCGTCATCGCCGCAATGCAGGATTTGGTCGCTGCGACGCTTGTCTCTGGACCTGCCATCAGAGGCAAGGTCACATCGACGGCGTTCGTCAGCGGCGAGGTCGTGTCGTTGACCATGGCAACCCGCAGCACATCTGGGCCAGTCGCCGTACGGCAGAATTCCACCAGATCAGGGCTCCGACCGGATTGGGAGATCGCCAGCACGAGCGCGCGTTCAAGCTGAAGCTGCGCGCCATAAATAGAATGCACAGAGGGGGCGACCGAAACAGTGGGCAGGTTGAGCCGCGTTTCGATCACGTACTTGGCGAGCAGGGCGGCGGCGTCGGAACTGCCACGGCCAGCCGCGAGAACGAGGCGCGGCGCGATCGCGCGAAGCCGGGCGCCAAGCTGCAACAATGCGGGGCTGCCATCGGCTGCGAGTCGCGCAGCCACCGCGGGAGACTCGCGGGCTTCGCTTTCCATGAGGGTCGGGTTGGCCATTGATCTGAACATGGGCCAAGCCGCCTCGCCCGACAACTTCGTTCTGACGGCCGGCCTCAGTTTGCCTCCGCCAGTGACCTGCTCTGTCTCTTCGGACCGCAGCGGCTTGAGGAGCGCCCTTCACGAAGAGGCTCGTCTACGCCTCATGCTCCCATTCGAAGCGACATGTCCTTCGCGGTGGTGGCATGTCCGCTTCGGGGCCCCGTGCCGCTGGAATCCGTATTGGGGTGATCCAGCAGAGTCGTCCACTTTTGTCATTCGACGACGATCCTACGCTGCGGCTGTTCTTCGCCCATCGAGGCCGGCTCGTGACCACCAGTTATTTTCAAGCTAGCTTCCCGCTCATAAGGGAGATTAGCGATGGCATATCAGGGCGAGTGCTTCTGTGGCGCGGTGAAGATCGAGACGACGGGCGAACCAGAGGGCATGGGCTATTGCCACTGCAGTTCGTGCCGATCCTGGTCGGGTGGACCGGTGAACGCCTTTACGTTGTGGAAACCGGAAAGCGTGCGGATCGCCGCCGGCGCCGAACATGTCGCGACCTACAACAAGACGCCGATCAGTGATCGCAAGTACTGCAACAAGTGCGGCGGCCACCTGATGACCAATCATCCGACGCTTGGCGTCGTCGATGTTTTTTCGGCCACGCTACCGACGCTGGCCTTCAAGCCAGGCCTACACATCAATTATGCGGAAACGGTTCTTCCGATGAAGGATGGCCTGCCGAAGTTCAAGGACTTCCCGGGCGCATTCGGTGGCTCGAACGAACACGTACCCGAGTAAAGGCTCGGCGCTTCGGGAGGCGTCCCGCATCGACAAGCGACTGTCCGTTGTGGGCCCCGACTTCACGCCCTTCCGGCATTGTTACGAATGGCTGGGTCACTCGGGAATTGCCGGTCGATCCTGCCCTGCTAATCCGGCATGACATAGCCCATTTTCGGTCATCCAGGCTCGCGGCAGTACACGCTCTGTAAAGGCCATTTTTTCGCCTAAGAAGCACCAGTATTGACAGTAAGGCGGATATGCCTTACTTGGATCCTATGAGCACGCTTACTGTTACCGCGAAGGGCCAGGTTACGCTTCGGAAGGATGTCTTGGAACATCTCGGCGTAGGTCCCGGAGAGCAAATCGACGTCACAAAACTTCCGGACGGAAGGATTGAGGTCCGGGCTGCGTCGACGGGCGAGATTTCCTCGCTGTTCGGAATGCTCGCAAAGAAGGGCCGACCACCCCTCTCCATCGACGAGATGAATGAAGTTGCGAAACAGGGCTGGGCCGGCAAGATCACCAAGAAGAAATGAGAATCACCGCCGACACAAATGTGCTCGTCCGCGCGATTGTGGCCGATGATCCAAAGCAGGCGCGCGTTGCTCAATCAGCGCTTGCGAAGGCGGACCTCATTGCAATCGCGCCGACGACTCTGTGCGAATTTGTCTGGGTGCTGTCGCGTGGATACCAGATCCCGCCTGCAGATATCGCGGCAACAATTCGACGACTGATTGGTAGCGCCAATGTTGAGGTCAATCGTCCGGCGGTCGATGCAGGTCTTGAGCTGCTCGATCAAGGCGGTGATTTCGCAGATGGGATCATTGCTTTTGAGGGCGCCAGCATGGGTGGCGCGACGTTTGCCACCTTCGACAAGGATGCAGCAAAGCGGCTCAAGAAGTTGGGGAAAGACAGCCTGCTTCTCGCCTAACGAATGCCCAGTGCGCTTCAAAGCAGACGTTGATCCAATTGCGCTATGCGTTGCATGATCGCCCAACAGCGGTCATTGAGGCGCTGCGCTTGGTCCGACAAGCCTGAGGCAGGTCACCCTTCCGCGAGCACGTAGATGCTCGCTGTCACCTGGTCGTCTCCGGCTTTCACAGCAACAGGAACGCGTCGGTATCCGTCGCCTTCGAACGCGTCGAGCCGCGCCCAATGGTTCGGCATATCCTGAGAAGTGAAGACATGGACTTGCACCTCGGGTCCGGCCGCGTCGAGTATAATGCCGGGAAAGCCCAGTGCTGCCCCCCATCCTTTCTCGACGAGATGACCACGGACTGTCCCGACCGACCATTGGCCCTCTATTTTGGCGAGCATGTGTGCGTTGGAGCGGCCTGGCGCCAGCGTGCCGTAGGCGGCCAGGCGCAAGTTCGCATCGTCACGGTTCATCAGCTTCCCTTTCAGGCGCAGACCCAAGTGCGCAACAAAGTCCTCGTCTTCGGAGCACGCTCGATGAGGAGGTTCTGGACATCAATATTGGGGCCCACTTCGCGCCCATCCGATAATGTTATCAATGGCAGGGTCGCTCGGGAATTGCCGGTCGCTTCTGCCCTGCTGATCAGGCAGGAGCTCTTTAGCGTTGTTGGACGCCGGCCGGGCACGGAATTGGCCACAGCTCCGTTGGCCGGCGTCCAACAACGCCGAGTGTAGGTAACCGCGGAAGACGGGTGGGAGCGCGCTATGGGGATTGTACGGCGCCGGCTGCGACCGGAGCGCTGGATCGGCGGCCTGCCCGACGCGCGAGGAAGGCCTCGGCCTCATTCACAAAGAGGTCTGGCGCGTTGGCGATAGGGGTTGAGGCCATGCAAGCCGGTGCAGCCAGGCGACCGGCACAAGCGCTCGCATCGGCGCGGAGCTGTCGCGTCGTACTGGTGGTCAGCATCATCGCGATAGCAGCTGTGATCATGATGTGTCGGGCCGCTGCACGATAAGGCTGGGCACGACCGAGCTGCGTTCGATGATCTGGCTGAGGATCATCCTGCCCCCGCAGCACG
>CANJXY010000134.1 GCA_947478925.1 Hyphomonadaceae bacterium | reverse complement strand
CGGGTGTGGCGATCGTCAACGCTACGCATTGACCCCACGCTTGACGACAATGGGGCACTTCACGGGCGTCGCGAAGTGCATGCGTATCCGCGCACGAGCGGAGCAGCACGTATCTTCGCGTTCGCTAACGGCGTAACGCTCGCGCAGGTCGTCGACGCGGGCGTCAACTTAGGCGTCCATTTTGGCGACCGGCGCGGGCGGAGGCCTGGTAACGCGCGACGGTCTGGTCCCCATCGTCGTAAGCGGAGACGAGTGTGAACGCGACGATGCGTGGGTTCCGGCCGACACGTCGACCGGCTTGCCGCCAGGGCGCGAAGGCGAGGCGTGCCTCGGCGTGCGCGAGCAGGATCGCGAAGTCTGCGTAGACGTTCTGCAGGACCCTCTTCCCGGACGCGGCGCGGCGCGCGTTGAGAATCACGAGGATCATCAACCGGCCAGAAGCTGATCATGATACCCAGGCAGGCTGGGAGGTCACGCAGGAGCCACAGAGGGAAGTTCCGGCGTTTCATCGGCGCGAATATAGATGCGCTGGAGAGCCGTCCGATTTGGAGAACGCCAATCCGCCGAACCTTTCGAGCGCGTGGTTGAGATTACAGAGGACGATTTCTGGCCTGCCTCCGAGCCTGCACGAGGGGTTTGCAACAAGAGGGCGCGTAACTTACCGCCACGACCGCTGTTTGCGCTGCGCGCAAAGACTGGATCCCTGTCTTCGCCGGGAACGCGTGCGCCGAGGCGCACGCTTCCATGCAGCCGGTGGATCAGGCCCTAGGCTTTTCGTGAACGCGGATGCCCAGTTCGCGGAGTTGTTTCAGCGATGCATCGCTCGGGGCGTTCATGAGCAGGTCTTGCGCCTGCTGGTTCATCGGGAAGAGCGTGATCTCGCGGAGATTCTGCGCTCCGCAGACGAGCATCACAACGCGGTCTACACCGGCCGCCATGCCGCCGTGCGGCGGGGCCCCGAACTGGAAGGCGCGGTACATGCCGCCGAACTGTTCCTCGACATCGGCCTTGGTGAGGCCTGTTATCTCGAAGGCGCGGACCATGGTTTCGGGGCTCGCGTTACGGATCGAGCCAGACGCGATTTCGAAGCCGTTGCAGACCATGTCGTACTGGTAGGCCTTGAGCGACAGGGGATCGGCAGGGCCATTGAGGGCGTCGAGGCCGCCTTGCGGCATCGAGAACGGGTTGTGCGCGAAGTCGACGCGCTTCTCGTCTTCATTCCATTCGTAGAACGGGAAATCGACGATCCAGCAGCAGGCGAACTGGTCCTTGTTGACGAGGCCGAGCTCGTCCGCAACGCGGTTACGCGCCTCGCCCGCGAACTTGTAGAATGCGCTCGGTGCGCCCGCGACGAAGAAGACGGCGTCGCCAACCTTGAGATCGAACTGCTGGCGGATCGCTTCGGCACGTTCAGGGCCTATGTTCTTGGCGACTGGCCCTGCCCCGCCATCTTCGCCTTCACGCCAGAAGATATAGCCAAGGCCGGGCTGGCCTTGCTGTTGCGCCCACGAGTTCATTTTGTCGCAAAACGCGCGGCTGCCACCGCCCGGCGCTGGGATGCCCCAGACCTCGTTCTTTGCGTCCTTCTCCAGCATGCCTGCGAAGACCTTGAAGCCGGAGCCGCGGAAGGCGTCGGAAACGTTGCCCATCTCGATCGGGTTGCGCAGGTCGGGCTTGTCGGAGCCGTATTTGCGGATCGACGTGTCGTATGGAATGCGCGGGAATTTCTGGGTGACGGGCTTGCCGTTACCGAACTCCTCGAACACGCCGCGCAGGACGGGCTCCATCGTGTCCCACACGTCTTCCTGCGTGACGAAGCTCATCTCCAGATCGAGCTGGTAGAATTCGCCGGGCAGACGGTCGGCGCGCGGGTCTTCATCGCGGAAGCAGGGCGCGATCTGGAAATAGCGGTCGAAGCCAGCGACCATCAGGAGCTGCTTGTACTGTTGCGGCGCTTGGGGAAGAGCGAAGAACTTGCCCTGGTGGATGCGGCTCGGCACGAGGAAGTCGCGTGCGCCTTCGGGTGACGAGGCCGTGAGGATCGGCGTCGAGAATTCGGTGAAGCCTACCTCGGCCATGCGGCGGCGCATGGAGGCGATGACCTGAGTGCGCGTCATGATGTTGGCGTGCAGCGTCTCTCGGCGGAGGTCGAGGAAGCGGTATTTGAGGCGCACGTCTTCCGGGTAGTCCGGCTCGTTGAGCACGGGCAGCGGAAGTTGTTCGGCCACTTCGGAGAGGACGGCGACGTCCTGCACCTTGAGGTCGATCTGGCCGGTCGCAAGTGTTGCATTCACCTGGCCCGGATCGCGCGCGACGACTTCTCCCGTGACGCAAATCACTGACTCGATCCGGATGCGCTCCAGGCGGGCGAAATGCGGGTTGGACGGCGTCACCACGCATTGCGTGAGGCCATAATGGTCGCGCAGATCGATGAACAGCAGACCGCCGAGGTCCCGCTTATTGTGGACCCAGCCGGAAAGCTTGACGGTATTGCCGACATGCTCCGCACGCAGCTGGCCGCAGGTATGCGTCCTGTAGGCATGCATCGGGGCAAAACTCCTGCTTTTCCGGCCAAAACCGGGGGATTTGGCTTGCTAGAACCGGGCGGACAAGCGCATGTCGCCGATAAGCTTGTCAATATCGGCCATAGTCTGATTCTCATCCGATTCTTGGGACCGATCCGGGAGACGACGGATTTGAACGACGACGGTGCTGCCGAAATCCGCCTGATCACCGACACCGCAGCCCTTGAAGCGGCGTGCGAGCGGCTCGGTCAGGACGATTTTCTGGCCGTCGACACTGAATTCCACCGCGAGACGACGTATTGGCCCCAGGTCTGCCTGATCCAGGTGGCGAGCTCGGACTATGACGTCCTTGTCGATCCGCTGGCCAATGGAATCGACCTTGCACCCCTGAATACGCTGATCGCGGACCCGTCGCGCACGAAGGTGTTTCACGCGGCGCGGCAGGACCTCGAGATTTTCACGCGGCTGATCGGGCATGTGCCGGGGCCAGTGTTCGACACGCAGATCGCGGCGATGGCGTGCGGGCTGGGCGACTCGATCTCCTATGAGAACCTCGTCAGCCGGGTAGTGAAGGGATCAGTCGACAAGTCGAGCCAGTTCACCGACTGGGTGCGCCGGCCGCTCACCGAAAAGCAGCTGACCTACGCGCGCGGTGATGTGGTCTATCTACGCAAGATCTACAAGATCCTGCGCACGAAGCTCGAGACGCAGAACCGGTTGGAATGGATTGCGGATGAGCATGACGCCCTGCTCGACCCCGACATCTATGCTTTCGATCCCGCTACGGCATGGAAGCGGATGAAGATCCGCAAGTATCGCTCGGACTATCTCGCCGTGCTCGCCAATGTGTCAGCCTGGCGCGAGCGGGTGGCTCAGGAGACAGACAAGCCGCGCCAGCGCATTCTCAAGGACGACGCTATTCAGGAGATTGCGCAGCAGAAGCCACGAACGCTTGAGGCGCTTGAGCGAATGCGCGCTGTGCAGCAGGGGTTCGGCAAGTCTAGGCATGGCGCCGGACTGCTGCAGGCGATCAACGAGGCGCTGGATGCGCCGGAGAAATATGCGCCGGTGGTGGACGAGCCGGAGCGCTCCGGCCCTCCGCCGGGCGCGATCGTCGAGCTGCTGAAGGTGTTGCTGAAGCAGGTGTCGGACGACGCGGATGTGGCGACGCGGCTGATCGCGAATGCAGCCGACATCGAGAAACTGGCACGCGACAAGGAGCCGGATATCGCGGCGCTCAAAGGCTGGCGGCGGGAACTGTTTGGCGAGAAGGCGCTGAAACTGAAGGCCGGCAAGCTGGCTCTTGCGGCCAGCCCGAAAGGCGTCAAGATTCTGGACGTGTGATGGCAGGCAGGTTCGCGAGGATAGGCGTGGACGCAGACGATCAGTACACGCGCAACGTGGAAGCGTCGCAGGCGTTTGTCGATCGGGCGCCGGCCGTGATCACGGATCTGCTGAACCACAGCAACTACGCCTGGGCGGCGCAGAACTGTAAACAGGCCGCGGAGGCCCATATTGATCTCGGACTTCTGCACTGGCGGCGCGGGATCGATCCGCGTGACGATTTCGAGGGCGCTTTTCGCGCGTGCAGCGGGCTCGACGAGATGGTGCACAAATACATCCTGTCCAGGAACGATTTCGATCTATCGCCGGTCTACGCGGCGATGTTCCTGATGGGGCACAAGGCGCAGATCGCCTATGTCGATGAGGCTGCAGTCACATCATCGCGCTGGGCCTGTTACCAGTACCACCTTGTCCATGCGCTGCACGACGAGACGCCGAGCAACAGGCTTGTGAAGCTGACCGACACGTATTTTCAAGCGAATGAAGAATTGCCGGACCGGATATTCGAGGCGTACTTCCAGCTGCTCGGCCTGCTCCCCACCAAGATGGACCGCGAAGAGCAAGTGAGGCGCGCGAAGACGACCTGGGCCGAGCGCAAGCGCGGCGAGCTGTGCGCCAAAGGCAGACCGCTTGATGGCCACGGTGCGATGAACGATCTCTATGTGGACATCTATCTTGCCGCCATTCTCAAGAAGATCGGCTGGACCGGGCATACCGTCCACGCTTGGAGATGGGACTGAGCGACGGTCCGGTCCAAGCCCTGCATTAACCTTTCGCTAACCATAATTGAGCGTTCTGGGGTCCAGAAGGATGCCCTGCCCGTGACCGATTCCATCGGCGCCACTCCGAAGGTCACGCCGCGTGCCGACGTAATGTCTGCGCTGCGGACGGCTTCGGCCAAGACGGGCGTTGGCTTCGATTACCTCGTGAAGACAGCGCAACGCGAAAGCAATTTCGACCCTAGCGCCAAGGCCGGCACGTCTTCGGCGACCGGGCTGTTTCAGTTCACCGACGCGACGTGGCTCAACATGCTGGAGCGCTATGGCGACAAGCATGGCGTCGCAACGGACGGGCAATCGCGCGCGGACCTGCTAGCCCTACGCAAGGACGCGAGCCTGTCGTCGGTGATGGCGGGCGAACTCGCAGCGGAAAACGGCAAGATCCTGCAGAAAAAGCTGGGCCGGCCAGCGACGTCGTCGGAACTCTACGCGGCACATTTCATGGGACCGTCCGATGCGGCGCGGCTGGTCGCAGCAGCGCGGATAAATCGCCCCGGCGCGGCGTCCGAGTTATTCCCCAGCGCGGCGCTGGCCAATCACAATGTGTTCCACGGCAAGGATGGCGTGAGCCTCACCTCGGCGCAGCTCTATGCGAGGCTGACCGGCGCCACGGTTGGCGATGCGGACGCGGGCAACGTTCCTGGCGCGCCCTTCGGCGAGACAATGCAGGCATCGAACCAGGATCTGCTGATGCAGGCCAAGATGGGCGTCGTGTCGATGACATCGAGCCTGATGACAGCGCTGTTCGGGCTGCAGGAAGACAAGGCCTAGGCCACAACCTTGCCGGCAAGGGCCGCTCCGATCTCTGCCTCCGAATAGCCCAGAGATGTAAGCACCTCGCGCGTATGCTGGCCCAGTTTCGGTCCCGGGCCTTTGGGGCCGTCATCGACACCGTGGAACTTCGCGGGCGCTGCAGGCGATGCGAACGAGCCGACACCGTCTTTGCCGGGCGTCTGAACTATGCCGCCGGCGGCATGGACCTGCGGATCGACGGCGACGTCGGCGAGGGTCTGGGCGGGGGCCCAGGCGATTTCTTCCGCGGTGAGACGGGCGGCGATTTCATCCTTCGTGAAGCGCGCGAAGGCGGCGTCGAACATGGCGGTGATGTCGCCAGCGTTATCGCGGCGGGAGCGGCCGTCCTGGAAACGCGGGTCGGTGTCGATACCTGGCAGGTCGAACGCGCGGGCCATGCGCGGCAGGTCCGCCCTGCCAGCGCGGGCCACGATGCAGATCCAGGCGTCATCCTTGGTGCGGAAGAAGTTCGTGAGAGGGTTGTAGGCCTCGGCGCGCGGGCGGGTGGAGGCGATGCGGCCGAAGAAAAGCTGGATCGCGAGGTCGGTGTGCAGGGTGTAGAGGCCGGTGCGCAGCAGGCTGACATCGACGAGTTGGCCCTTGCCGGTCTTCAGCGCCTGAATCAGGGCGGCGTTGATGGCGGCGACAGCTGCGATGCTGGTGGTGTGGTCGCCCGAAGCCGTGCGGACGGGGAAGAGTTCGGAGCCCTTTGGAGCGGTGAGGCGGGCAAGGCCCGAACGCGACCAGAAGCTGGCGACATCAAAGCCGGGCGCGTTGGCGTCTGGACCTTCGAGACCGTAGCCGGTCAGAGCGCAGTAGACGAGCTTTGGATTGCGCTTCGACAGGGTGTCGTAGCCAAGGCCAGACCGCTCGATCCCGCCGGGGCGGACATTGGTGAGGAATACGTCGGCCGTATCTGCGAGCTTGCGGATGATCTCCTGACCTTCTTCTGTTCGGGCATCCACCACGATGGATTTCTTGCCGCGATTGTCGCTGTCGAAAGCGGGGTTGTCGGTGAGGTGTTCCTTATCGGACCCTTTGGTCGGGAAGTTGGAGCGGACCGGATCCCCGCCGGGCGGTTCGATCTTGATGACTTCCGCGCCCCAGTCCGAGAGGATACCGCCAGCCCCCGGCGCCGCAAAATAGGTAGCGTGTTCAATGACTTTCACGCCTTTGAGCAGCATGGGCCTCTCCCGATTTTATGGTGCTGGTAGCGCGTTTTTCAGCGCGCCCGTAAACACCTGTTAACTCGGTGCAGCAATTGTCATTTTTCGAATGAGTTCAAGCCGCCAGAGGGCAGAAGGCCGGCCCATATGACGATTGCCACCATGCGCAGCGCCCTGACACAGGACGACATCCGCCGCCTCGTACGCGGCGACACCGCCGAAGCGCGCGCCAATTCCGCGCACAAGATATGCCGTCGCATCGATACGATGGACCTCAGCCCCGAGGACAAGGAAAACGCACGGCAAATCCTCGACATGATGTGTTCGGACGCCGCCGTGCTAGTACGCCGCGCCCTCGCCGTCACGCTGAAGAACTCGCCCAAGCTGCCGCGCGACATCGCGATCAAGCTCGCCAAGGATATCGACATCATCGCCGTTCCGTTGCTGAAGAGCTCGCCGGTGATCACGGATGAAGACCTGGTCGAGATCGTGCTGGCCGGATCGTCCGAGAAGCAGGTCGCGATCGCGCAGCGCCCGACGCTCGGCGAAGGCCTGACGGAAGTTATCGCGCTCTATGGATCGAAAGAGTCGGTTGAGGCGTGCACACTGAACGAAGGCGCAGCGTTTTCCGACGATGCCTATGCCGGTGTGTTGAAGCGCTTCTCGAACGACAACGATATCAAATCCGCGCTCGTCTCGCGCTCCAGCTTGCCGATGCATGTGACCGAGAAGCTCGTGAACCTTGTCTCTGGCGAATTGTTCGACCGGCTCGTCAACACGCACGAGCTACCGCCACAGCTCGCTATCGAGATCGCCGCCGGCGCCCGCGAGCGCGCGACGCTGGACCTTGTCGAGCAGGCGGGCCTGTCTACCGACCCCGAACGCTTCGTGCAGCAGCTACACCTCAACGGCCGCCTGACGCCGTCGGTAATCATGCGCGCGCTGTGTCTTGGCCACATGACATTCGTCGAGCACGCGCTGTCAGAGCTGTCCGGAGTTCCGCGCACCAAGACCTGGTTGATGATCCACGACGCCGGCGCACTTGGACTCAAGACAGTGTTCGAGCGTGCGGGCCTTCCGAGCGGCATGTTCACAGCGTTCCGCCTCGCCATCGACATCTACCACAAGACTGAGATGGATGGCGGACCAAACGACCGCAGTCGCTTCCGCCAGCGCATGGTGGAACGCGTGCTGACGCAATTCCAGGCCATTCCCCGCGCCGATCTCGAATACCTGCTCGAGAAACTGAACGCCGTGGATCTGGCGCGCGAGAGCGGCGTGATCGCGGCCTAGAGTCCCGCGCCTTCTTCCAGTCCCATCGCGATGTTGAGGTTCTGCACCGCAGCGCCCGACGCGCCTTTGCCGAGATTGTCGAGTACCGACACGAGGCGCGCCTGCTGGGTGGCCTCGTTGCCGAAGACGTAGAGTTTCATCTCGTTGGTGTTGTTGAGCGCCTCGGGGTCCAGAGCGCGCACATATCCGCCGGCGCCGGCGCGGGTTTTTTGAAGCGTGCTGATTTCATCTGCGCTGGCCACAGAGACGAACGCTTCGCCGGTGTAGAAATCGGCCAGCGCTTCGCGGAGCTGTTCCGGCGTGGGTGCGCCGGGGAGCGACCAGAGTTGCAGAGGCACTTCGACCAGCATGCCCTGCGCATAGCGGCCGACGCTCGGCGCGAAGACGGGCGCGTGGGCGAGGCCGGAGTACTTCGTCATCTCGGGCACGTGCTTGTGCGCGAGCGTGAGGCCGTAGGCGCGGAAGGCGTCGTGGGTGGTCTCGGGCGGAGCGTGGCCGAACTCTTCGATCAGGCCCTTGCCACCGCCAGTGTAGCCGGACACTGCGTTGATGGTGACGGGGGTTGACGCAGGCACCAGCCCTGCGCTCACGAGCGGCGCCATCAGGCCAATGAATCCGGTAGGATAACAGCCCGGGTTTGAAATGCGCTTCGCGCGTTGCAGCAGCACGCGATGACCATCCGCCAATTCGGGGAAGCCATAGACCCATTGCGGATCGACGCGAAACGCGGTGGAGGCGTCGATGATGACGGTGTCGGGGTTGGTGACGAGCTTCACGGCTTCCTTCGCCGCATCATCCGGCAGGCAGAGGATGATGGCGTCGGCCATATTCAACATCTCGGCGCGAGCGGAGGCGTCCTTGCGACGCTCCGGATCAATAGAGATCACGTCGAGGTCGCGACGCCTCTCAAGGCGCTGGCGGATCTGCAGGCCGGTCGTGCCGGCTTCGCCGTCGATGAAGACTTTTGCGGTCATGGGCGTGGTCCGTCAGGGCAAAAGCAAAAGGGCGCTTCGGTTTCCCGAAGCGCCCTCTCGAAACAGAAATCGAGGCGGACTAGCGCTTCGAGAACTGGAAGGACCGGCGGGCTTTGGCCTTGCCGTACTTCTTCCGTTCGACGGCGCGCGGGTCGCGCGTCAGAAGCTTCTGCGGGCGCATGGCGGTACGCAGTTCAGGTTCAAATTCGACCATAGCGCGGGCGATGCCGTGACGAACTGCGCCGGCCTGGCCGGTGAGGCCCGAACCTTTGACGGTGCAGACGACGTCGAGTTCGGTCTCGCGTTTGGCGGCTTCGAGCGGCTGACGGATCATCAGGCGCAGAACGGGGCGCGCGAAGTAGTCGGTGATGTCCTTGCCGTTGACCGTGATCTTGCCTGTGCCGCGCTTCACCCAGACGCGGGCGGTAGCGGTCTTGCGGCGGCCCGTGCCGTACGAACGGCCGAGCTTGTCGATCTTGGCGGCGACGGGAGCCTTGGGAGCGGCGGCCTGGACGCCGAGCTCTTTGATGCTGCCCAGGGATTCGACGGCTTCAGCCATGATCAGGCGACTTTCGCGTTCTTGGAGTTCTTGGATTTGAAGTCGACGACTTCAGGGTTCTG
>CANJXY010000133.1 GCA_947478925.1 Hyphomonadaceae bacterium | reverse complement strand
TCCCTATCGTCACTTTCGTGGACGTTCCCGGCTTCATGCCGGGCACGAAGCAGGAATACGGAGGCCTCATCAAGCACGGCGCGAAACTGTTGTTCGCATACGCCGAAGCAACAGTGCCGAAGGTGACCGTCATCACGCGCAAGGCCTATGGCGGCGCTTACGTTGTAATGAGCTCCAAACACCTGCGCGGCGACGTGAACTTTGCGTGGCCGACGGCCGAGATCGCCGTGATGGGCGCCAAGGGTGCTGTCGAGATCATCTTCCGCGCCGAAGCCGCAGGCGACGCCGAGAAGCTGGCCGCTCGGACGAAAGAGTACCAGGACCGCTTCACGAACCCATATGTCGCCGCCTCACGCGGCTTCATCGATGACGTGATCATGCCACACAGCACACGCAAACGTATCATTCGAGCGCTGCGAACGCTGAGGACCAAACAACTGTCGAACCCTGCGAAAAAGCACGACAATTTACCACTTTAGGTTCGCGGGGCCCCGCCCGGTTCGGACCGGGAGAGCGCTCACTTGAATTGGCGAGAGTTGGGCAGGTCCCACGGAAACTTTCCGACGTCCGTCGACTGTAGCGGCAGGAATGCGATTTCCCGCAGATAGCGGCTCGGATCAGCGGAACTGCTCGCGCGCAGTCGTCCTTCTTCTGACTTGCGCGTGCATGAGTTCCTTGACCAGAGGGTTCGGGAACCGCCGGGCAGGCGTGATTGCGTAAAATGTCTCCTTCAGGCCGGGCAGGGGGCCAAACTCCTTGAGTTCGCCCGACGCAAGTTCGTCACGTACGACAATGGGCGGGACAACCGCCATGCCGAGGCCTTCGCGTGCAAGCAAGCGCACCATCGCCATATCATCGACTTCCGCAGCGATGAGAGGTGTGACGCCAAGCCGCTCGGCGAAGGCGTCGAACTCGCCACGAATATGGTTCTCGATCGTCGGTAGAATGAGCGGCACGGTTTCAAGCAGGTGCGCAAGCCCGGCTCTCTTGCCTCGCCCGAGAGGTCTTCCCACAAGGCTGATCGGCTGATCCGCGATGATGTGCGGCGTCCAGGCAGTCGTTTCGTCGCGCGGCGGCAGGGTGTTGGTCAGGAGGATATCAATGTGATGGGCATCCAGCATATGCAGAAGTTCGCGCATTGAACCCGAGCGGATGACTATGCGCACGTCGGCGCGGCCGACGACCGGCTGGAGAAAAGTAACCTGAAAGTTCCGCGACAGCGTCGCCATAGCGCCAACGCGCACCGTGATTCGCTTGGCGGTATCGAGGCCCTTTACTGCGCTTACGAGTTCATCACCGGCATTAAAGATTGCTTCCGCCCGTTCGAGCACGAGGTGACCTGCCTCGGTCAGAACGAGTCCTCGACCCTGGCGGTCGAACAGATCATGGCCGAGCTCCGCCTCAAGCGCCTGCACCTGCACCGATATGGCCGAGGGTGACACATTGAGCCGCTCGGCAGCCTTCGTAAGTGTTCCGGCCTGCGCGATCGCAAGAAAATATCTCAGATGATGAAAGTTCAGATGGGTCATGTTTTCGTTTCTACAAAACAGAACGATCGCTTGCAATATTTGAACTGGATACAATAAGCCGCCACGCTAAGCCTTCCTCCGTCAAAGTCGTCGGAGCACCGAATGTCGATCCTGGCATGGCTGGCTGCGCTTGCACCCGCGAGCCTCCTTCTGGTTGGATTGTTACCCGGAGCAAACGCCCGTCCTGGCCGCACCGCCGGCCTGGCGTTTGGGGCAGGTCTTGTCGGGCTGGCCGTTGCGCTCATCGTCGCCACATCCGTGGCAATCGGCGGTCCTCTGGTCACGCCAACCCTTGGATTTGCCGGGGGCGGTATCGGTCTCTATCTCGATGCCGTGAGCGTCACGATGTTTGCATTGGTGTCGTTCGTTGGCGTTGCGGTGCTGCGCTATAGCCGAAACTACCTTGATGGCGACACCAACCACGGTGCCTTTATCCAGCGATTGTCGCTTACAATCGCCGCCGTGCAGATGCTTGTAATTTCTGGCAACCTCGCATTGCTAATTGCGGCCTGGATCGCAACCAGCTTTTGTCTGAACGGCCTGCTGCTTTTCTACGCCGAACGTCGCGCCGCTGTCCTGGCAGCTCGCAAGAAGTTTGTTGTCAGTCGTCTCGGCGATGCATGCCTTATCGGAGCTGCTTGCTGTCTCTATCAAGTGTTCGGAAGTCTTGACTATGAGACCATCTTTGCGGGCGCAGCGAAGCTTCAAGGCGCGTCAGATGGTCTTCTCACGCTTGCAGCATTGTTGATCGCCGCCGCGGCGCTTCTGAAGTCTGCGCAGTTTCCGCTGCACGGCTGGATTCTCGAAGTGATGGAGACGCCTACACCGGTCTCGGCTCTGCTGCACGCCGGGATCATCAATGCAGGCGGGTTTCTGGTTCTCCGACTCGCTGACATCATGTCGTTGTCGGCGCCTGCCCTGTCAGTTCTGGCGGCAGTTGGCGCGGTTACAGCGCTGTTCGGCTCGCTCGTGATGCTGACGCAGACCTCAGTCAAAGTCAGCCTGGCATATTCGACAATCGCGCAGATGGGTTTCATGCTGTTGCAATGCGGACTCGGTGCTTACGCCGCAGCGCTTCTCCACATCGTCGCGCACTCTCTCTACAAGGCACATGCTTTCCTGTCGTCGGGCAGTGTCATCGACGTGCTGCGAGCCTCCTGGTCTCCAAGTCGTAACGGCTCGCCTCATCCCGCACGGTTCCTTGTCGCTCTTGTCGGAACCCTTGGCCTTGCCTTCGCCATCAGTTGGGCATTTGGTGCGACGCTCGCTGCAAAGCCCGGTGTTTTCGTTCTCGGCTCCGTTCTTATGATGGGCCTCACGCTCCTGGTTGCAAACGCCATCGACGCGCGCCCGAATACCTACGTCGTCGGGCGCGCCGTGGGTTCGGCAATCGCCGTGGGTGTCCTCTACTTTGCGCTGCAGGCCGGATCTGAGCATCTGTTTGCCGGCGCCCTGCCGAGCACGCAACCGCTCTCCGAACCTGCCGACATGGCGATCGCTGTCTTTGCTATCGCAGCTTTTGCCGGCGTGACCTGGCTGCAGAGCCAGATGGCGGCCATCGGTGCGACATCCTGGGGCCGCGCGCTCCACGTGCACTTGAGCCACGGGCTCTACGTAAACACGATCGCAAATCGTCTGGCGCTGCGGTTCTGGCCGTTACGCGCCAATGCGCCTCGCTTGTCGTGAACAGGGAGGAGCAAATGGCTATTCAAGTGTTGGCGCGTATCGACGACAAGCTGGTCCAGCCAGACAGCGCACGCGCGCTCAAGACTGCCGTAGAAGGCGCTTGTGCGCGGATCGCGCCGCTCTGGCCGCTGAAACACTTTGTTGCGGTCAACCCGTTCCTGGGTCTGACAGACAAGAGCTTTTCCAGTGCGAGCGCCTGGTTACAGCGTGTTGCGCACACCGACATGCTGATGTCGCTTGAAGCTTTCAGCAGCATGGTCAGCTCGGGTCAGATCAGCGACGAGGATCTCACTGTCGCGATCGCGACTGCACCGAAAGTGACAGGTATCTACGACCTGCAATCGCTCAAGGCGGGCATGATGCGGACGTCGGGTGCGCGATCGCCCCGGGCTGTGGTGGCGACCGTGGCGGAGATTCTGGATCGGCTTGCGGACGGTGATCGTTATGCCTCGCGCACCGCTTTCATGATTGAAGAGATTTCGAAGTGGTGCGCGGCCTACTTCGACGAGGGCCAGGCGGCATGGAAATCGCCTTCGCGCAGCGCACGCCCTTACGCGGCATGGCGCCAGTCAATGCGTCATGACCGCAATCCTGAGGCCATGGGTGTACGGAATTTTCGAAAAACAATCGCGACACTTCCCGATGATCCACTCGAGACTATTCGCGTCATTGTAGGATCGCTGGGGATCCCCGAGCGCGCCCATGAGGACTATCTCTTCCGTGCATTGTTCGACATTCAGGGATGGGCCGCGTACGCGCGCTATCGTGTCTGGGACAGTGCTCTCTATGGGCGCGAAGATGGTACGCTTGTCGAGTTGCTCGCGATTCGGCTCGCCTGGGGCTACGCTCTCTTTCAGGAGCGATCTGATCCGACGTTCAAGAGTGCGTGGACTGCCGCCATGGCTGATGCCGCGCAGATACCCAACGATGCCTGTCTGGACGCTGGCGACGTCCTCGGCTTGCGTGTTCTGCTGCAGCACGCCTACGAGCGGGCCTATCAACGCAAGCTCATCGCGCAGCTGAATCGGTCGGCTCCGACGCCAAGCCCCGCGAGGCCGGCTGTGCAGGCGGCGTTCTGCATCGATGTCCGATCGGAAGTTTATAGGCGGGCGCTTGAATCCGTTTCGAGCGACATCGCGACAATCGGTTTTGCGGGCTTCTTCGGGTTCCCGATCGAGTATGTTCCGATCGGCAATGCGCGGGGAGGCGCCCAATGCCCCGTACTCCTGAAACCCAGCGTCGTCGTCTGCGAGTCGGTTTCTGGCGTTGCAGCTGACGATGAGACGCAAATACTCGACGCCCGGCGCCTGCGACGCCGAGCGGCGAGAGCCTGGAAGGCATTCAAGCAGTCTGCCGTCTCTTCCTTCACGTATGTCGAAACGATCGGGCTTTCCTTTGTGGCGAAGATTGCTGGAGACAGTCTGGGCTGGTCGCGGCCAGTGCCGGATCCCAATCGCGACGGGCTTGACCACCGCATGGCGAACCGTCTTGGCCCACGCATAGAGCCCCGCCTCCTGGACGGTCGCGAGACCGGCTTTGCACCCGAAGCCCGCGTTGCGATGGCAGAGGCGGTTCTACGAGCCATGTCGATGACTGATAACTTCGCACGCCTTGTCCTGCTGACGGGACATGGCAGCACTACGGTCAACAACCCACACGGCTCAGGCCTCGACTGCGGCGCTTGCGGTGGTCACACGGGCGAAGCCAACGCACGGGTCGCTGCGGCCATTCTGAATGACCCTTATGTCCGTCTCGGGCTTGCTGCTCGTGGCATACAGATTCCCGGTGACACCTGGTTCCTCGGCTGTCTGCATGACACGACGACGGACGATATCCGGATATTCAACGAGAACGATGCTCCCGCCTCGCATGCGCCGGATCTGAAACGCGTACAAACATGGCTGGGTTGGGCGTCCGCAAGGGCGCGCGCCGAGCGTGCGACAGGTCTCGGGCTCGAACAGGGGAGCAAAGTCGACGCACAGATCGTCCGCCGCAGCCGTGACTGGTCGCAGGTTCGACCAGAATGGGGGCTTGCCGGCAACGCAGCCTTCATTGCTACGCCGCGCTCGCGCACGGCAGGAATTGACCTGGGTGGCCGTACCTTCCTGCATACCTATGACTGGCGGAAGGATGACGGCTTCGGCGTGCTCGAACTGATCATGACGGCGCCCATGGTCGTCGCCAGCTGGATCAACCTTCAGTACTATGGTTCCAGCGTCAACAATCGCGCCTTCGGGAGCGGCAACAAGACACTGCACAATGTCGTCGGCGCGCTGGGCGTGCTGGAAGGCAATGGCGGCGACCTGAGGACCGGACTGCCTTGGCAGTCTGTTCATGATGGACGCAAGCTCGTCCACGAGCCACTCCGTCTCAGCGTGTTCATCGAAGCCCCACTCGACGCAATCAACGCCGTCATCGCCAAGCACGAGTCGGTTCGCCAACTCGTGGAGAACAACTGGCTGCATCTGTTCGCCTTCGACGCCGATGGACAGCTTTATCGTTATTGGGGCGATAAAGCGTGGGCGTCTGAAACACTTCCCGCGAGAGCGTCATGAAATGGTCGCCCGGGCTGGCCGCGCTGACAAGCGAGGCGATTCAAATTCTGCGGGAAGGCGTCGCAGAATCGCGCAATCCGGTGATCCTGTTCTCCGCAGGCAAGGACTCGACTGTCCTCGCCCACCTCGCGCTTCGCGCCTTCTATCCGTCCCGGCCGCCAATGCCGCTGCTGCACGTCGATTCAACATGGGAGTTTTCGGAACTTCTTGCATTCCGGGACGCGTTCGCAAGCGAGCATCGATTTGATCTGATTGTGTACGCCAATGAAGAGGGGCGAAGCAGGGGCCTGAATCCGTTCGAGCACGGCGACCTCTATACGACAGTCATGCGCACGGATGCCCTCAAGCAGGCGCTGGATCGCGGCAGTTTCGATGTGATCTTCGGCGGAGCTCGCCGCGACGAGGAGAAGACGCGGGCCAAAGAGCGGATCGTATCGGTGCGCGGCGAACACCACACCTGGGATCCCCGCGCTCAGCGCCCAGAACTCTGGATGACGCACAACTGGCGACGCGGACCGGAGCAGACGATCCGCGCCTATCCGCTCTCGAATTGGACCGAAGTCGATATCTGGGCCTATATCAAAGCCCATCAGTTGCCGATCTCGTCCCTGTATCTGGCGCGCGCTCGAAAGGTCGTTGAACGCTCAGGCGCGCTGATTGTCGTGGACGATCCCTTGCGCATGCGCTGGCGAACCGACGACCAACCGCGCGAAATGATCGTGCGGTTTCGTACCCTGGGGTGTTGGCCCGTCACGGCCGCGATTTCCAGTAATGCTGACAGCATCGAGTGCGTGGTCGCAGAAACGGTGAGCAGCGCCATGTCAGAGCGCCAGGGCCGCGTCAGCGACGAGGGCTCGCTCGAAGCCCAGAAGCGGCAGGGATACTTCTAACCATGCGCAAGACCTACCAAGACGCCACAGCGGCACTTGCAACCATGCATGGCAAAGAGGCCGCGATAGGGCCCGCCATGCAGGCGCATCTTGGCCTCACCGTCGTCACGCCACCGGATCTGGACACCGATGTGCTCGGAACCTTCACCGGCGAGATCCCGCGTGTTGGCACAATGCGAGACGTTGCAATCAGAAAGGCGCGACTGGGTATGCGCGCAAGCGGGCTCCGCATCGGGATCGCGAGCGAAGGATCATTCGGCCCGCATCCGGCGATCCCGTTTTTCCGCGCTGGTATGGAACTGATGGTACTGGTCGACGATGAACGCGATCTGATCATATCGGAATCGCTCATCGCTGAGGACATCATTCACGACGAGACGGTCGTTGGGAGTATGTCGGAGCTGGACCTGTTCTTGCCCCGGGTCAGGTTTCCGACGCACGCTCTTGTGGTGGCCCCAAACCTGACCGTGAGCCCGTGGTGGAAGCTTCACCCTGAGCGCGCCCGAGCTCGCAAGGGCATCAGGATGTATGGCGAGCTTGTCGAGGCCGTTGGTCTCGCCTCGCGCATGTCGGAAGACGGGCTAGCGCGTGTCACGACCGACTTGCGCGCTCATATGAATCCAACGCGAATGCGAGCGATCGGTCGCCTGGCATCTCTTCTAGCCATTAAGGTAGCGGCTGAATGCCCTGAATGTCGTGCGCCCGGCTTTGGACGAGTGGCTCCGGCTCCGGGACTTCCTTGTGGAGACTGCGGAGAAGAAAGCATCATTCCGCGCGGTGACCTCTGGAGGTGCGCCGCGTGTGCGCATGAGCACGAGGAGAGACGGCTTCCGATCCGTGAATTGGCAGAGCCGGGTGAGTGTCCTCGGTGCAACCCCTGAGTGGTGGTCCTGGAGATTTCAACCCACGGATCTGTCGTCACACAAGGGAGAACATTTTGGTCTGTCGCTGCACCTCACACGACAGCCCAACCGGGCGCTGAGTATGAACTGGCGTGGGGTCCAGCGCCGATAGGCGCGCTATGCGTTTGATTTCGTCGCAAGCCTGGAGTCCAATTTCGCTATGATCCACTCCGAGTGCTTCGGACCAGCCACAACACGTCGACGTCGGCTTTTGGGCAATTTCCGGCCGCTAACGCCGTCCTCGACCGGGCGTCAGCCCCTAGACCTTCGCCACCATGATTGAGCCGTTCGTTCCGCCGAAGCCGAACGAGTTCGACATCGCCATCTTGATGATGGCTTCGCGCGCTTCGCGGATGATGTTGACGCCATAGGCGAGGGGATCGAGCTTCTCGATGTTAATCGAGGGGGCAACGAAACGCTCCTTCATCATGATCAGCGAGTAAATCAGTTCCTGGACGCCCGCGCCGCCCAGCGAGTGGCCGGTCATCGATTTGGTGGCCGAAATCATCGGCTGGTCGGCGGCTTCCTGGCCGAAGACTTCGCGGACAGCTTCCAGTTCCTTCACGTCGCCCACCGGCGTCGAGGTCGCGTGCGGGTTCAGATAGTCCGGCGCACGTCCGGCCTGTGCCATGGCGAGGCGCATCGCCCGTGCGGCGCCTTCGCCTGACGGCGCGACCATGTCGTAGCCATCGGAGGTCGCGCCATAGCCGACCACTTCGCCGTAGATTGTCGCCCCACGGCGCTTGGCGTGTTCGTACTCCTCCAGCACCACCATGCCGGCGCCGCCCGCGATCACGAAGCCATCGCGATCAGCGTCGTAGGCGCGCGAGGCGCGATGCGGCTCGGCATTGTATTTCGACGACATGGCGCCGAGCCCGTCGAACAGACAGGACAGCGTCCAGTCAAGTTCTTCGCCACCACCGGCGAACATCACGTCCTGCTTGCCCCACTGGATCTGCTCGGTCGCGGCGCCCACGCAATGCAGCGAGGTCGTGCAGGCCGACGAGATCGAATAGTTGACGCCAAGAATCTTGAAGAGGGTCGAGAGCGTCGCCGAAGCGGTCGACGACATCGACTTGGGAACGGCGAATGGCCCGATGCGCCGCGGCGAACCTTTTTCGCGCGTTGAGTCCGCCGCCGCCACGATGGCGCGTGTCGATGGGCCGCCGGTTCCGACAATGAGGCCGGTGCGAGGATTGGAAATGATGCTTTCGTCGAGGCCGGCATCCGCGATCGCTTGGGTCATAGACATGTGGCACCAGCCGGCGCCATCGCCCATGAAGCGCATGGCGCGCTTGTCGATATGGTCTTCCGGCATCGCGTTCGGCTTGCCGGCGACCTGCGACTTGAATCCCTTTTCTGCGTATTCCGGGATGAAGGAGATGCCCGACTTGCCCAGCTTCAGGCTCTCGGTGACTTCGCGCACCGTGTCGCCAATCGACGAGACGATACCCATGCCGGTGACAACCACCCTGCGCAGATCGGGGCCGTGAACGCCCATCGCGAATAACTCCCCAAAAATCGTTCGAGTGGTGTCTCGCGTGTTGTTACGTGCAGCAAGGCGACGCGAGCGCCTGTTGGGTCAAGACTACGCGTCCAGTTTCTTCAAGCCAACTTTCATGTCCTTGGCGGTGTAGATTTTTTCGCCGTCCACGAACACGCTTCCGTCAGCCACGCCCATCACCAGGCGCGCGCGGATTGCCCGACGGATGTCGATTTCATAGCGCACTACCTTCTTGTCAGGCGTCACTTCGCCCGAAAACTTGACCTCGCCGACGCCCAGCGCGCGGCCCTTGCCGGGGGAGCCCGACCAGCCGAGCCAGAAGCCAACCAGCTGCCACATTGCATCCAGACCTAGACAGCCCGGCATCACGGGATCCCCTGGAAAGTGGCATTTGAAGAACCAGAGATCGGGATGAATATCGAGTTCCGCGACAAGATGGCCGCGTTTGTGCTCCCCGCCGTCC
>CANJXY010000132.1 GCA_947478925.1 Hyphomonadaceae bacterium | reverse complement strand
TCATGTAACGTCCAGCATTTCCGCGCTTTGTGTACATCGTCTCTGCGTCGCAGTCTCGTCCTTGAAGCTTCACGATGTCGGTACGCGCTGCGTTTCCCCCAGCGGGCGAGACGGGTTCAAACGCTTGCCGGCGCCGTAAACGAAGCAGTCGCGAGCCTGACGCCATGAGGCAAATTCTTGCCGCACCGCTGACCGACCTCAGGTTGCGGGCAATGCCCCGAGTTGCAGCCACCCCCCGCGAGATCGCGCCTTGCGCGAAAGAAGGCCTATGTCTTGTCGACGGGCAGAGCTGGCCGGCGCGCATGTTTGGCGCCCAGCTCCCGGGCGATCAGGTCTTCGCGCATGCATTGCAGTGTCCAGAGGACGTTCTCGGCCACCCGGCTGCTTGGGTAGGTGAAGGTGTTGATGGCCAGGGCCCGGCTTGCCATCGCCACGGTTCCAATCAGGCCGCGCATTTCGCGGTTCGACTTCAGTCCCGCTTCCCTGGCCACGTCACTGATCATCCGGACATAGTCCTCCGAGATCGTGCTCATCATCGGCGTCACGGCTTCGCGAATCTCCGGATCGCTTCGGGAACCGATCCGGATCTCGTTCAGCGCCATGCCTTCGGGCATTCGCTGGGTGGTGTAGGACAGGTCCATGATCCGGCGGAACCGGTCGAGGCCTGCTGGAGCTTTTGCCAGCTCCGCAGCCCGAAACGCGCTCTGGTTCGCATAGGCGAACTCGATGGTCCCCACGATCAGGGCTTGCCGGGTCGGGAAGTGGTGCATCATGGCGCCGCGGCTGACGCCCGCCGCGTCGGCCACTTTGAGGTTGGTGACCGCGCCATAGCCCCACTGGTCGAGGCACCTGACAGTCGCCTCGAGGATCTGCCGGCGGGTCGCGGCCGAGCGGTCGACATTCTTTCGTCGCTCAGCCTTTAGCGGTGATTTCGGCGCCGCGGTGCGGGTTGCATCCGCCATGTCAGCTCTCTCCGGCCGCCTGTCCACGGCTAACACCCATGTCTCAAACCTCTACCCTGCGTGCAAGGACCACAAGACCCAAAGGTTCGGGCGGCGATTTGCAGCCGGACCCGGGCGGAGGTAAGCCTCTGCTAAACAAACGGGAGCGAACATGTCCAGGATAGAGTGCGTCGATCCGGCCGAGACTGGTCTCAATGCCGAGCGCCTGAAACGCATTCCAGCTTTCTTCGATCCCTATATCGAAAAACAGAAGCTGCCGTGCGTCGCCGTGCTCGTCGCGAGGGGCGGGCAGGTCGCGCATCTCTCATTTCAGGGCGCGACCGAGATGGGCGGTAGCCGCCCGATCGACGAGGACACGATCTACCGCATCTACTCGATGACCAAGCCGGTGACGTCGGTCGCGGCGATGATGCTGTTCGAGGAAGGCGCAATTCGGCTTGACCATGAAGTCCATCGCTACATACCGGAATTCCAGGATGCGATGGTGTTTGCGGGCGGCAGCGCGGAAAAGCCGGAGCTGAAAAAGCCCGACCGGGCGATGACCGTGCGTGACCTCTTTCTGCACACGTCGGGCATTACCTACAGCTTCCTGATGCAGGGCGCGCCCGACGAAATCTATCGCAAGAAGAAGATCGAGCATCCGTCCTGGGGGGGTGATCTCAAGAGCTTCTGCGAAGCCATCGCCCAATCGCCGCTGGCCTTCTCGCCGGGCGACAGGTGGAACTACTCGAACTCCACTGACGTCCTCGGCCGTGTGATCGAAGTCGCTTCTGGGATGAGCCTCGATGCGTTTTTTCACAAGCGCATCTTCGCGCCACTTGGCATGGACGACACGTTCTTCTCCGTTCCGGAAGACAAGCTCGACCGTCTGATGGCCTGTTATTCGCGCCACCCGGTGACGGGCGTGATCACGCAAGCTGATCCGGCCGGGAGGGGCAGCGTTTATGCCCGCAAGCCCAACGTGCTGTCGGGCGGCGGTGGCCTTGCATCGACCATTGGTGATTACTTCAAATTCTGCCTGATGCTGGCCAATGGCGGCGAGCTGAATGGCGTGCGGCTGCTGTCGCCCAAGACGCTTGAGTTCATGACCCTGAACCACCTGCCGGACAACAAGACGCTGAAGGACATGGGTGACAAGACATTTTCGGAATCACGCATGGACGGTTCGGGATTTGGCCTCGGCTGGGCAGTGACAACCGACGTCGTCGCAACCACGCAGCCCGGCTCGGTCGGAACGTTCTCGTGGGGTGGCATGGCCTCGACCTTCTTCTGGATTGATCCGGTCGAAGATCTGATCACGATCCAGATGACACAGCTGATGCCTTCGGGCGCCTATCCGATCCGTCCGCAGTTGCAGCAGCTTGTCTACGCGGCGATCGAGGAATAGCGCTCCGAAAGAGGCTCAGGTCACTTTCGACCGCGCATGGAATTCGGGCTTGTCCCAGGCTCGCGTTTCCAGAATGTCGGCAAGCTGGTCCATCGCGTCCCAGACTTCGACGAACCTCACGTAAAGCGGGGCGACGCCGAACCTCATCGCGTTCGGTGCACGGAAATCGGGAATGATCTTGCGCGCGACCAGTGCCTGCACGATGGCATAGCCTTGATCGTGCAACAGGCTGATGTGACCGCCGCGCTTGGTCCAGTTGCGCGGCGAGATCGTCGCCAGACCCATTGCGTCCGCGCGCGCGATTACGAGATCGCCCAGCGCTCCGGTCTTTGCCGCGATGTGTTTGAGATCGACATTTTCAAATGCATCGAGTGCGGCATCTAGCGCGGCAAGCGACAAGACGCCTGGCGTTCCGGCGGCAAATCGCGACACGCCTTCACATGGTGCATAGGCGGCGTTGAACGCAAACGGGTCGGCATGACCGAACCAGCCGGAGATCGGCGAGGCAATTTTCCCGGCCAGTTCGTCGTGCACGTAAACAAACGCAGGCGCGCCGGGGCCGCCATTGAGGAATTTGTAGGTGCAGCCGGTCGCCAGTCGTGCGCCTTTCGCTCCAAGCCTCAGGTCCAGCACGCCTGTGGCATGGCTGAGGTCCCATACGATCACGCCGCCGCTCGCCCGTGCGATTTCCTCAAATGCGGCGACATCGACAGTATCTGACGAGCGATAGTTGACGATGCTGCGGATCAGGACGCCGCCCGTCTGTTGCAGCGCTAGGATGCCCTGATGCTCACCCACGCGCATCATGGCGGCGCCGGACAAAGCCGTCAGTCCTTCGGCGACGTACTGGTCGGTCGGAAATTCGCTGTCCTCAACAATGATCGTCCGCGACTTCGCAACGGGCAAGGCGGCGGCGCCCAGCTTGAACAGGTTTACAGAGACACTATCCGTCACGATCACGTCGCCTTCCGCCACGCCGATCAGCCGCGCCAGCTTCGCCCCGACGCTGCGGGGCAAGTCGATCCACCCGGCCGTATTCCAGGATCGGATCAAGCCCTCACGCCACTCCTCACGCGCCGTGCGCTCGACCCGCGCCAGCGCGGCATGGGTGGCCGGTCCAAGCGAATGCCCGTCGAGATAGATCACGCCATCGGGCAGTGTGAATTGCGCCCGCGCCAGCGCCAGAGGGTCTGCGCGGTCCAGCGCTTCGCAATCTTCTCGCGTGTTGGCGTCTCGTGTGCGGGGGGGCTGGGTCATGCGCCATCTGCGACGACACCGCGGACGCTTGCAATAGCGTCCGTCCCTTGCGACTGATCGGTATGCGCATGGCTTTCCTGATCCTCGCCCTGGCCGCTTCAGCCTGCTCCGGTTCGTCCCCGGCAGCGTCGCCGCAACCCGCAACGGAGCAGAGAAATCCCGTGACCTCAGCAAGGTTGATGACGTGGAACGACCTGTTTGGCCGCGTGCCGGTGTCGCCAACGCAAACCGTGAAGTGGGGCCCCGGCGCAACCGACGTCGCCGACCTGTGGTTGCCTAAGGGCGACGGGCCGCACCCCGTCGTGGTGATGGTTCATGGCGGTTGCTGGCAGAAGGAAATTGCCGACCGCACGATCATGAACTGGGCGGCAGAGGATTTGCGCGCGCAGGGCCTCGCGGTATGGAATATCGAGTATCGCGGCGTTGATGAAGCAGGCGGCGGCTATCCCGGCACGTTCCTCGATGTCGCCCACGCCGCGGACGCCCTGCGCGATCAGGCAATGGTCTACAGTCTCGATCTCAAGCGCGTCGCCGCATTTGGCCACTCCGCCGGCGGTCATCTCGCCATGTGGCTGGCGGCGCGTCCGCGCCTTCCGCAGGCAAGCCCGATGCGCATGGACAACCCGCTGAAGCTCGTCGGAGTGGTGAATTCCGGAGGTCTCGCCGATCTCGCTGAGTCGAAGGACGTGACCGACCGTAGCTGTCTCGCCGACATTTACGACAAGCTCGTGGGGCCGATCAGCTCTTCGCGCGCCCGTGTACTCTCAGATACTTCGCCCGCAGAGATGCTGCCGCTGGGTGTGCGCCAGATCAGCGTGAACGGGCACGAGGACCGCATTGCGCCGCCGGTGCTCGGCGAATCCCTTGCGCGCAGGGCGAGGGCTGCCGGTGACGATGCGGAGGCGCGCGTCGTCATGAACACCGGGCATGTCGAGCTTGTCTCGCCCGGTGCGAAGGCGTGGGATGTTGAAGTGGCAGCCCTTAGGGAAATCCTGGGCGCAAAGTAGGCGGTGACTACTTCGTCTTGCCCTTGGATGGTTTGGCCTTCGCCGCCACTTCAGCCGCGCGCTTGTCATCTTCGCGACCTCCCATGAGGATGCCCTGTAGTCCGTGATTGCCTTCGTGGCAGGCGTACTCGTAAACGTTGCCGTCAACGGATGCGAACTCGTATTCGCCTCCCCACGGCTCAGCCCAGGTATCCCGATCCTGAACATCGAAGGCGTAGTGCAGGCGATCCGGCGCCACGCGTGTGAAGCGCTCCGTGACTTTTGTGTTCGGCCCACCGCCGCGCAGGTTCTGCCCCGCATGGAAGCCGATCGTTTCGACGACCAGCGTATCGCCATCCCACCAGCCGATTGCGTCGCCCATCCACGGATGGATGCCGTCGGTGCGGTGCTTGGCGTTCATTTTCACGATCCGTGCATCGTGAACCATCTCGACTAGAATGACGAAGTTGTCCGCCGTCTGCACGAACTGGTAGGTGTTGTTATACAACTGGTCCGTCATCACCGGGCCGGAGGAAATTCCAAAGCTCATGATGCAGCGTTCGCCCAGGGAACGTTCTTCGGGATTGTCTGCTGCGCCGCGTGAGCCGCTCTCTTCACTCGACTCGACCGTGCGCGACCGGGCGCCAGCGCCGGTAATGCGGGGCGGTATGCGGCCATTCTTCGGATAGGTGATCAGCGATGTGCGGCCTTGCCCGTTGACGCGCATCACCCAGTCGCCTGGGTCGGTCCAGCCCGCGTTGTAGCCGCAAGCTGCGCCACGCGCGCCACTGCGGCATTCGTCCAGAGTGTCTGGTCCATTGGCGATCTTGGTCCAGTTATCCTGGATCTCTTTCGGCGTCTTCGCATTCTGGCGATCGTTACGAGCGAAGGTGTCCTTCTCGATCTTTTCGACTTCCTCTTTGGAGAGCGCCAGCTTGTCGCCATCGTTGGCCGAACGCTCGAGGTTGGTCGACGTCGCATTGGTCCAAACGCCGCTGAGATCCGGCTTGCCGTCGGACAGGCGGGGCACAGTGTAACCCTGACGGACAACCGGCGCAGTGGCAGGCCCGCCAGTTTGGGCGCTCGCAACGCACGGTGCGGTTATGGCCCCAAGCATGACCGCGCCGAGCATGAGGGCGCGAAGCGAGTTCCGCTGGTTCATGAAGTCTCCTCCCGGTGGCGTTCGCTTCCGTGAGCGACGCTTTTTCTATCAGGGAGAAAGCCGCATCTGCGCCTTTGAGGCAAGTGCGGCGCGATCAAGTTGGAGGGAGGTTAGCGCTTGTCGCCAGACATACGGACGATGACTTCAACCGCGCTGATCCTGGACCCAACCGGAATTTCCGGCAGGCCTTCGACGCGGATTGAGTCGCCCGGAATGTCGTGCAGAACGCCGCTTTCTTCAAAGAATAGGTGGTGGTGGTCCGAGACATTGGTGTCGAAATAGGTGCGGTCGGTATCCAGCGTGATGCGTTTCATCAGTCCGGCCGAAACAAACTGGTTCAGGGTGTTGTAGACCGTGGCCAGCGACACCCGCACGCCGTTCTTCCGCGCCATCACCGCGACATCGTCCGCCGTCACGTGGCGGTCGCGTCCGTCGAACAACAGCCCGCCGATGGCGATCCGTTTCGGGGTCGCGCGCAGGCCGGCTGACTGGAGGCGGTTCTCGACTTTCATGACGGCCTAGAATGGTTCTAGTTTGCCGCAATTGCAAGCCGGAACCGCCTGCTGGCGAATAGGCCGCAGAAAACGTTGGGTTCTGCGTCCGCTGGGCAGGGACGGGCGGATGGGCGATACTCTCACCTGGCACAGGGCCAATCGGCCGGCGGTCGCAAAAGTGGGGTCTTGCATGCGGATTTCAGCGGCGCTGGCCGGGCTCATCCTTCTGGCCTCCGGCTGCGCCTCGACAGCGCCGGCAGCGCCCGTTGCGACCGTTGCGCCGACTGAACGCGCCGAGGTTGTCGCAACCCGCGCCGCTGTGCAGGCCTATGTCGAGAAGAACCAGTTCGCCGGAACCGTGCTCGTCGCCAAGAACGGCAAGCCTGTGTTCCGGGAGAGCTTCGGGCTCGCCAATCGCGAGCTCAATGTCCAGAACACGGCCGACACCGTTTTCCGCCTTGGTTCGATCACCAAGCAGTTCACCGCCGCGTCGATCCTCCAGCTCGTCGAGGCGGGCAAGTTGAGCGTCGATGACAAGGTCAGCAAGTATTACGCAAAGGCGCCTGCGAGCTGGAGCGCCATCACGATCAAGCACCTTCTGACGCACCGGTCGGGCATCCCTAGCTACACCGGCCTGCCGAACTTCTTCGAGACGCAGGCCGCGAGCGACAAGACGCCGGACGAGATCGTCCAGCTCACGGCGAGCATGCCGCTCGAGTTTGAGCCGGGGACGAAGTATGCGTACGATAACACCGGCTATGTCCTGCTCGGCTACATCATCGAGAAGGTCAGCGGGCAGAGCTATGCCGCCTACCTGCAGGATCACATTTTCGGACCGCTCGGCATGAAGCACAGCGGCTTCGACACGTCCGTCGATATCCTGCCGAACCGCGCGGCGGGCTACAGCTTCGACGATAACAAATGGACGAACGCACGCTATCTGGCGATGACCTTGCCCCACGCCGCTGGCTCGCTCTACTCCACGGTCGATGACCTGCTGATCTGGGAGCAGGCTTTCTTCGGGGACAAGGTTGTCTCCGCTGTCTCGCGCAACGCCATGACCACCGACCATGGTGACAAGTATGGCTTTGGCCTGCTTGCCGACGATCTCGGGGGCCACACAAACATCTGGCACAATGGCGGCATCAATGGCTTCTCAACGCACATGGCCCGCTTCCCCGATGATGGGTTGACCGTTATCGCGCTCGCCAATCTCGAGACGGCGCGTTCGACCCGGCTGGGCACGGAAATCGCGCGTATCTGGCTCGGCCTTCCGGCGCCGCCGCCGCCAGCAGCGCTCGTACCGGTCACGGTCGCGCCTGCGGTTCTTGACCGCTATGTTGGTGTTTACGAGTTGATGCCGAAGTTCAACATCACGATTGCCCGTGGCGATGCCGGACTGACGGCGCAGGCAACCGGGCAAGGCGCATTCGCCCTTGTCGCGACGTCGGACACGGAATTCCACTTCGAGGAAGCGGGCATCCGCATCGTGTTTCCGCTCGGCGACGGCCCTGCGCCGTCCCTCACCCTGTTCCAGGGCGGGCCGCGCGAGGCAAAACGGATCGCTGCGAACTGAACGTCACCTCCGGCGCACTCACGTGACCGTGTGTCCGGTCCACGGGGCTTGCAAATGCGCGCCCGCCGCGGATAGGCAAGCAGCAAGCCGCGCCCAGATCACATACGAAGCAGGCGGCACGGGAGACGCGCTTTGACCTCTGCCTCCACCGGCCCCCTCGCGGGCGTCAAGATCCTCGACCTGTCGACGGTCGTGCTCGGACCCTATGCGACCCAGCTGATGGGCGACATGGGCGCGGACGTCATCAAGGTCGAGAACGGCACAGGCGACATCATGCGTCATGCGGGTCCGTCGCCAGCGCCCGGCATGGGCGCGATCTATATGGGCTGCAACCGCAACAAGCGGGCCGTCCTGCTCGATCTCAAGACCGCCGACGGGATCGAGGCGCTGCGCCGGCTCGCCAAAGAGTGCGACGTCTTCTTCACCAACGTGCGCATGGAGGGTCTGAAGCGGCTCGGCCTCGGTTATGAAGACCTCAAGGCGCTCAACGACGACATCATCTATGTTCACTGCGCGGGCTATGGCGCCGATGGCCCTTATGCTGGAAAGCCCGCTTATGACGACCTGATCCAGGCGGGCTCAGGCGTTGCGGACCTGTTCCATGTGCGCGATGGCGGGCCGCCGCGCTATATGCCAGCCCTGATGGCCGACAAGGTCTCGGGCCTTCATGCGGCCTACGCAACCATCGCGGGTCTCTTTGCAAAGGCGACGAGCGGCAAGGGGCAATTCATCGAGGCGCCAATGCTGGAAAGCTTCACAGCGTTCAACCTCGTCGAGAACCTCTACGGCCATACCTTTCAGCCGCCGATGGCACAGATGGCCTACACGCGCTCGTCCAGCATCAACCGCATGCCTTACCCCACGAAGGACGGCTATATCGGCATCATGCCCTACAGCGACCAGCAGTGGATGACGTTCTTCGAACTCGGCGGTCGCCCCGAAGTGATGACGGAGGATCCGCGCTTTTCGACCTACAACGCCCGCACAGCAAACATCGGCGCGCTTTACCAGCTGGTGGGGGAAGTCGCCGCAACCAAGACGACGGACGAATGGCTCGGCTTGCTGGGTAAGGCCGACATTCCAGCGGCGCGTTGCGCCACGCTACTGGAAGTTCTGGAGGACCCTCACCTGCGCGCCACCGGTTTCTTCCATGAGCGCGTTCACCCGGCCGGCTTTTCCTACATGGCCATGCAGCACCCGGTGAATTTCGGTGGCACGCCTGCGGACATCCGCCGCGAGCCGCCACTTCTGGGCGAGCACACGATTGAAGTGCTGCTTGAACTCGGCTTCAGCCAGGCTGACGCTGAACGTATCGCCAAAGATGCCGCTGCGAAGAGCAAGAAATAGGCGCGCCTATTTCATCGGCCTTGCCAGCGCATCTACGACCGCGTTGAGCAGCGCATCCTTGCGGCGCTCGAAATCTGGCAGCGCCTCGTAAGGCACGATCATCGGATGCGTCTTCTTCTTTGCATCCTTCACGTGTCCATGTTTCCAGCCGTCCGTTTTCTTCTGGATCAACCACTGGTCATGCTGTTCCGAGGTGGTGGCATGCGGGTTTGCAAGGCGCCAGACGACCGACTGGATGGTCGACTCCTTCATCCATTTCGGAGCACGCGCCCAGGCTGGAGCGGGAGCCTGGCCATTCGCTCTCTGCCACGCGCGCATGGCGGCATGGATCACCTGAGCGATCCGGCTCACCGCCGCATCGTCGAGCTTCGCAGTCGATCGCTTCACTTACCACTCCAGGCCAGGATCTTCGTCAGCATATCGGCGTCGATCCACACGCCAGAGTTGGCGAGGCCGATCGCGCCTGGGGTTGAGC
>CANJXY010000131.1 GCA_947478925.1 Hyphomonadaceae bacterium | reverse complement strand
TATCTCGGTTAAGGACGTCAACGCCTTCTACGGATCTAAGCAGGCGCTGTTCGACGTCAGTCTCGAAGTCCCCGACAACGCCGTCACCGCCTTCATCGGCGCCTCCGGCTGCGGCAAGTCTACCCTGCTACGTTGCCTTAACCGCATGAACGACACCATTCCAGGCGCGCGTGTCGATGGGGATATCCGTATGGATGGCATCGACATCAACAGCCCTGCCGTTGATCCCGTGCAGGTGCGCACTCGTATTGGCATGGTGTTCCAGAAGCCCAGCCCGTTCCCAATGTCGATCTATGACAACGTCGCCTATGGCCCCCGCATGCACAAGCTCGCAGCGACCAAGGCCGACCTTGATGCCATCGTCGAGAAATCGCTGCGCGGCGCGGCGCTATGGGACGAAGTCAAAGACCGACTCAAATCTTCCGGTCTAGGCCTGTCGGGTGGCCAGCAACAACGCCTCGTCATTGCCCGCGCCCTCGCGGTGTCGCCTGCTGTCATCCTGATGGACGAGCCGTGCTCGGCACTCGACCCGATCGCGACTGCTCACATCGAAGCCTTGATCGACGACCTCCGCAAACACACCTGCATCGTCATGGTCACCCACTCGATGGCGCAAGCCGCCCGTGTCTCTCAGGTCACCGCGTTCTTCAATATGGGCAGGCTTGTCGAGTCCGGCCCCACCGACCAGATCTTCACCGCGCCTAAGCTCGACCAGACGCAAGACTACATAACCGGCCGCTTCGGCTGATTGGCCGGCCCCAACGCAATGCGCAAAAACGCAGCGTCATGCGTGTCGCGCCAAATTGATATCCCTCAAGCGGGACACACCTGAATGACGTAGAGTGGCGACATTCCCCAGGAGGGTTACGCCATGACCTATCGCAATATCCTCGTGCATATGGACGAAACGGACGCCGCACGCACGCGGGCAGCTGCGGCTGCCGGCCTGGCCGCCAAATTCGGCGCAACACTCACCGGCTTGTTCCTTCGATCGGACTATGTTCCGGCTTTTGTCGCGGGCGACGCCTTTTCCGCTGTGACCGCTGTCGAGGCTTATGTCGAGGAGCGCGATCGCAACATCGCCAAGACCAGCGCCAGCGCCCGCGCCGCATTCGAGGGCGAGATCGCAATCCGCAAACTGTCGGCCGATTGGATCGAGGTCAACGGCGACGACGATGACAACGTGCTCGCCGCTGTGCGCCGGTACGACCTTACAGTCTTTCCCCATGTCGCGTCCTCGACGCTTGGCAGCTATGCAATCAGCGCCTCGCATATCGGCATGGGCTCTGGCGCTCCAGTGCTTGTCCTGCCCGAGCGTGGTTTCCAGATTCCGTTCGGCAAGCGCGTGCTCGTCGCCTGGAAGGAAACACGCGAAGCCGCGCGCGCCGTGCGTGACGCCTGGCCGTTCCTCATGACAGCCGAGGAAGTCCACTTCCTAACCGTGTCGCGCAATGCGCCTGACGGCTTTGACGACATGATGCGCCAGAATCTTGCAGCGCATGGCTGCACCAACGTCCACATGCACGTAGATCGCAATGACGACATCGACGTCGCCAACGCCATCCAGCGGCATTCCGGCAAGGTCGGCGCCGATCTTATCGTGCTCGGCCTTTACGGCCATTCGCGGATGCGCGAGATGCTGCTCGGCGGGGTCAGCCGCCACATGCTGGATGAACTTTACCTGCCGCTGCTCGTTTCGCACTAGCCACGATCTTGACGACTAGCCTCCGGCGGCTGCACATGCGGCTCCCCAATCAGGAGCCTCCTATGCCGCAAAAGGAAATGCGCATCATCCCGAAGCCTTCGGCCGACGCGGTGGTGCTCGAGCCGGCAGCTGGCAAGCTCGCGCTCGAAGGGACCAATGGCGACACCACCTATCGCTGTGGTGCCTGCAAGACCCGTTTAATGGACAAGGTCAGCCACATGGACGTCTTCCACGGCGAGCATTTCGACGCGGTTAAATGTCCGAAATGCGGCAAGTTCAATGCGGTCCCGGACGAGGACCATCACCACCACTAGCCGGGAACTCTGCCGAAAACGGACCGGCGCGTTCCAGTCCCGATTCCCGTCTGTTCACGCTCCGATTCCCCGACGTTTCGGCGTTCTGTGGATAAGCCTGCCCTGTGAATAGTTTCAGGCCATAACCAGATGGCCAGCGTCACGGCGGAGCGACAGGTCGACCCGCATTGCCGCCTTGTCGGGGTCCATGGCGGCCTCCGCCGGCAGATAGCGGTCGTGACACAGCACCATATCGATCTCGACGCCATCCGATGAAAGCGGCAGGCGCAACCAGTAATGTATCGTGCCATCAACCATGCGCGTCATGCCCGAGACCGGGGTCGCACGCAGTATTGAGCGCGTCGCCAACTCCGCCCACATCGCGCCGCCGCGGCACGCATCGATATCGTCTGCGCACTTGCCGCGCGCTTCACCGCCGAACATCTGCTGCAGACCCGTGCCCGCCAGACGAAAGCGGAATTTGCCCTCCTCGCAGCTCAGCACCGAGACATAGGCGAGCTCACGATTGATTGCGGGGATGTCGATTTCCTCGCACATGATGAACGTGCGACCGCGCAGACGCTTGCGCCACGACTCAAGCACTTTGACCTGCCCCGACGGGGCAGCAACCGACAATTCGTACGACATTCTCTCAGCCCCTCGAGTCATTTCCGACACGGGCTTGAGGCCCGGCAATCGGTACAGACATCTTTTTTGTTGAACGAGCTTCGAACTGGCCAGCCCGACCGGGTCCGAGACTCTTACTACTGAGGGAGCCGCGTCCCACACACAGAACTTACAATCGGCGGCCCAGTGATTTGCACCACTGCAAGCGACCGTGATTCGGTTCGCGGAGTCGCGCAAGGCCTGATCGCAACCAAATCTTCAGATGAGTCAATAAAGTCCGAATGTGTCTCGTTGCGGCACCGATTCGATTGGCGCGATTCCTTGGTGCGCTGCGAACTGGACTCATTCATGCGGAGCGGGTGACGCTACTTCTTCATCAGGCCAAGGCCCATCTTCCGCGCAAGATCGGATCGCTGCTTGGCGTAGTTCGGCGCGACCATCGGATAGTCGGGGGCGAGCCCCCACTTCTCGCGATACTCCTCCGGCGACATGTCATAGCGCGTGCGAAGATGCCGCTTCAGCGACTTGAATTTCTTGCCATCCTCAAGACAGACGATGTGGTCGTCCGTCACCGACTTGCGCACCGGAACAGCCGGCTTCAGCTCACTCTTGGGCTCGACTGCCGGCGCTCCGTCTATCTCGGCCAACGTCGCGTGCACGCGTTCGATCAGGCGCGGCAACTCTGCGACCGGCACGGGATTGTGAGCGACGTAGGCCGAGACGATCTGGGAAACGAGTTCGATAAGACTAGAATGGGGCCGAGCGTCACGTTCCATTTGATCTGTGATCCCGGAAAGAAAGAATCGACTTGGCTCGACTGTTATACTGCAAGGATACTGAGTCAGTTCCCGGTTACTGTAAATACCGCAGGGAATTCGCCGCTTGAACTGCGAGATTTTCGCAGGTCTTTGCTAGCCGAACAGCGCGACGACCAACACAAGTCCCAGTATTGCCAGGCACCAGCCTGCAGACGCGCTTGCCGGAACCTTGGCGGCGACCCAGCCGTCACTTGCAAAGACTTGTCGTCCTGCCGCGCGGATTGCGATCCCGGCTCTCGTCATCCACTCGCCGGCCACGCGCGCGCCGCGCCCAAGCGACCCGGAGATCGCAGACCAGAATTGCGCGCCGCCCCGGCGCCACAGCCACTCGACGTCGATGGTCACGCCCGCCTGCTCGGCCGGATAGAGCTTCCGCCACTGCAACAACATGAAGGCAAGCGCCGCGAGCACCAGCAGCTGGAACTGCTGAATCAAATGCACCGGTGCCCAGAGTTCGGACTCCAAGTAAGCCCTCGCAGATTCCTGATACGGCAGGAACTGGTAGAGCCACCCCGGCGCGACACCGACGAGGATACACAGCGCTGCCGCCATCCCCATCGCCATCAGCATGTTGAACGGCGCCTCCTCCGAACGCTTGCCGCCGTCACGGCCGAAGAAGGCAAAGTACGGGATCCTGATGCCGGAATGCACGATCGCGCCCACGGATCCGAACATCAACATCAACCAGACGATCATCAACGTCGGGTCGGTGTGCGCGGCCGACATCGCCATCGACTTGGCGACGAAGCCAGAGAGATAAGGCGTGCCCGAGATCGACGCCGCGCCAACCAGACAGAACAATGTGGTCCACGGCATCGTGCGATGCAGACCGCCCAGCTCCGTCGCCTTCGCGGTTCCCGTCCGATAGAGCACTGCGCCTGTGCTCATGAACAGCAGCGCCTGATACATCACGCTCACGAACGCATGCGCTGCCGCGCCATTGACCGCCAGCTGCGTACCGATTCCGACGGCGCAGACCATGAAACCAATCTGGCTATTGAGGCCGTAGGCGAGTGCCTTGCGCAGATCATTCTCGATCACGGCGAAGAACACGGGGAAGACGACCATGATCGCACCGATCCAGATCAACGCATCGAGGCCGGCAAAGTATCGTGCCAGCGCATAGACGGCGAGCTTGGTGGTGAAGGCCGACAGCACGACCGTGCCCGTCTCTGACGCTTTCGGATATGCGTCTTGCAGCCAATTGTGCACCAGAGGGAATGCAGCCTTGATGCCAAAGCCGGCGAGCAACAATACGGCGCCCGGCGCGCTGATATCCATAACGCCAACCGGTAGACCGGCCATGCTTGGCGCGATCAAGGCGAACTGCGTCTTGCCAGTCGCCACAGCGAACATGCAAACGCCCGCCAGCACCAGCATGCCGGAAGCTACCTGGAAAAACAGGTAACGCATCGCCGCCCGCCCACTCTCGCGCGTGCGGGGCGCCAGCACCTGGAACACCGACGAGAGCGCCGTCAGCTCCCACGCGATGAAGAGGCTGATGAGGTCGCCCACGAACACGGCCGTTACGGCCGAGCCCGCATAGATCATCGCCGTCGAATCCTGCAGCGGATCGCGCCGGTGCAGCGAATAGACGCCGATGATCGCGGACGCGATGATGAAAGCGAGACCGAACAGGAAGGACAGGCTGTCCGGTCGATAGAGCACAAGGTCGAGCCCGAGCACGTGCACGGTAGACAGGTTAATGCTCAGCCCATGCGCGTTGATCAGCGCCACCAGCGCCACGCCCGGCCCGCCGACCAGTAGTATCGCACGCGTCACCACATCCTTCGCCAGCGGTACAAGCAGCGCCGCCGCGATGATGAAGAATCCTGGATTGGTGTTGGCGAGCCAGTCGGCGAGGCGTTCAACGGTCACGGCCGGCCTCCCCGCTTCGCTTTTCGTAGTAATCCTCAGGCCGCCGCAGCAACTTGCCCAGCGGCCAGCCACTCAACGCTGCAATTGCAAACGCGACGAATCCGAACACGCCATAGAAGCCGGGAACGTTCGTTGCGTCCTTGATCCGGTACGGGGAGATCAGCCACTCCGCCCCGATCAGGCCAATGCCAATGACGCCAAGACAAATCATGGCGTATCGTGCAATCATAGGCTTTCGCATCCACGCGAACAGCAGGACTGACAGCGGATGCTCGCCCGGTTCTCCGGGTCGGGCTACAGCTTCGGCGGGAAGTTCAGGGGGATGCGCCTGCTCTTCGCTCATGGCGCTCCCTCGACGAAACTGACCGTGCGAATCGGCTCAAGGAAATTCGCGATCGGATCTGCCAGCATGAACAACACGACGCAGGCGGCCGCCGTGATCATGATCGCCGCCAGCGCTACACGCGGCGTACCGCCCGGCCGGACAAAGTCGCGTGGCACCGCATCGCTCTGTGCGGGGAACAAGGCGCGCAGGGCCACCGGCATCAGGTAAACCACGGTCAGCAACGATGAGATGATCATTGCGGTGGCCGTTAGCCATTCGTTCGATCCGAACGCTGCCGTCACCAGGAGGAATTTCGACCACATACCCGCCATCGGCGGCAGGCCGATCACCGAGACACTTGCGATCATGAAGCAGGTGAACACGATGGGCATCCTACGCCCGAGCCCGCCCATTTCCGACACGCGGTTCGCGCCCGTCGCAACATAGATGGCGCCGGCACACATGAAGAGCGTAATCTTGGCGACGGCGTGAAACAGCATGTACAGCCCGCCCGCAACCAACCCGCTGGCCCAGGGCAGCATTGCTGCTGAGGTGACATATGCCAGCTGGCTCACCGTCGACCATGCCAGCCGCGCCTTGAGATCGTCCTTGGTAAGCGCCACCAGCGAGGCGATCACAATCGTCGCCGCCGCAATCCAGAGAATCCAGTTCGCGGCTGGCAGCGTCGAGATCAGCTCAGGCCCGAAAACGTAGGTCGACACTTTGAGGACCGTGAAGACGCCCGCCTTCACCACGGCCACGGCATGCAGCAGCGCGGAGACCGGGGCCGGCGCGACCATCGCGCTGGGCAACCAGCCGTGCAGCGGCATCAACGCCGCCTTCGCCGCGCCAAACGTCAGCAGCAACAGGATTGCGCTCGCAACGCCGCCATCGATCTTGCCTGCTAGCAGACCGCCTGGCGTGAATGTAGTCGAGCCCGCCAGCACCGCGACCGCGATGATCCCCGGCAGGAACAGCAGCACTGAGGCGCCGACCAACGTGCCGAGATAGATGCGCCCTGCCCGTTGAGCGGCGGCGTCGCCCTTGTGAGTCACCAACGGATAGGTCGAGAACGTCAGCACCTCGTAAAAGATGAACAGCGTGAACAGGTTGGCCGCCATCGCCACACCCATCACACCCACCATCGCAACCGCGAAGCACGTGTAGAACCGCGTCTGGTTCGCCTCGCGCCGCCCGCGCATGTAGCCGATGGAGAACAGCGAGTTGACGCCCCACAGCACGCTGGCCATCACCGCAAACAGCGCGCCCAGCGGCTCCAGCTTGAACGCGATATCCAGTCCAGCAATCGGTCGCGCCAGCGTCATCGTGGGCGGCGTTCCCGCACTAACTCGCACCAGCATCGAGATGGTGACAATGCTTAGCGCGATGCATGCGACGATCGTCATCGTCTCGCGTACATCCGACATCCGCCCGACAGCATAGGTCAAGATCGCCGAGAACAGCGGCACGCCCAGCGCGAGAAGGATCAGCAGATCGCCGGTCATCGCGCCGTTCCAAAGAGAACAGCAGCAGCGGAATTCGCGAGAGTCTCCGGCAGGGAGGCGTTGAGGCCGAACCAGATCGACAAGGCGACGAGAACCCACAACGGCACCAGCACGCCGACCGGAGCTTCACGGGCACGGCGCGCGCCGGGTACGGGCGCGCTGAAGAACAACGCCTCCACCATGCGCCAGGCATAGATCAGCGTCAGCGCCGATCCCGCGGCAAACACCGCAACCATCCAGATCACCCCGCCCTGCAACGCCGCTTCGACAAGCTTCCACTTGGCGATGAAACCCATTGTGAGAGGCAAACCCGCAAGGCTGGCTGCACCAACACCAATCGCCGCCGCGGTCCAGGGCGCTTCACGCGCGACGCCCGCAAACTCATCCAGCGTCCGCGCCCGCACACTGATTGCTAGTGCACCCAACGCCATGAAAAGCGCCGCTTTCATCAGCGCGTGCGCAAAAATGTAGAACATCGCCGCCGATGCCCCCGCTGCATTGGCCAGCGACAGCCCGAGCATGATGAAGCCCACCTGCGCGACGGAGGAGAGGGCCAGCATCCGCCGGACCTCCTTCTCGAAGATGGCCTGCACTGAACACACGATCACCGAAACTGCCGCCAGCGGCGCCAGCACGACGTGGAGGAATGCCTGTCCGAACGTTGATGCGTCAGGGAAGACGTCGAACGTGAACCGCGCGATCAGATAGATCGCCGTCTTGGTTGCCGTCGCCGCGAGGAAAACCGAAACAAGGCTCGGCGCTCCTGCATACGCGCCCGGCAGCCAGCCATGGAGCGGGAAAATTGCCGCCTTGATGGCGAGACCCGTGACAACAAAAGCGAAGCCTGCCTGCACTGCGGTGTTGTCGCCCAGAATCGACAGGTGCGCCGCCATATCGGCCATGTTGAGCGTACCGGTCGCGCCATAGAGGAAGCCGATGCCGATGACGTAGAACGTAGCGCCAATCGTGCCCATGATGAGGTAGTTGAACGCAGCCGGCAGCGCCCGCCTGTCCCGCTGTTCGCCCGCTGCGACGAGCGCATAGGTCCCGATCGACGACACTTCGAGAAACACGAACGCGTTGAACGCATCTCCGGTCGACACCAGCCCGAGGAAGCCCGCGAGGCAAAGCAAATATCCAGATTGGAACAGCGTGTGCGTCTCGGCGCGAATTTCGGACACCAGCGCATGACCCGAATACACAGCGCCAATCAGGCCCATGGTGGAGACCAGCAACGCCATCGCGGAACCCAGCGCGTCGATACGCAGCGCAATTCCAAGCGGCGGCTGAAACCCACCAATCACATAGAGCAAGACGCCTTGGCGCGAGACTTCACACGCAACTGCAAGCGACATCCACAGCGCGAACGCAGCGGTGATGACCGAGATCACCCATCCCGAGCGCCCACCCGGGCTCAACGCCGCAGCGCACGCGCCGATCAGCGGCCCAGCAATCGCGAGGATCGGGGCCTGCGCAGTCAGCGCCGGTGGAGCGACGTAGAGCGTGTCGAACAGTGTCACGAAACGGGCTCCGATCGCGCCGCATCGACCCGCGCCAGAGCGTTGATTTCTTCGGACTCAATCGTCCCGTAGACTTCCCGAATACGAACCGCGATCGACAGACCAACCGCCAGCGTCGCGACGCCGACCACAATGGCCGTCAGGATCAGCACGTGCGGCAGTGGGTTGGAATAGACCACGCCATCGATGCCGTACTGCGCGACGTATTGTGGATTGAGCGCCTCCGACAGCGCCTGCCCATCGGCGCTCTGCGCATCGACCATGATCGCAGCCGTCCCGCCCGAGACCTTGCCAAGGCTGATATAGAACAGGCCCGTCGATGTCTGGAATATTGCGAGCCCGATCATCCGCTTGATCAGGTTGCCGCTCGAAAACACGACGAACAGGCCCATCATCATCAGCACGACGACGGCGATAAAGTTGAAGTGGGATACGATCTGGCTCATCGCGTCGCCGCCTCCCCGTCCATCATCCGCCCGGTAAAGCCATAGAAGATGGTGACCATGGTTGCAGACACAGTCAGCAAAACGCCGAGCTCGATGAAGAAGATGCCGAAATGTTGGCCCCAGTGATGCGTGGCGTTGGTGTCACCTAACAAGCCGGGCGGGATCATCGCCTCGACCTTTGACGAGAACAGGTGGTCGTAGTCGAGGAAGCCCCCGCCATTGATGATGCAGATCACACCGAGGCCCGCGTAAAGCAAGACACCCAGCGTCGCAACTGTCCGCGCCAGCTTTGCCGGTATTGCGCGCGCGGTCTCACGTAGGCCGAATACAAGCGCATGAAGTATGACAGCGACTGACAGGATCACGCCCGCCTGGAATCCACCGCCGGGTCCCAAGTCGCCGTGGAATTGAACATAGAAAGCGTAGAGCGAGATCAGCGGGATTAGCAGCTTGGCCGCAACGCGCAGGACCACATGATGATCACCCATAACGTCCGGCGGCGCTGGCAGGCTGGCGCGCGGGCCAAAGCC